>DASRFZ010000177.1:0-40759 GCA_035651275.1 Mycobacterium sp. | reverse complement strand
GCCGCTATCACGACTACCTTCGGCTCGGCTCGGATTGCGACGACGCGGTGAAGCGGGCGTTGATCTCGGTCGGGAAGGTGATCACCGCCTCCGCGGCGACGGTCGGAATCACCTTTCTCGGAATAAGTTTCGCCAAGATGGGGGTGTTCTCCACTATCGGTGTGTCGTCGGCCATCGGAATCGGCGTGGCATTCCTTGCCGCCATCACGTTGTTGCCGGCGATTCTCGTCCTCGCGGGCCCCCGCGGCTGGGTCAGGCCGCGTCGCGAACTCACCACACGGTTCTGGCGACGATCGGGCATACGAATCGCGCGGCGGCCGAAGGTTCATCTGGTCGCCAGCCTGCTCGCGTTGGCCATCCTCGCGAGCTGTGCAACTTTGGTGCATTACAACTACGACGACCGCAAAGCGCTGGGACCGTCGGCGCCGAGTTCGGTCGGGTACGCCGCGCTGGAACGCCATTTCGACGTCAGCCAGTCCATCCCCGAATACATCCTCGTCCGGTCACCACACGACCTACGCACCCCACAGGCCCTCGCGGACTTGGAGCAGATGGCGCAGCGAGTCAGTCAGCTGCCGAATGTCGCTCTCGTCAGCGGGATCACCCGACCGCTTGGCACCGTGCCGGACGAGTTCCGCGCGACCTATCAGGCGGGTCTGGTCGGTGATCGACTGGCCGAGGGCTCGGCCCAAATCAACGACAACGCAGGCGATCTCAACCGATTGGCGAACGGGGCCAGCACGCTGGCCGACAGCCTCAAAGATGTGCGCGCCCAGATCAACCAGATCGCCCCAAGTATCCAGAGCCTGATCAACGCGTTCTCGTCAATGAGAAGTCAATACGGCGGCGGCAGGTTGGTCAAGGAGGTCGAGACCGCCGCCAAGCTCGTCGCAAGCATCAACGCGCTCGGCAACTCGCTCGGCGTGAACTTCGGTGCGGTCAGGGACATGTTCGTCTGGGTGGGCCCCGTGCTGGCGGCGCTGCAAGGCAATGCGGTGTGCGACGCCAACCCGTCCTGCAGCGACACCCGCGCTCAGTTCGAGCGACTTGTCAACGCGCGCAACGACGGAAGCCTGGACCAGATCAGCGATCTGTCTCGACAACTGCAGGGGTTCGGGGACAAGCAGACCCTCACCGCAACGGTCGACCAGTTGAACGGTGCGCTTGCGAGCGTGTCCAAGGCGATGCACAGCATGGGGCTGGATCAACCCGCGGGACCTCAGGCGGGTCTGACCAAACTCCAGCAGGGCGCCGACCGCCTCGCCAGCGGCAGCCAGCAAGTGGCGACCGGCGTGGACCAACTCGTCGACCAAATCAAGCTGATGGGTTCCGGGCTCGATCAGGCGTCGGCATTTCTGTTGTCGATGAAAGACGATGCGGCGGCACCGTCCATGGCGGGGTTCAACGTTCCGCCGGAGGTTCTGAAGCTGGAGGATTTCAAGAAGGCGGCGAAGATGTTCATCTCGCCGGACGGCCACTCGGTGCGGTATTTGGTTCAGACCAAACTGAATCCGTTCAGCACCGAGGCGATGGATCAAGTCACCACCATCTATGACACCGCGCGGGGAGCCCAACCGAACACCACGCTGGCCGACGCCACAATGTCGATGGGAGGGTTCCCTGCCGCGTTGCGCGACACCCGCGACTACTACGAACGCGACATCCGATTCATCATCCTGGTCACCCTCGCCGTCGTCCTGATCACGTTGATTGCACTCCTGCGCGCCGTCGTCGCACCGCTCTATCTGGTTGCCTCCGTGGTGATTTCGTATTTCGCGGCACTCGGTATCAGCGTCCTGGTGTTTCAATTCGGGCTCGGCCAGCAACTGCACTGGAGTGTGCCCCCGCTCGCCTTCGTGGTGTTGGTTGCGGTGGGCGCCGACTACAACCTTCTTTTCGTGTCGCGAATGCGCGACGAGTCCCCCGACGGCAGACGGTACGGCGTCATTCGCACCTTGACGTCAACCGGGGGCGTGATCACCGCGGCAGGGCTGATCTTCGCCGCCTCCATGAGCGGGCTGCTCTTTTCCAGCATCAGCACAGTCGTTCAGGGCGGCTTCGTGATCGGCATCGGTGTCTTGCTGGACACCTTCCTGGTACGGACCGTCACGGTGCCCGCCATGGCCACCTTGGTGGGCCGGGCGAACTGGTGGCCGTCACGGCTGAGACGGCGGCAGCTGACCCGGTCGGCTGCCGGGCAGGCGGAGTAAGGTCGCTTCGGTGCGGCGTGTTGAGGAGTCAGGCATTCAGGAACAGGCGAGAGCACGGATGCGCAGACTACTCGCAACGGTCACCGCGCTGATAACCACTGGCGCCGCAGGATGTTTCGGCTTCGGGGTCGCCGCAGCCGACGACACGCCCACCAACGACACGCCGACTCCGGGGGCCTCGCAACTGGGCACCCCGGGGCGGGGGTACGCGCTGGGTGGTGCGCACGTTCTGGGAATCCCCTACGACGAGTACATCCGGCGCACGGGCGCGCAGTGGTTCCCAGGTCTGCAGCGCCAGATCGTCGACTATCCCGCAGGACAAGTCCAGGGACATGTCCTGGGCCGGTTGTTCCCCGGCGCGGGCCAGCTGGACAAATCGTTCCCAGGCCTGGGTGTCGACGGGCCCAGCGTCGGCGAGTCGGTCGACGTCGGAGAGAACAACCTCGACGCTGCGATTCGCGAGGGCGGTCCGGGGACCACAATCGGCTTGTCCGAGGGTGCGCTGGTGCTCGACGCCCTGAAGGCGCGGCTCGCCAACGACCCGAGCGCACCGCCGCCGGAGCAACTGAGCTTCGCGACGTACGGTGACCCGGTTGCGCGTCACGCCTTCGGTGAAAGTTTCCTGACCCAGATGTTTCCGGTCGGCAGCGTCGTTCCGGCACTGGATTACCGCATACCCGCTCCGGTCGAAAGCCAGTACGACACATACCAATTCGTCTCTGCCTATGACAGCATCGCCGACTGGCCAGACAGGCCGGACAACTGGATGTCCCTCGCCAACGCGGTCGCAGGTCTCGCGACCGGCCACACCGCCGTGGCCTTCACCAACCCGAGCATGGTGCCGCCGCAGAACATCAGGACGACAGTCAACTCCAAGGGCGCGAAGACGACGACGTACCTGATTCCCGAGAAGCACCTCCCGTTGGTGTTGCCCTTCAAATACCTCGGCGTTGACGAAGGCACGCTGAATCAGCTTGACGCAGTGCTGAAACCGATGGTGGATGCGGGATATTCACGAAACGACGATCCGGCGACCGCTCCGGTCGAAGTCGACCCGGTGAAGGGCTACGACCCCGCGGCCGTCACCGCGCCGGCCACTCAGGCCGCATTCGGCGGCGGCGCCGATCCGATTTCGCAGATTCTCGCTGGCGCCCAGTATGTGTTGAATCATCACCAGCCATGACGGCGTCAAAGTCCGACAAGCCCGGCCACAAGCAGCACGCAGCCCAACCCGCCGATTAGCGCGCCAATCGCCCGGCGACCACGCGAGCGGATCCACCCGTGCAGCGCGGCCATCAGCGCGCGCGTCCGGTCCGGCGCCAAAAGATAAGCCACCAGCGGGATCTCAACCAGTGCGAAGGCCACCACGTTGAACGTCAGCAGCGCACCGACTTGCGTGCTGGCCGCGGCACCGGACGCGAGAATGACGGCCAGCACCGCCAGATAGTCGACGGACGGCAGCGCGAGCCCAAGCCCCGCAACGCCCGATAACCACGCCGACCGACCGTCGAGGAATCGGCGTGCCCGCAGGCCCGGGTAGGGCCGCTCGAACCGGCTCGGCAAGACGTTGGTTGCCAGCAGCGCGGCCACAAGCAGAGCAACGACGCCGATCACGATCTGCACTTTGGGCACGGTGAAGTGCGCAGACCCGGTCAGCCTGGGCCGAACGAGGAACAGCACCACCAGACCCACGGTCGTTCCCATCGCGAAACCGCCGCACAGGAACGCAAGCAGATGCAGCATCGGCCTGCGCTTGTTCAGCAGCAAGACGGTCATGCCGACCCGGAACGGTTCCAAGCTGACTGCCAGAGCCATCACCAAAAGAGTGATCCACATGGTGCGGCGAGTTGGGTTGTGCCCGCCCTAGATCAACCCGAGTTCGGTGACGGCCGTGCGCTCGTCGGCAAGCTCGGCGGTCGTCTTGTCGATCCTGGACCGCGAGAAGTCGTCGATCTCCAGCCCTTCCACGATCGTCCAGTTGCCGTCCTTCGTGGTGACGGGGAAGGACGAGATCAGGCCCTCCGGAACCCCATAGCTGCCGTCGGAGACGACCGCCATCGACACCCAGTCGCCCTGCGGTGTGCCCAGCAGCCAGTCGCGGGCCGCGTCGGTGGTTGCCGACGCGGCCGACGCGGCCGAGCTGGCGCCGCGCGCGTCGATGATCGCCGCGCCGCGCTTGGCGACGGTCGGGATGAAGTCGTTCTCTATCCAGTCCTGGTCGCCCACGACCTCGGCGGCGTTGCGGCCGCCGACCTCGGCGTGGAAGACGTCGGGGTACTGCGTCGCCGAGTGATTGCCCCAGATCGTCATCTTCTTGATGTCGGTGACCTTGGCGCCGGTCTTGCGGGCCAGCTGGCTGATCGCGCGGTTGTGGTCGAGGCGGGTCAGCGCGGAGAACCGCTCGCGCGGAATGTCGGGGGCGTTCGTCATCGCGATTAGCGCGTTGGTGTTCGCCGGGTTACCCGTCACTCCGACCCGAATGTCTTCGGCGGCAACATCGTTGAGCGCCTTGCCCTGCGCGGTGAAGATCGCGCCGTTGGCCTCCAGAAGGTCGCTGCGCTCCATGCCCGGACCGCGCGGGCGCGCACCGACGAGCAGCGCCAGGTTCACGCCGTCGAAGATCTTGGTGGCGTCCGCGCCGATCTGCACGCCGGCCAGAAGCGGGAACGCGCAGTCGTCGAGCTCCATCACGACACCCTCGAGCGCCTTGAGCGCCGGCTCGATCTCGAGCAGACGCAGCTCGATCGGGCGGTCGGGGCCCAGCAACGAGCCGCTGGCCAGGCGGAACAGCAGGCTGTAGCCGATCTGGCCGGCGGCGCCGGTGACGGCGACCTTGAGGGGAGATGCGCTCACGGTGAAGTGCTCCTTGGGACGACGACGGTTCGCGACGAAACTATCGCACCGCCAAAACACCCGCGCGAGGAGCCGCTCGCGACAAGAATGTCCACCGATGCCATCGTTTCCCGCGTTGCCGCCTCAACTGCGCCCGGTCGTGCGCGGCAAACCCGCTGAGCCCCCGAGCGACCACTTGCCCATCGACCGGGTGATGGTCGACTGCGGCGTGTACGCCGACGGGCAGCGGCTGTCCGGCAAGTTCACCCACGCGGCCGCGCTCGCGAAGGTGCGCGAGCTTGAACGCGAGGGCAAGGAGGCGTTCGTCTGGATCGGGCTGCACGAGCCGGACGAGCATCAGATGCAAACGGTCGCCGACGTATTTCAGCTTCATGAGCTCGCGGTCGAGGATGCGGTGCATGCGCATCAGCGGCCAAAGCTGGAGCGCTACAACAAGACTCTTTTCCTCGTGCTGAAGACCGTCAACTACGTCGAGCACGAGTCCGTCGCCAACGCCCGCGAGATCGTCGAGACCGGCGAGATCATGATCTTCGTCGGCGCCGATTTCGTCGTGACGGTGCGACACGGCGAACACGGCGGCCTGGCGGCCGTCCGCAAGCGAATCGACTCGTCGCCCGCGATCATGAAGCTCGGTCCGTACGCGATCATGCACGCGATCGCCGACCACGTCGTCGACAGCTACCTGGATGTCACCGATTTGATCGAAACCGACATCGACGCAATGGAAGTGGACATCTTCTCGCCGCGCAAACACACCAACATCGAGTCCATTTACTTGCTCAAGCGCGAGGTCGTCGAACTGCGCCGGTCGGTCAGCCCGCTGACGACCGCGCTGCAACGGCTCGGGACCGACCACAACGATCTGGTCTCCATCGAGGTCATGCGCTACATGCGCGACGTTCTCGACCACCAGATCCAGGCGTCCGACCGAATCACCAGCTACGACGACATGCTCAGCTCACTGGTCAACGCCGCGCTCGGTAAGGTCGCGATGCAGCAGAACATCGACATGCGCAAGATTTCGGCGTGGGTGGCGATCGCCGCCGTGCCAACCGCCGTCGCAGGCATCTATGGCATGAATTTTGACCACATGCCCGAATTGCATTGGCTCTGGGGGTATCCGGCGGCGTTGGGGCTGATGTTCGTGGTCTGCTTCATTTTGTACCGCGTGTTCCGGCGCAACGAGTGGCTCTGACTTCTTCACCGCGAGCAGACGCGAAATCGCATTACCACGTGGCTGGTAATGCGATTCCGCGTCTACTCGTCCGGGGAACGCTAGCTGGGACGTGCCGCCGGCCGCGCCGGATCCAGCACATCGACCCCATCCTGGCGCCAGGCCTCCCGCATCGCGTCGGGGCCTTTGAGCCGCACCCACGCCGCCTCGTTGGCGGTGATGGGAATCGCTTGCAGAAACTCCATGTTCTCGACGGGCTGAATCTCGCTGCGGCCCAACAGTATTGCGGTAAACGGCGCGCCCTGCCACAGCGACTGGCCGAGGTCGACGAGCGCGTCGGGCGTCAGCACTAGGCCCTCCACCGCAGGGGCAGCGGCGAGCACGGCCACGCTGCGCGCAAGCCCTTTCAGCACCGACCCGGCGCGCAGGCTCACCGCAACTTCCGCCGGCGTTCCTTCCGCATGTCGCGAACCGCCCACGGACACATAGGAAGTGACGCCGTCGTCGTCCGGCCCGAACCGCAGCACGTCGATCGGCTGCAGCCCGACGAACGTCACACTCGCGACGTCGGGATCGCGTCCGAAGTGGGCACGCAGATGCGCACGGATCTCGTCGGTCACTCGCCGTGAGGCGGAATCGTGAGGTTCACGCCGGAGTCGGCGTCGAAAATCGCGATCTTGGTGGTGTCGAACGCCAACTCGATACCTTCGCCGGCCTTCGCCGCCGACGCAGCGGGAAGCCTTGCGACGAACTCGTTTTCGCCTGAGCCTGATTCGGTGGCCAGCTCGGCGAGCTGAGCTGACTGCACCGACGCGCCGTCGACGGTGAAGTGGACGAACTTCTCCGCACCGAGCGACTCCACCAGGTCGACGTTCGCCTGGAACGTCAGCGACCGCAGCTTCTGGTACGTGTCGATCAGCTCGGCGTCGTCGAGGTGTTCCGGCCGGATGCCGACGATCACGTTGGCCGGCGTGCTGTGCTGCGCGAGCACGTCGTGCACCTGCGGCGTCAGCGTGACGTCGCCGAACGGCAGGCTGACCCCGACGTCAGTGAGGCTGGCAGGGAAGAAGTTCATCGCCGGCGAGCCGATGAACCCGGCGACGAACAGGTTCGCGGGCGTGTCGTACAGCTCTTGCGGTGTGCCTATCTGCTGCGCGACACCGGCCAGCATCACCACCACCCGGTCACCCAGCGTCATCGCTTCGGTCTGGTCGTGGGTGACGTACACCGTCGTCGTACCGAGCCGACGCTGCAGCCGGGAGATCTCGCCGCGCATCTGCACACGCAGCTTCGCGTCCAAATTCGACAGCGGCTCGTCCATCAGAAAAGCCTTGGGGCTGCGCACAATCGCGCGGCCCATCGCGACCCGCTGCCGCTGGCCGCCGGACAGGCTGGCCGGCTTGCGGTCCAAAAGCTCGGTCAGGTCAAGGATTTTCGCAGTTTCTTCGACCTTCGCGGCGATCTCGCGCTTCTTCATCTTGGCCAGCGTCAACGGAAAAGCGATGTTCTGGCGCACGGTCATGTGCGGGTACAGCGCGTACGACTGGAACACCATCGCGATGTCGCGGTCTCTGGGCGCCTTGTCGTTTACCCGCTCGCCGCCGATGCGCAGTTCGCCGGACGTGATTTCCTCGAGCCCCGCGATCATGTTCAGCGTCGTGGATTTACCGCAGCCCGACGGCCCGACGAGAATGATGAATTCGCCGTCGGCAATCGACACCGACAAATCTTTTACGGCCGTGGTGCCGTCGGGGTAACTCTTCGTCACCCTGTCCAACACGATCTCGGCCATGACTATCCCTTCACTGCGCCGGACGTCAAACCGGCGACAATCCGTCGTTGGAAGATTAGAACAAACACGATGATCGGTATGGTGATCACCATTGCGCCGGCCGCAATCGAGCCGGTGGGCTCGACGAATTGCGAACTGCCTGGGAAATTCGCGATCGCGACGGGCGCGGTGATCGACCTCGTGGTGGCGGTCAGCGAGATTGCCAGCAGCAGGTCGTTCCACGCGAAGATGAACACCAGGATCGCGGCGGTGACGATTCCCGGCGCGGCCAGTGGAACAATCACCTTGCGAAACGCCTGACCCGCCGTCGCGCCGTCGATTTTTGCGGCCTTCTCCAGATCCCACGGGATCTCGCGGAAAAACGCGGACAGAGTGTAGATGGCCAGCGGCAGCGCGAACGTGATGTACGGGATGATCAGGCCGGGCCAGGTGTTGAACAGGCCCAGCGCCCGGGAGATGTCGAAAAGCGGTGACACCAGCGAGATTTGCGGAAACATTGCGATCAGCAGTGCCACGCCGACGAGCACCCGCTTGCCCGGGAAAGCCAGCCGCGCAACGGCATAGGCCGCCATGGCGCCTATCACCACGGCGATCACCGTGGTGATCACCCCGATGCCGATCGAATTGCGCAGGGCCGGACCGAACAGGTCGCCGCGGAAGATCTCGCGATAGTTCTCGAACGTGATCGACGACGGAATCAGCTTGCCGTCCTTGACCGTCGACGTCGGTTTGAGTGACAGCGACAAAATCCACAGCACCGGGAACAGCGCATAGACCAGCACCAGGATGTCGACGACCACCCACCACGTTCGGCGCGCTGCGCTCATCGCGGCCCTCTGCTCTTCGCGCAAGCGCTCATCGCCGCTCCCCGTCCGCGCCGGGTGCCGACGTCCCGAACAGTTTGATGTAGATGAACGCGATCACCGCGACGCAGATGAAGATCAGCACGCTGATCGCCGAGCCGAGCCCGAGGTTGAACGCCTTGAACAGGTTGTCGTAGCCCAGAATTGACACCGAATAGGTGTTGTTGGCGCCCCCGGTGAGGATGTAGATGTTGTCGAAGATGCGGAACGCGTCGAGCGTCCGGAACAGCAGTGCGACCAGGATCGCCGGCTTGATCAACGGCAAGGTGACCTTCACGAGCCGCTTCCACGCTCCGGCGCCGTCGATTTCGGCGGCGCGCTGAAGTTCGTCGGGCACCAGCGCGAGCCCGGCCAACAGAAGCAGCGCCATGAACGGCGTCGTCTTCCACACCTCGGCGAGGACGATGATGCCCAGCGACGGAATCTGATGTGTCAGAGGGGCACTGCCGTGCGGTAGCAGGTTCGCCAGGTAGCCAGTGCCCGGTGTCCACGCGTAATACCAGCTGTACGACGCGGCGACGGTAACGATCCCGTACGGGATGAGCACGGCGGTGCGGACCATGCCCTTTCCTACGATCGTGCGGTGCATGACGAGTGCGAGCGCAAGGCCGAGCACCAATTCGATCGCCACCGACACCGCGGTGATGACGACCGTGACGACAAACGCCGTCCACCAGTACCGGTCGGTGAGCACCGTCTGGTAGTTCGCCAGCCCGACGAACGTCGTGTCGCCAGGGGTGGTGAGACTGACCTTCTGCAGGCTCAGCCAGACCGCGTAGCCGATCGGGTAGGCGGTGACCGCGAGCATCAGCAGCACCGCCGGGGTGATGAGCAGATAGGCGAGCCGACGCTCTGAGCGGCGCTCCCCGGTGGCTGCCGTCATGGGATCAGCCCCTTGCCGTCGAGGGCCTTCTGCACCTCGTCGGCGAGCTTGTCGGCGGTGGTCTCCGGGTCGATCGTGGTGATCGGGGCCAGCGTGGCCGCGATGCGGATCGACATCGCCTGCCACGCCGGTGTCAACGGCCGGACAGCCGCGTTGTCGAGTTGCGAACGGATGACCGCGTACGCCGGATAGTCGCGCTGGAACTGCGCGTCGTCATACAACGACGTGCGGACGGGGGCGAGCCCGCCCTTGGTCGCGATCTGCCGGTCGGTCGAGGGACGCCGCAGACACCGAACGGCTTCGAACGCTTCGGCTTTGTGTTGCGTGGTCTTGGCGACGGCCAGGTTCAGGCCGCCGAGCGTGACCCTGGCCGGCTGGCCAGGAATGACGCCCGGATACGGAGCGAACTTGAACTTCTGCGAGGCGGCCTGATACGCGGCGGCGAACTGCGCGGGGTCGGGCGAGAACTTGCCGTCGTGCAGCGCGGCGGTGAGATCCTTTCGGTCGGACAGCGGCAAGAACTTAACGCTGCCGCTGACGGCGTTCTCCAACATCGACGGCAACACGAACGGCCAGTTCACTTCGAGCGCCGCGTTGCCCTGCTCGAGTGCCAAGCGCGAGGATTCCTCGTTGCTCTGGGTGATCGAGGGGTCCGCCCCTGGCGCGGTGGCGACGCTCTTGATGATCTGCAGCGCTTTCACGGTGGCATCGCGGTGTTGCGGAGTGTCCGTCAGCGTCACGGATTTGCCGTCGTCGGAAAGGATTTGGCCGCCGGCGCTGACCAGCAACGTGTTGAACCAGACGACCAGTCCTTCGTACTGCTTGCCCTGCACGGCGATCCAGCTCGGCTCGCCCGCCTCGTGAAGGCGCGTCGCCTCTTTGACCATTCCGCCCCAATCGGTAGGCGGGTTCGGGATCAAATCGGCGCGGTACCAAAGCAATTGGGTGTTGGTGGTGATCGGAGCGGCATAAAGCCGACCGTCGTACTTCGCGGTCTCCATCGGTCCACGCAGAGTGTCCGAGGTGGCGTCGGCTTCCGCCCGGCCCGCGGGGTCGTCCGACAGCGGAAGCGCCCAGCCGGCCTTTGCGAACTCCCCCGTCCAGACGACGTCGAGCGCCATCACGTCGAGCGTGCGGTCGTTTCCGGTCAGCCGCCGAGCCAGCTGCAACCGCTGATCGTCGGCCTCGCGGGGAAGCATCATCTGGTGAATGCGGAACCGGCCGGCGAACTCCTTGTTGCAGTCATCGGCCGCGGCGGCAAACGTACCCGACTCGTTCGCGGAGACGTACATGTTGACGACGACGCCGCTCTCGCCGGAGCCGCATGCGGACACCACCGACGCCGTGGTCAGGGCCGCTACTGCCGCCGCGCAGAGCCGACCGACCAGCGTCGCCTCCGGCACGACCGCCTCCCGCCTGAGAAATCAGAGCCGTTGCTTACTCGCCCAAGCGGCTCATCAGCGGGAACCTCCCGCGCGCAAAACCGTAGAGCCAGACACACGTGATTTGCAACACGTCTGACGTGCGCACGACGATCCTGAGCTGCGGCGCGGCTGCGGGAGGGCTAAATGGTCAAGCGGGCCAGCAAATCTCGCGCCTTTTCCGCGTTCTGCGGATCGCACAGCACGTCGTAGCGGCCGGCGACCAGCTGCATCGTCGAACTGAAATCTCTTGTGCCACGCGCCATCGCGTACGGCACCGCCGAGGTAATCAGGCCGAACACCACCCCGGCGATCACGCCGGTGATCAACGAACCCCAGGTGTTACCTGTGATCATCCCCAGCACAAGGCCGATGAAGATGCCCAGCCAGGCACCGGTGACGACGCCGCCGCCGAGCACCTTCGGCCACGTCAGCCGGCCGGTGACCCGCTCGACCTGCATCAGGTCGACGCCGACGATCGTCACCTGCTCGACCGGGAACTGTTGGTCCGACAGATAGTCGACGGCGCGTTGCGCCTCGGCGTAGGTCTGATAGGAGCCGATCGGCCAGCCTTTCGGCGGCGTCGGCAGCGCCGGCCGGCGCGGGTTCGACAGAGGCGTGTTCGGGTTCTGCCCCGCTGGGATCGGGCTGGTCATCGGTCCATACTCCTCACGATTCTGCGGACGGGCCGGACACCGTACGAATACCCAACGAGCCGCATCCGCTGATTGTCCCCCTGTTCGTGCCCGGCCGTCGCAGCACGCTCCAGCGCAACCCCTGATCGGCTAGGTTATCGACATGACAGGTCCGGACCACCCCTCCGGCGAACAACAGCCGGGCCAGCAACCGCCGTACGGCGCGTCCGGGCCGTCGGGCTATCCGCCGCCCCCGGCTGGCTATCCGCCGCCGCCGTCTGGGTATCCCCCGCCATCGTCTGGGTATCCCCCGCCGCCGGGGCCTCCACCGTCGTACCCGCCTCCGCCGATGGGTGGCTATCCGCCGCCGCAGTATCCCCAGGGCTACGGCGATCCATACGCAGCTCCCTACGCCACCCCCCAGTCGCACACCAACGGCCTGGCGATCGGATCGCTGGTCGCATCGGTGGTCGGCGTCCCGTTCGGATTGTTTTGCTTCATCGGGGGCATCGGCTCGATCGCCGGCATCGTGCTCGGCATCATCGCGCTCAACCAGATCAAGGAGCGCGGCGAACAGGGCCGCGGTATGGCGATCGCCGGAATCGCGGTCGGCGCCGCGTCGGTGGTGTTGTTCATCATCTTGGTCGCCATCGGGGTGGGCTTGCGGGCCGCGAACTATTAACTGACCGATGACCACTGGCCCCGACGACCCGAACCGGGCGTACGAGTACCCCTCGCTGGAGAACTCGACGCCGCCGGTCGACCCGTACGCGCCCGTCGACTACCCGACGTCGTATCCGCCGCCCGCGCCGGGATACCCACCGCCACCGGGGTATCCGCCGCCAGCGCCATTCCCGCCGCCGTACCCACCGCCGTTCCCGCCCCCATATCAGGGTGGCCCCGACATGTACGACCCGTATCTAGCGGCGCAGTCTCAGGGAACGAACGGCCAGGCGATCGGCGCGTTCGTCACCGCGCTGGTCGGGATTCCGCTGTGCTTCTGCGGAATTCCGTCGATCGTCGCGGTCGTGCTGGGCGTGGTCGCGATGAACGAAACCAAGCGCACCGGCCAGCAAGGGCACGGGCTGGCCCTGGCCGCGGTGATCATCGGCGCGATCACGGGCGTGGCCTGCATCGTCTTCTACATCGTCACGGCAATGACGCCGGACACCACCACCACGACGTACTAGGCGCGAAGGTGCATTGTCAGCGAGATCGACGTTTGGAAGACATCCACTCGAACTTTCCCTGCTAAACGTCGATTCCGGCGCGGAAGCGGCCGAAGACGCCTAGCTCGGCGGCGCAAACCGCTCCCCCTGCCGAGTCATGCCCGCCGCGCGGCCCTTGTGCGCGATCACGAGCGCCATTTTGCGGCTCGCCTCGTCGAGCATCTCGTCGCCCAGCATCACGGCTCCGCGCGCGCCGCCGGCCGCGGAGGTATGCCATTCGTAGGCCTCGAGAATCAGTTCGGCGTGGTCGTATTCGGCCTGCCGCGGGCTGAAGATCTCATTGCCGGCGTCGATCTGGTCGGGATGCAGCACCCACTTGCCGTCGTACCCGAGCGCCGCGGACCGTCCGGCGACCCGGCGGAACCCGTCGACGTCACGCACCTTCAGATAGGGGCCGTCGATTGCCAGCACACCGTGCGTGCGCGCGGCGATCAGAATCGACATCAGCACATGGTGATACGCGTCGCCGACGTCGTAGCCCTCTGGCTGCTCACCGACGACGAGCGTGCGCATATTCAAGCTCGCCATCAAGTCGGCTGGCCCCAGGATCAGCGCCTGCACCCGTGGACCGCCTGCGATCGCATCGAGATTGCTTATGCCTCTTGCATTTTCGATTTGCGCCTCGATACCGATGCGGCCGACCGGCAAGTCGTGGGTCGTCTCCAGTTGTGTGAGAAGCAGATCGAGCGCATGGATGTGCGATACGTCGGTGACCTTCGGCAGCACCATTACGTCCAGTTGAGCGCCTGCCGATTGGGCGACGGTCGAGACCACCTCGATGACGTCGGCGTAGGTCCACGGTGTCGTCCAGTCGTTGACCCGAACGCCGCGCAGCTGACCCGCCCAGCCCGGCTCGGCGAGCGCGACCGCGGCCTGAGTTCGGGCCTGCGCCTTGGCGTCGACGGCAACGGCGTCCTCGAGGTCGAGGAACACCTCGTCGGCGGGAAGGCCTTTGGCCTTTTCGATCATCTTGGTACTGCTGGCCGGCACCGAAAGACAGGTTCGGCGCGGCCGATACGCGGCCTCCAAGCTTTCTCGCACGCTTAACTCTTACGCTTGCACTCATGACATCGGTGAACAGGGTGTATGCCGCGCGACTCGCGGGCATGGTCGTGCTGGGCCCCGATGGCGAATCGATGGGCCGGGTCCGCGACGTCGTAATCAGCATCAGCATCGTCCGCCAGCAGCCGCGGGTCCTGGGCCTGGTGGTCGAATTGCTCACCCGCCGAAGGATTTTCGTGCCCATCACGCGCGTCACCGCGATCGACCCGGGCGCAGTGACGCTGACGACGGCCAATGTGTCGCTGCGGCGGTTCGCTCAGCGGCCCGGCGAGGTGCTGGTGCTGGGTCAAGTCAT
Organism: Mycobacterium sp.; assembly: GCA_035651275.1. GTDB lineage: Bacteria > Actinomycetota > Actinomycetes > Mycobacteriales > Mycobacteriaceae > Mycobacterium. The sequence goes on along the minus strand of DASRFZ010000177.1, from coordinate 26,342 downwards.
CGAAACCCGGGTCCGCGTCGAGGATCCCGAACTCGAGCAGCTCGCCGGAATCGACGTCGTCGTCGTGGATCTGGGCATCGAGCAGACCCGCACCCGCGACTGGATGGTGACGAAGGTCGCGGTGCGCAGTCCCCGCCGGCTCGGCCGTCGCAGCAACATCCACATCGTCGACTGGCAGCACGTGCAGGGCCTGACGCCGTCGGCGCTTGCGCTGCCCGGGCAGGGCGTCGCACAACTGCTGCACCAGTTCGAGGGGCAGCGGCCGATCGAGGTCGCCGAGGCGATCCGCGACCTGCCCGCCAAGCGGCGCACCGAGGTGATCAACGCGCTCGACGACGAGCGGTTCGCCGACGTGCTGCAGGAGCTACCCGAAGACGAGCAGCGCGCGCTGCTGATGCAACTCGACACCGAGCGCGCCGCCGACGTGCTCGAGGCGATGGACCCCGACGACGCCGTGGACCTTCTGCAGGTGATCAACCCGGTCGATCGAGAGGTGCTGCTGCGCCGGATGGACCCGGAGGACTCGGAGCCGGTCCGTCGGCTGCTGAGTCACTCGCCGGACACCGCCGGCGGCTTGATGACGTCCGAGCCGGTGGTTCTGGCGCCCGACACGACAGTCGCCGAGGCCCTTGCGCGGGTGCGCGACCCCGACCTCACCCCCGCGGTGTCGTCGCTGGTTTTCGTCGCGCGCCCGCCGACGGCCACCCCGACCGGGCGCTACCTGGGCTGCGTGCACTTGCAGCGGCTGCTGCGCGAGCCGCCCGCGGCGCTGGTCAGCGGCATGGTCGACAGCGATCTGCCGAGCCTGACGCCGTCCGCGTCGCTTGCCGCGGTGACCCGCTACTTCGCTGCCTACAATCTGGTCTGCGGCCCGGTGGTCGACGACGAGAACCACCTACTCGGGGCCGTGACCGTCGACGATGTGCTCGATCACTTGCTGCCCGACGACTGGCGGGTGCACATCGACGAGCCCGAACTGACCAGCACGGAGGGGTGAGATGAGCGAGCCGTCGGCACGTCAGCGCCTGGACACCCCGCGCACGTCGCGTCGACTGCGGCCCAACTTCGACCCGGATGCGGTCGGGCGGTTCAGCGAGTCGATCGCCCGATTCCTGGGCACCGGACGATACCTGTTCTGGCAGACCGTCATCGTCGTCGTGTGGATCGGCCTCAACGTCGGCGCCGTCAGCCTGCGCTGGGACCCGTACCCGTTCATCCTGCTGAACCTGGCGTTCTCGACGCAGGCCGCCTACGCAGCGCCGCTGATTTTGCTGGCGCAGAACCGCCAGGAGAACCGCGACCGGGTGTCGCTCGACGAAGACCGGCGCCGGGCCGCGCAGACCAAAGCCGACACCGAATACCTGGCTCGTGAGCTGGCGGCACTGCGGCTGGCGGTCGGCGAAGTCGCCACCCGCGACTATCTGCGCCGCGAACTCGACGAATTGCGGGCGGTCATCGAAGACTCACGGCCGGCGCCGCAAACCGAGCCCGCGTCGAAGGCCGACCTCGCCGAGCGACGAGCAAAGCGCGCCACCTAGCTGCCGGCCGGATCGAGTTCAGGATTCCGGGTGGACCAATGTGCATCCAATCCGTTGCCGAGTAGGTATGGTGATTCAGTTCACAAGCCGGTTCGCGCCGGCTCGTTTGCGGCGCGGGGCTTCCGACGACGTCAGGTGGTGTGAGTGCAGATTGGGGGAGGCTCGGGGGCCCGCAACGCCCTTGAGTGGGCGCGCCAGGCGGTTGTCCGGGTCGCTCACACTCCTGCGACGGCATTGGTCGTCGTCGGTACCCCATTGGTGCTGGCAGGCGCGGTAGCCGCCGCACCGCGCCCCGCACCCGTCGTGCACGCACCCATGCAGGACACGAACGTGATGCTGGCCGCAGCGGTACCAGACCCCGGCGCGATCACCGGCCCGTCCGTGGTCCCGGTCAGCCGCCCGCCGGCGAAATTCTCCGTTCCCGAGGCGTCGATTTCGGCTCCCCCACCCGCCGCAGTCGTCAATTCGCCTGGCGCTCTTCGTATTCCGGCGATTGCGCTCAAGGCGTACCGCAACGCCGAGCGGATGATGTCGCTCGCGCAACCCAGCTGCGGCATCAGCTGGAATTTGCTGGCCGGCATCGGCCGCATCGAGTCGCTGCACGCCAACAACGGCGCCACCGACGCCCGCGGCACCGCAGTGCGGCCGATCTACGGCCCGACGCTGGACGGGTCGTTGCCGGGCAACGAGATCATCGTCTCCAGCATGGCGCCCAACGGTCGGCCCACGTATGCGCGGGCGATGGGCCCGATGCAGTTCCTCCCCGGAACCTGGGCGCGCTACGCGTCCGACGGTGACGGCGACGGAAAGGCCGATCCGCAGAACGTGTTCGACGCGTCGCTTGCCGCGGCCCGGTACCTGTGCAGCGGCGGGCTGAACCTGCGCGACTCGTCGCAGGTGCTCAGTTCGATCTTGCGCTACAACAACTCGATGCCGTACGCCCGCAACGTCATGGGCTGGGCGGCGGCGTACGCGACTGGCGTCGTGCCGGTGGATCTGCCGCCGATCACCGGTCCGGTGCCGCCGATGGGCGACGTGCACATGGAGAACGGGCCAGAGGGAATTGGCCCCGGCTTGCCGATCAACGTGCTCGGTCTGCCGACGACCGACCCGATGAGCCAGATGCAGCTGGTGAACTTCGGTTCGACCGACGTGGCGAACCAGATGCCGGTGGTGCCGCCCGGCATGAACCCGAGCCAGCTGCCGCCGTCGCCGGGCTGTCCGACGCTGGTCTGCTTCGGCGCGAGTGCGCTGCCCGCGGTGGCGCCGCAGCCCGCGTCCCCGTTCCCGGGCATGCCTGGTCCGCAGGCTCCGCCGCTGCCGGGGCCGGTCCCGGGCATGATGCCGGGGATGCCGCCGAGCGCTCCCGCCCCGGGGCCGGCGAACGTTCCGCCGCCGGGTCCGCTACCCGGTCCCGCGCCGATCGCCTACCCGGCACCCGCGGCTGCGCCCGCGCCGGTTCAGCCCGCCGCGCCGCCGGCACCCGCGCCGTTCGATCCGCTGGCCCCCGCCCCCGGTTACGCCGTGCCGCCGGTTCTTCCGCCGCCGCCCGGTCCGCTGCCCGGCCCCGCCAACTAGCGCCGCCAGGTCCGGGGGCGCCGGACCGTAGACTCGGACGCAAATGTCAGAAGAACTCGCAGCACTCGCGCGCTCGGCGCTCGCCAAAGTCATCGACCCCGAGCTGCGCCGCCCGATCACCGAACTCGGCATGGTCAAGGCCGTCACGGTCGAGCCCGACCACAGCGTGCACGTCGAGATCTATCTGACCACCGCGGCGTGCCCGAAGAAGACCGAGATCAGCGAGCTGGTCACTCGGGCCGTCGCCGACGTGCCGGGCACCGGCGCGGTGAAGGTCAGCCTCGACGTGATGAACGACGAGCAGCGCACCGAGTTGCGCAAGATGCTGCGCGGCGACGCTCGCGAGCCGGTGATCCCGTTCGCCCAGCCCGGCTCGCTGACCCGGGTGTACGCCGTCGCGTCCGGCAAGGGCGGCGTCGGAAAGTCAAGCGTCACAGTCAATCTCGCCGCGGCAATGGCATCCCGCGGCCTGTCGGTCGGGCTGCTCGACGCCGACATCTACGGACATTCGATCCCGCGGATGATGGGCGTCACCGACCGCCCCACCCAAGTCGAGTCGATGATTCTGCCGCCGATCGCGCACGAGGTCAAAGTGATCTCGATCGCGATGTTCACACAGGGCAACACGCCCGTCGTCTGGCGCGGCCCGATGTTGCACCGCGCGCTGCAGCAGTTCCTCGCCGACGTGTACTGGGGCGACCTGGACGTGCTGCTGCTGGACCTGCCGCCCGGGACCGGCGACGTCGCGATCTCAGTGGCTCAGCTGATCCCGACGGCCGAAATCCTGGTGGTGACGACGCCGCAGATCGCAGCCGCCGAGGTCGCCGAGCGGGCGGGCGCGATTGCGCTGCAGACGCGACAGCGGATCGTTGGCGTAGTCGAGAACATGTCGGGACTGCTGATGCCCGACGGTTCCACGATGCAGCTGTTCGGCTCGGGCGGCGGAAGTCAGGTCGCCGAACGGCTATCACGCGCGGTCGGTGCCGACGTGCCGCTGCTCGGTCAGGTGCCGCTGGACCCGGCGCTCGTCGCCGCGGGTGACTCCGGGGTGCCGCTGGTGCTGTCGGCGCCCGACTCACCGGCCGGCAAGGAGCTGCGCGGCGTTGCCGACGCGCTGTCGTCGCGCCGGCGCGGGCTGGCGGGAATGTCGCTGGGGATCGACACCACGCGCCGCTGAGCCGCAAGGCGTCGGTAGCGCGAGCGAAGAACGGGGCTACGTCGCGTCGGTGTCGAACGGTGTTGGGCCGCTTGGTGTTTGGGGCTTGGTGGTCGGCGCGTCCGGCGGCACATCAACGGCCTTCTCAAACTTGCCGGTGAAAATCGAGTCGTCGCCGTCGAGCAGGTGCTTGGTCAGCGCTGCCCGCGGGGACAGCCCCATGTTGCGCAGCCGCTGCAGTTCGGCCAGCGGCTCGCGCAGGTCGTCGAAATCGGGGCCCAGCTCGTCGCGCAGGTTCTTCGTGGCGCCGCTGACGTAGTCGCGGGCCTGGCGCAGCGCGTTCGTCGACCAGCGAATCGCACCGGGCAGGCGTTCGGGACCAAGGACCACCAGGCCGATGATCACCAGCACCAGCATCTCGCCCCACCCGATGTTGGCGAACACTAGACGTCCGGGCCCGGGGTGACCGTGAGGGTGATGTGCCGGCCGTCGCGCACCACCTCCATCGGCGCCGGCTGGCCGATGGTGAGCTGACGCACGGCGACGGAGAACTCGTCGGCGTCGGCAACGGTCCGGTTGCCGAGTTTCACCACGACGTCGTTCTCCAGCACGCCGCCCTTGTCCGCCGGGCCGCCGGCCTTGACGTTGGCCACCTGCGCGCCGGAGGCCAGGTTGTTGCTCACCGAGCGGGTGGTCACGCCGAGCGTGGGATGCACGACCTTCCCGTCCCGGATCAGCGTGTCGACGACGTTCTTCACCTCGTCCGACGGGATCGCGAAGCCGAGGCCACTTGCACTGTCGGACAACGACTTTCCAGCAGTATTGATGCCGATCACGTGTGCGTTCATGTCGATCAGCGGCCCACCGGAGTTGCCGTGGTTGATCGACGCGTCGGTCTGTACGGCGTCGATGACCGTGTCGGTGTCGGACCCTTCACCCGACAGCGGCACCGGGCGGTGCAACGCGCTGATGATGCCGTGAGTCACGGTGCTGCGCAGGCCCAGTGGCGCCCCGGCGGCGATCACCTCGTCGCCGACATGCAGCTTGTCGGAGTCACCGAACTGCGCCACCGTCAGGTTGTCGACGTTGTCCACCTTGAGCACGGCCAGGTCGGACTTCGGGTCGCGGCCGACGAGGTTGGCCGGCACTTCCTTGCCGTCGTTGAACACGACGGTGATCTTGTACTTGCTCGGGTTGGCCGCGGCATCGGAGATCACGTGGTTGTTGGTGACGATGTAGCCGCGCCCGTCGACCACGACGCCCGAGCCCTGCGCGCCTTCGTCGTCACTCATCGCCTGGATGGTGACAACCGAATCAGCCACTGCCGCAGCCACTTTCGCGAACCGGCCCTCCGGCGGCGAGCTCGTGTTGGTCGACAGCGTGACCTTCGACGTAGTGAACGCCTCGACAACCTCTGCGGTCTTGCGGCCGACCCACCCGCCGATGAACGCGACCGCCACCACGATGAGCAACAGCACGGCCAACGCCCGGTAGGACACCTTCCCGCCGAACAGCACGTCGCGGACGCCGAGCTTGCCGGTAACTCCGCTCGCCCGCGCGGGTTGCGGCTTCGGCAGCGCCGGCGAGCTGAGCGACGCGGCGGAGTCGGGGTCACGCCACGGGTCGGCGGCCATCTCGGCCCCGACGTCCCGCTCGGCCTCGAGCGCTCCGGCGTCGGCGGGGTGGCGCTGCAGCGACTCCGCCTCCGCCGACGGCCTGCCGAACGCTTCGGCAAGCACCGGATCGGGCGGGGCGTTGCGCGGGGTGAACTCGCCTTGGTCGCGATGCTTGTCGGCGTCGAGGAACGAGCCGTCGAAACCGGCCGGCCGGCCGAACGCCTGGCGGGACGCCGGGTCGACCGACGGGCGGGAAATCGGACGCGGCGCAAGGCGAGTCGTCGCGTTACCGTCGCCTGAAGCGGGCGGCGACGTGCCGTCGGGCGTGTCCTTGTTCTTCTTGTTGGGGCTCAATGGCTCCTCTTCCGCTGACCGGCGTGGGCTATGCGAGCACAGCGTCCGAGGCCACCCTACCGGCGCTTGCGCGGGTCGTCGGCGTCCGGCGTCGCGCCTTCGGGAGGCTCGTCGTTCTGGTTGGGGATCTGGGCCAACGTGCCCAACAGCGTCGTCGGAATGCGGATCGGCCGCGAGTCGCGCAGCGCGGCGCGGGCCTGGCGCTGGGCGTCGATCTCGGCCACGCACTGGGGGCACAGCGACAGATGATGAGCCGCGCGCAGGTGCGCCGTCATGCGCAGCTCACCGTCGACGAACGCGGCAATCGCCTCGGTGGACAGATGTTCGGTGGAGCCGAATTCGCGGGGGCCGACCGGCGCGTCGCTCTGGCCGGCAAACGTCGACGGCAACCAGGAGAAGGCGCGGCGGAACACATGCCCTCGATCGGCCATGGTCTCGAATGTAGCGCGCATTAGGGCATTCGACAGGCAGGTCAGGCCGACTTGACGATGTCAGCGGGGCTGCCGTGCGCGGCGAGATAGTCGCGCAATGCCTGGCGGCCGCGATGGATCCGGCTGCGGACCGTGCCGAGCTTGACGCCCAGCGTCGCGCCGATCTCTTCGTATGACAGGCCTTCGATGTCGCACAGGACGACGGCCGCACGGAACTCGGGCGGCAGCGAATCCAGTGCCGCCTGCAGGTCGGGGCCGAGGCGGGAGTCGTGGTAGATCTGTTCGGGGTTCGGCTCGTCGGCGGGCACTCGCTCGTAATCCTCGGGCAGCGCCTCCATCCGGATGCGGGCCCGGCGGCGGACCATGTCCAGGAACAGGTTCGTAGTGATGCGGTGCAGCCAGCCTTCGAAAGTGCCCGGCTGGTAGTTCTGCACCGAACGAAACACGCGGATGAACGTCTCTTGGGTCAGGTCTTCGGCGTCGTGCTGGTTGCCTGACAGCCGGTAGGCCAGCCGGTACACCCGGTCGGCGTGCTGACGGACCAACTCGTCCCACGACGGCATCGTGCTCTTGTCACCGGTTGCGTCGAACACGGCGGTGCCCTGCGGCTCGTCGGGCTCCTCGACCCAGCCGGACTCAAACGAGCGCTCGAACTGCGACATGCTGACAGGTGCAGTCGGTGAGGATGTGGGAATTGTTGGGTCCTCCCCTTCCAGCGGGTAGATCTCGGCGCCGGGGCGAACCGGCGATATTTCCTCGTAGCGGCCAACCTCGATCGCTGCGGAAGTATTCCCCGATCGCCAGGCTGCGTAATCCATCCGCCTACCGTTCACCACCCCGGTGTGTGCGATATATGAGCAATCTGAGGTTTACCTGAGAAACCGGGCGACGCTGGGCGGACGGCCTCGCGAACGCGCGCCGCGACCGGGCGTGTCGCGCGGTCGCATTAGGGCGCGCCTGCCCGTCCACCGGCGTCTTTGGTTCTACGCTGCGGGCATGGTCGAAGCGATGCTGGGACACGCCGAGGACTCCATAACTGAGGACCAGATCGTCGCCGCTGCCCGCGAACGGGCGACCGACGCGGGCGCCGGCGCGGTCACGCCCGCAGTGGGCGCACTGCTGTCGGTGCTGGCGCGGTTGTCGGGCGCCCGCGCGGTCGCGGAGGTCGGTACCGGCGTCGGCGTCAGCGGCCTGTGGCTGCTGGCCGGCATGGCCGACGACGGCGTCCTGACGACGATCGACGTCGAGCCCGAACACCAGCGGCTGGCCAAGCAGGCATTCAGTGAGGCGGGCATCGCGCCGTCGCGAACCCGCGTAATCGCCGGCCGCGCCCAAGACGTGTTGCAGCGCCTTGCCGACGAGTCGTACGACCTCGTGTTCGTCGACGCCGATCCAATCGACCAGCCGCAGTTCGTCATTGAAGGTGTGCGACTGCTGCGGCCCGGTGGCGCGATCGTCGTGCATCGCGCCGCGCTCGGCGGACGAGCCGGTGACCCAGAGGCCGGCGATGCCGACGTCGTCGCGGTCCGCGAGGCCGCCCGGTTGATCGCGGAGGACGAGCGGCTGACGCCGGTGCTGGTCCCGCTTGGCGACGGATTGTTGGTAGCCGCGCGCTACTGAGCGCTACCGAATCGGAAGTCCGGTCAGCGACCGCGCGATGACAAGGCGCTGAATCTCGCTGGTGCCCTCGAAGATTGTGAAGATCTTCGCGTCGCGGTGCATGCGTTCGACGGGATAGTCGCGGGTGTAGCCGTTTCCGCCGAGGATCTGGATGGCCTCGTCAGTGACGTACACCGCTGTCTCACTGGCGAACAGTTTGGCCATCGACCCCTCCGCGGACGCGAACGGTTTGTTGTTGCGGTGCATCCAGCCGGCCCGCCACACCAGAAGCCGCGACGCGTCGAGGCGAGTCTTCATGTCGGCGAGCTTGAACGCGATCGCCTGGAATTCGCCGATCTTGCGGCCGAATTGTTCACGGTCGCAGGCATAGTCGCGGGCGTACTCGTACGCGGCGCGCGCCACACCAAGAGCCATCGCGCCGACGGCCGGCCGGGTGCGCTCGAACGTCATCATCGCCGCCTGAGCCGAAGTGCGTTTGCCTGCACGGGCTTTCGCGACGCGATGCTCGAAGCGGTCCATGCCGCCGAGGATCAGCCGGCCGGGAAGCCGCACGTCGTCGAGCACCACTTCCGCGGTATGGGAGGCGCGAATCCCGTGCTTTTTGAACTTCTGCCCCTGCGACAAGCCCGCTGTGCCCGGCGGGATGACGAACGTCGCCTGGCCCCGCGTGCCCAGGTCGGGATACACCGAGGCCACGACGACGTGCACGTTGGCGATGCCGCCGTTGGTGGCCCAGGTTTTGGTGCCGTTGAGCACCCACTCGTCGGCGGCCTCGTCGTAACGCGCGCGGGTCCGCACGGCGCCGACGTCGGAGCCGGCATTGGGTTCGGATGAACAGAACGCGGCGACCTTCGGATCGCCTGGGCTGCCGAACATCTGCGGCAGGAACTCCCCCAGCTGCTCGGGGGTACCGCTCGCGGCGAGCGCCGCCGCGGCCAGTCCGGTGCCGAGGATCGACAGCGCGATCCCGGCGTCGCCCCAGAACATTTCCTCGAACACCGCCAGCAGGCCGATGCCGCTCGGTTCGGCCGCCATTTGCGCGAAGAGCTCAGGCGTGTAGAGCCCGACCTTCGCGGCCTCGGCAATGATCGGCCACGGCGTCTCCTCGCGCTCGTCCCACTCGGCGGCGGCCGGCCGGATCACGTCTTGGGCGAATTCGTGCACCCAGTCGCGAACGTGAATCACTTCTTCGGGCAGCTCCAACGAGAATCCCGACTCCATCTGTGTCCTCCTGTCGGCTGGTCGGAGCGGCGCCGGTGCGACGTCCCCGCCAGAAGACTCAACAGTAAACGACTGTACACTGAAATGGCAAATCCCCAGGTGGGCGCCACCCGTTGGTTTTGACGACATCTTTACGGCGGATGTCTTGACGGCTGATTGAACGTGTGTTTAATGTATTGAACATGCGTTCAGAGGATCTGACCGCGACGGCCCGGATCCGCGATGCGGCGATCGAGCAGTGGGGCCAGCACGGGTTCAACGTCGGCCTGCGGGCCATCGCCGAGGCCGCCGGCGTGAGCGCGGGCCTGGTGATCCACCACTTCGGGTCCAAGGCGGGATTGCGCAAGGCTTGCGACGACTATGTGACGGAAGAGATCCGCAGCGTGAAGTCCGAGTCCTTGAGGACAGCGGATCCGGCGACGTGGTTCGCGCAAGTGGCGGCGATCGAGACCTACGCGCCGATGATGGCGTACCTGGTGCGCAACATGCAGTCGGGCACCGAGCTGGCGAAGACGTTCTGGCGACGCATGCTCGACAACGCCGAGGAGTACCTCGAAGAAGGTGTCCGGGCGGGCACGCTCAAGCCGAGCCGCGACCCGAAAGCCCGCGCAAAGTATCTCGGTCTCATCGGCGGCGGCGGCCTGCTGCTCTACCTGCAGATGCACGACAACCCGACAGACATGGCAGCGGTCTTGCGCCACTACGGCGAAGAGATGGTGCTTCCCGCACTCGAGATCTACACCCACGGGCTGATGACAGACAGCACGATGTACGACGCGTTCGTGAAACAGCGTGAACACAACGAAATAGGAGAACAACAATGAGCGATGCGATCGAAATCCGTGATCTGACAAAGAACTTCGGAGCGGTGCGCGCGCTGGACGGCCTCGACCTCACCGTGCACGAGGGCGAGGTGCACGGCTTCCTCGGTCCAAACGGAGCCGGCAAGTCGACGACTATCCGTATTCTGTTGGGCCTGGCCAGGGCCGACTCCGGAAGTGTTCGGATGCTCGGCGGTGACCCGTGGACCGACGCAGTGGCCCTTCACCGCCAAATCGCATACGTGCCAGGCGATGTGACGCTGTGGCCGTCGCTCACCGGCGGTGAGATCATCGACCTGCTGGCTCGCATGCGCGGCGGCATCGACGAGAAGCGCCGCACGGAGCTGATCGAGCGCTTCGACCTCGACCCGAGCAAGAAGGCACGCACCTACTCGAAGGGTAACCGCCAGAAGGTCTCGCTGATCTCCGCCTTCTCGTCGCGCGCCAAGCTTCTGCTGCTCGACGAACCCAGCAGCGGCCTGGACCCGTTGATGGAGAACGTTTTCCAGCAATGCGTCAAGGAGGCACGCCACGGCGGTGCAACCGTGCTGCTGTCCAGCCACATCCTCGGCGAGACAGAGGCGCTGTGCCAGCGATTGACCATCATCCGCAACGGCAAGGCGGTCGAGACGGGAACGCTGGAGTCGATGCGCCATCTGTCCCGCACCTCGATCAAGGCCGAGCTGATCGGTGACCCCGGCGACATCAGCCGGATCAAGGGCGTCGAAGACGTCAGCCTCGACGGCAATACCCTGCGGGCGCAGGTCGACAGCGAGAGCCTGGGTGAGGTGATCCGGGTGCTCGGCGACGCGGGAGTGCGCAGCCTGGTCAGCCAGCCCCCCACCCTCGAGGATCTGTTCCTGCGCCACTACGACGTCGACGGCTCGGAGTCCGCACGTCACAATGCGGCGGAGGTGAACGCATGAGCACCGCGACGCTGGACCGGCCCCGTCCATCCCACCACGCACCGGCGGGCAGCTCCAGCTTCTCGGGAACCGTTGGGCTGCTGCGGCTTTACCTGCGGCGTGACCGAATTGTGTTGCCGCTGTGGGTGTTACTGCTGTCGGTGCCGCTCGCCACGGTCTACGTCGGCAGCATCCAGAAGGTCTATCCGACGGCCGCCGACCGCGCCGCCTTCGCGGCCACGATCATGGCCAGCCCGGCGCAACGGGCCATGTACGGAAACGTCTACGGCGACAGCCTCGGTGCGGTCGGCATCTGGAAGGCCGGCCTGTTCCATGTGCTGATCGCGGTGGCCGTCATCCTGACCGTCATCCGTCATACCCGCGCCGACGAGGAAACGGGCCGGGCCGAGCTGATCGACTCCACCGCCGTGGGCCGATACGCCAGCCTGACGGCGGCGCTGACCATGGCGTCGGTCGCGTCGATCGTCACCGGGCTCATCGGCTTCGCCGGACTGCTGAAGCTCGACGTGCCGGCGTCCGGCTCGCTCGCTTTCGGGCTGGCGCTGGCCTGCTCCGGGCTGGTCTTCACCGCGCTGGCCGGAGTTGCGGCGCAGCTGTCTCCGAGCGCGCGGGTCGCGCGCGGGGTGGCGTTCGGAGTGCTCGCGACGGCGTTCACCCTGCGCGCTATCGGCGACGCCGGCTCGAACTGGTTGTCGTGGTTGTCGCCGCTCGGCTGGTCGCTGCAGGTTCGGCCCTATGCGGGCGACCGGTTCTGGGTGCTGGTGCTGCACCTGGTCTGCACGGCAGTCTTGATCGCAGTCGCGTATCGGCTGCTGGCCCGCCGCGACGTCGGCGCGGGCCTGATCGCCGAGCGCTCCGGACGCGACGCAGCGAGGCCGTCGTTGCGCGGGGCGTTCAGTCTTGGCTGGCGACTGGACCGCGGCGCGGTGGTGTTGTGGACCGTCGGCTTGTTCCTGTACGGACTGGTGATCGGCAGTGTTGTCCACGGCATCGGCTCGGAGATGGGCAGCAGTGCGACAGCACGCGACATCGTCGCGCGGCTCGGCGGAACCGGCGTGCTGGAGCAGGCGTTCATCGCGGTCGCGTTCACGATGCTGGCGATGGTGGCGTCCGCGTTCGCGATCTCGCTCACCCTGCGGCTGCACCAAGAGGAATCCAGCCAGCGCGCCGAGACCGTTCTAGCGGGTACGGTCAGCCGGATACGTTGGCTGGCAAGTCATTTCGGCATCGCGATCATCGCGTCGACCGTGGCGCTGTTGATCGCGGGGGTGGTTGCGGGGTTGACGTACGGCGCTGCCGCGGGCGACATCACCGGGAAGCTTGCGACGGTGATGGGGACGGCGGCGGTGCAGCTTCCGGCGGTCTGGCTACTCGCGGCTATCACGGTCGCGCTGTTCGGTGTGGCCGGACGGTTCACTCCGATGGCGTGGGGCGTGCTGGTGGCGTTCATCGCGTTGTTCATGCTCGGCTCGATTTCGGGCTTCCCACAGTGGCTGCTCGACCTCGAACCGTTCGCTCACATCCCGCGCGTCGGGACGGGCACATTCACTGCGGTGCCGCTGCTGTGGCTGCTCGCCATCGACGTCGCGCTCGCCGCCGTGGGTGCGATCGCGTTTCGGCGCCGGGATTTGCGCTGAGGAGGCCCGCGATGACAACCGCTCTTCGCACATCTGCGTACGCGATCGTCGGGTTCGCGGCATTCGGCGCGATGCTGTTCTGGCCCGCGGGCACGTTCAACTATTGGCAGGCATGGCTTTTCATAGCCGTGTGGACGGTCTGCACGCTCACCCCGAGCATTTACCTGCTTCGGACGAACCCCGAGGCCTTGGAGCGCCGGATGCACGCCGGGCCCAAGGCCGAAAGCCGGCCGACGCAGAAGGCCGTCATCACGTTGGCATTCCTGTTGGTGCCGGCGGTAATGGTGTTCAGCGCCTTCGACCATCGCTTCGGGTGGTCGCCGGTGCCGTCTGCCGTGTCGGTGGCAGGCGCGGTCTTGATGGGGATCGGACTCGTCGTCACCCAGCTCGTCGTCATCCAAAACAGTTATGCGGCAGCCAATGTCACTGTCGAGGCGCAGCAGGAGGTCGTCTCCACCGGGATGTACGGCATTGTCCGCCATCCCATGTACGTCGGCACGGTCATCATGATGGCGGGCATCCCGCTCGCGCTCGGGTCGTATTGGGGACTGCTAATCCTCGCGCCTGGCATCGCGCTGCTTGCTGTGCGGATTCTCGACGAAGAGAAGATGCTGCGCCAAAACCTCGACGGCTACGACGAATACACGCAGGAAGTGCGCTACCGGCTTGTGCCCGGCGTCTGGTGACGCCTCGACGCCGAATAGAAGCCACGGTCGTGCGGAAGTCCCAAACGACGACCTGGAATGCTATTTCGGCGCAAGGCCGCTAGATCCAGATGCCCTTGCCGACGGCGACGACGCCGCCGGCGCTGACGGCGAACCGCTCGCGGTCGCGCTCGAGGTCCACACCCACCATCTCCCCCGGCCCGACGACGACGTTCTTGTCGAGGATGGCGTGGCGCACCACCGCGCCGCGGCCCACGCGCACACCCGGCATCAGCACACTGCCCTCGACGATCGCGCCGTCGTCCACGACGACGTTCGACGACAGCACCGAGTTGCGCACGGAGGCCGCCGACACGATGCTGCCCGCGCCGACCACCGACTCCTGCGCCGAGCCGCCATTGACGAACTTCGCCGGCGCCAGCATCTCCATCTCCCCGCGGATCGGCCAGCGCTTGTTGTACAGGTTGAAGATCGGGTGCACGGACACCAGGTCCATGTGCGCGTCGTAGAACGCGTCCAGAGTCCCGACGTCGCGCCAGTAGCCGCGGTCGCGGTCCGTCGCGCCCGGCACTTCGTTGTCGCTGAAGTCGTAAACCGCGGCACGGCCGTCGGCAACCAGGCGCGGAATGATGTCGCCGCCCATGTCGTGGTCGGAGTGGTCGTCGTCGGCGTCCGCGCGCACCGCGTCGATCAGCACCTTCGTCGTGAACACGTAGTTGCCCATCGACACGAACGTCTGGTCGGGGTCGTCGGGCGTGCCCGGCGGGTCGGCCGGTTTCTCGATGAAGTCGCGGATCCGCCCGGACTCGTCGGCGTCGATGCACCCGAACGCCGTTGCTTCCGCGCGCGGCACCCGGATACCCGCGACCGTCGCACCCGCGCCGCTTTCGATATGAAAGTGCAGCATCTGTTCGGGGTCCATCCGGTACACGTGATCGGCGCCGAACACGACGATGTAGTCCGGGTCTTCGTCGTAGATGAGGTTCATCGACTGATAGATCGCGTCGGCGCTGCCGGTGTACCAGCGTGGGCCGAGCCGCTGCTGCGCGGGCACCGGCGTGATGTACTCGCCCGCGAGGCCGGAGAGCCGCCAGTTCTTAGAGATGTGCCGGTCCAGCGAGTGGGACTTGTATTGGGTCAGCACACAGATCCGCAGATACCGGGCGTTGACGAGGTTCGACAAGACGAAGTCGATCAGCCGGTACGCGCCGCCGAAGGGAACGGCGGGCTTGGCCCGGTCGGCGGTGAGCGGGTACAGCCGCTTGCCCTCACCGCCCGCGAGGACAATGCCCAACACCTGTGGCAATTCCCTCATGCGCCAAACCTATCCGTCGCTTACACCTGCAACCAGAGTTCCCGTGATTTGGGCGAGCTCAAACGCCAGGCTGCTGCGTCGCTCGTCGTGGAGCACTACCGTCGGGACGTATGCGGACGCGAGGAGCGAAATAGCAGATGCGGGTGGCGATGATGACGCGGGAGTATCCGCCAGAGGTGTACGGGGGCGCGGGAGTTCACGTCACCGAGCTCGTCGCCCAGTTGCGCAAGTTGTGCGACGTCGACGTGCACTGCATGGGCGCGCCCCGCCACGGCGCCATCGTCGCGGCACCCGACCCCGCATTGCGCGGCGCGAACGCGGCGCTGACGACGTTGTCGGCGGACCTGGTGATGACGAACGCGGCCGCCGAGGCCACCGTCGTGCACTCCCACACGTGGTACACCGGGATGGCCGGCCATCTCACCGCCCTGCTGTACGGGATCCCGCACGTGTTGACCGCGCATTCGCTCGAGCCGCGGCGACCGTGGAAGGCCGAGCAGCTCGGCGGCGGCTACCGGGTGTCGTCGTGGGTGGAACGCACCGCGATCGAGGCCGCCGACGCGGTGATCGCCGTCAGCAACGGCATGCGTGAGGACGTGCTGACGACGTACCCGGCACTGGACCCGAGCCGGGTGCACGTCGTGCGCAACGGAATCGACACCGACGTCTGGCATCCCGTCGAGTACACGCCCGGCGACTCGCTGCTTGACGAGCTCGGGGTGGACAGGGCCAAACCGATCGTCGCGTTCGTGGGACGGATCACCCGGCAGAAGGGAGTCGCGCACCTGCTGGCGGCGGCGCACCGGTTCGATGCCGACGCGCAATTGGTGCTGTGCGCAGGGGCGCCCGACACACCGCAGATCGCCGCTGAAGTCACTGAGGCAGTGGAGAATCTGTCGCGTGACCGTACTGGGGTGTTCTGGGTGCGAGAGATGTTGCCTATCAGTAAGGTTCGCGAAATACTTTCGGCAGCAACAGTTTTCGTCTGTCCGTCAGTGTATGAGCCGCTGGGCATTGTCAACCTCGAGGCGATGGCGTGCGCGACGGCTGTTGTAGCGTCTGATGTCGGAGGAATTCCAGAGGTGGTGGCAGACGGGGAATCTGGGCTGTTGGTCCACTACGACGCCGACGATCCAGCAGGTTTCGAAGCAGGGCTGGCCGATGCCGTCAACGCTTTGGTGGCCGATCCCGACAAAGCAAAACAGCTCGGCCAGAACGGACGTCAACGATGCATCGACGAGTTTTCGTGGGCGCGTATCGCCGAGCAGACGTTGGAGATTTACCGCAAGGTGTGCGCGGACGCGAGGAGCAAAGAGGGCTGCGCCTGACGCGCTTAGCTGGTGACGCCTTTGAGTTCGTCGCCGAGCGCGGACGCCTCTTCGGGAGTGAGTTCGACGACGAGTCGGCCACCGCCCTCAAGCGGAACTCGCATCACGATGCCACGCCCCTCTTTGGTCGCTTCCAGTGGACCGTCGCCGGTCCGGGGCTTCATCGCCGCCATCGAGCGCTCCCTCCAGACACCACGTTCACGCTCCCATTGTTCCTTATCCTCGCACCTGCGTGTGCAAAGACCCCGGTTAACGCACCGGCACCCAGCAGGATCGAAGGTGGTCGTCGACCATCCCGGTGGCTTGCATCAACGCGTACGCGGTGGTTGGCCCGACGAACCGGAAACCGCGCCGCTTCAACTCCTTCGCCATCGCGGTGGACTCCGCCGTGACCGCGGGGACGTCGGCGAGAGTTGCCGGCCGTCGACGCCGGCGCGCGGGCGCGAATGACCACAGCAGTTCGGACAAATCGACGTCGAGCTCGGCCGCGGCGCGCGCGTTCGCGATCGTCGCGTCAATCTTGGCCCGGTTGCGCACAATCCCGGCGTCGGCCATCAGCCGGGCGACATCATGGTCGGTGTAGCGGGCGACCTTGTCGACGTCGAAGCCGTCGAATGCAGCGCGGAAGCTGTCCCGCTTGCGCAGGATGGTCAACCACGACAGCCCACTTTGGAACGCCTCCAACGACATTCGTTCGAAGAGCGCGTCGCGCCCGTGCAGCGGCCGACCCCATTCGGTGTCGTGATAGTCGCGATACAACACGCCGCCGCTCTCGGCCCAGTCGCACCGGACGCGACCGTCGTCAGTCACCGGCTTCGCGGCTCGGCTCGTCGCTGTGGACGGCACGCAGCGTCGACAGCTCGCCGCGCAGCGACTCGATCTCGGTGCCCAGCCGGTCGAGCACCCAGTCGACTTCGCTGGTCTTGTATCCGCGCAAGGTTTGGCTGAACTTGACCGCGTCGACGTCGGCCGCGGTGACACCGGAGGCCGGCAGCGCGGTGACCGTCGTGGCCCGCGGCAGCGGCGGCAAGTCTTCGCCGCGCCCGAACACCGCGCTGGCGATCACGAACAGCAGGGCCGCCACGAGAATCAGCACCAACAGGTAAAGCAGGATCAGCGTCACGACACTGATCCTGCCATCGTGCGAAACCGCCGTTTCGCACGTCCGCACTCGCACTTCCCGTGCGAAACGGCGGTTTCGCGGGCAGAAGCGGCTATCGCAGCGTGTTCATCGGCGGGCGGTCCTCGAACAAGTCGTCCAGACCTACCCGCGAGTCCAACACCCCGCAGCGCGACAGCAGCGTCGCCACCACCTGGCGGCTCATCCAGCTCAGCTCCGTGAGCGGCCGGTTGCGGTGTGCCCGCACACCGAGGTTCACCTCAGCGATCGCGTCCAGACCCAGTCGGTCGTAGGTGTCGATCAGCAGGCCGATCTCCACGCCGTAGCCCGGCGCGAACGGCACCGAGGTCAGCAGTTCGCGGGTCGCAGCGTATTCGCCGCCGAGCGGCTGCTGCACACACGACAGCTCGGGTCGCAGTGCCGCGAGCAGGGGCCGCGCGACCAGCTGGGTGACCCGGCCGCCGCCGTTGGCGTCCTCGCGGCCCTTGATCAGCAGCGGCCGGCGGTAGTAGCCCTTGACCAGGTGCACGCCGTCGACCGTCAGCAGCGGCCCGACCAGCTTCGGCACGAACATCGGGTCGGGGTTGATCAGGTCGGCGTCGACGAATGCGACGATGTCGCCACTGGTGGCGGCCAGCGAGCGCCATAGCGCCTCGCCCTTGCCGGGCTGCGCCGCCAGCTCGGGGACGGCCTGTTCACGGGTCACCACGCGGGCACCGGCCGCCCGCGCGCGTCGTGAAGTGTCGTCGGTGGACCCGGAGTCGAGCACGACCAGCTCGTCGACCAGGCCGCCGAGCATCGGCGCGATGCTTTCGACAACGGACCCGACCGTCTCTTGTTCGTCGAGCGCGGGCAGCACGACGGAGATCGTCCGACCCGCCTTCGCGGCCTCGAGGTCGCGCAGCGCCCACGTCGGGTGCTGCCAGCTGCGTTCGGCGAGCCAGTTGATGCCGGTCAACTCAGAAGTTGTCGTCATGCCAACCCCCTCACCGTGCGCGTCGGCGGCCGCACGCCCTGGATCGACGCGACCATCTCCAGCACGCGTCGGGTGGCTGCCACCTCATGCACCCGGAACATCCGCACGCCGGCCGCGGCCGTCACAGCGGTCGCGGCGAGCGTGCCTTCGAGGCGTTCGGTCAGTCCCACACCCAGAGTCTCCCCGATGAAGTCCTTGTTGCTCAGCGCCATCAGCACAGGCCATCCGGTGTTAACGAGATCTTCGGCGTGCCGCAACAAAGCGAGGCTGTGGAAGGTGTTTTTGCCGAAATCGTGGGTGGGATCGATCAGGATGCGGTCGCGCGCGACCCCGGCCGCGACGGCGCGCTGGGCGGCGTCGGTGACTTCGGCGATGACGTCGTCGACCACTCCGCGGACGGTGGTTCCGTAGCTCACCCGGAACGGTCGCGTGCGCGGGGCGGCCCCGCCAGTGTGTGAGCAGACCAGCCCGGCGCCGAATTCGGCCGCCACGTGCGGCAACTCGTCGTCGGCGCGGGCCCAGGTGTCGTTGATCAGGTCGGCCCCGGCCGCGCACGCCTTCTTTGCGACGGCCGATCGCCAGGTGTCGACGCTGATCAACTGCTGCGGGTATGCGTCGCGCAGCCACTCGATGAACGGCACGACGCGGGCGGTCTCCTCGTCGGCGTCGACCTCGTCGCCCGGCCCGGCCTTGACGCCGCCGACGTCGATCACGTCGGCGCCCTCGTCGATCGCGCGGCGCACCGCATCTTTGGCCGCCTCGTCGGTGAACGTGGCGCCGCGGTCGTAGAACGAGTCGGGTGTGCGGTTGACGATCGCCATGATCAGCGCGCGGTCAGCGGCCACCGGCCGGCCGCAGAAGGTCGACTGCACTCCTCCAGGGTGCCAGGCCCCGGCTTTCTCTCGCGATTTCGGTGCGTTTTCACGCGCTCAGCGCCGGTTAGCGCACCGAAATCGCAAGGCTACTTGCTCTTCGGCGCCTTGCCGGCCTTCACTTCCTCGGGGTATTCGTCGTAGTACTCGACGTAGCCCTCGTCGCGGCTCTTCAGCACGTAGATCGGGTCTTCGATGTCGTCGGAGGCGTAGCCCTGCCTGGTCAGGTCTACCTTCTTGGTCTTGTGCGTCGACGTCTTCTCCAACTCCTTGACGATGCGCACGAACAGCGGCAGCGCGTAGGGCGGCAGGTTCTCGTAGACCGTCTTGGCCAGCGATTTCGGGTCGAAGTCGGCACCCTCCTTGAGCTGGATCGCCGCCATCCCGGCCTTGCCGCCGGCGCCTTCGACCTCGACGCCGTACACGGTGCAGTCGTCGACGTTGGAGTCCTGCGCGACGGCGTGCTCCACCTCGGTGGTCGCGACGTTCTCGCCCTTCCACCGGAACGTGTCACCGAGCCGGTCGGAGAACGCGGCGTGGCCGAAGCCCTGCGAGCGCATCAGGTCGCCGGTGTTGAACCAGACGTCGCCCTTCTTGAAGGCGTCGCGGACAAGCTTCTTCTCGGTCGCCTCTTTGTCGGTGTAGCCGTCGAACGGCTGGAAGTTGGTGATCTTGGAGAGCAGCAGCCCGGGCTCGCCATTCTTGACCTTGCGCACCCGGCCGTTGTCGTCGCGCGCGGGATCGCCTGTCTCAGGGTCGTATTCGACGAAGGCGACCGGAGTCGGGCACACCCCCGCGCTCTTCGGGATGTTGAGCACGTTGAGGAACGCCGTGTTGCCTTCGCTGGCGGCGTAAAACTCGCAGACCCGCTCGATGCCGAACCGCTGTGTGAACTCGTCCCAGATCCCCGGGCGCAGGCCGTTGCCCGCGATCACCCGCACCTTGTGCTTGCGGTCGGTGTCCTTCTCCGGCTGGTTCAGCAGATAGCCGCAGATCTCACCGATGTAGACGAACGCGGTGGCGTCGTAGCGAATCACGTCGTCCCAGAACTTCGACGCCGAGAACGACTTGCCCAGCGCCAGTGTCGCACCCGAATTCAGCACCGAGGACACCGCGACCGTCAGCGCGTTGTTGTGATACAGCGGCAGGCAGCAATACAGCGTGT
The DNA here is from genome assembly GCA_035651275.1 of Mycobacterium sp. Taxonomy (GTDB): domain Bacteria; phylum Actinomycetota; class Actinomycetes; order Mycobacteriales; family Mycobacteriaceae; genus Mycobacterium. The sequence goes on along the minus strand of DASRFZ010000177.1, from coordinate 6,003 downwards.
CGTTGCCGGACAGGCGCATGCCGATGCCCCCGAACCCGGCCAACGCCCGAAGCCAGCGGTAGTGCGTCATCACGCTGGCCTTCGGCATGCCGGTCGTGCCCGACGTGAAGATGTAGAACGCCTTATCCTTGGCCAGCACCGACGACGTCACGGCCGGGTTGTCGGTCGGCGCATCGGCGGCCAGCCGCTCGAGTTCGTCGACGGAGAGTGCGTCGTCGACGTCGGCGCCGGACTCCTCGACCGCCGACAGGTTCTCGTCGTCGCCGATGATCAGCTTCGCGTCGAGCAGGCCGGCGCTGTGCGCCAGAACCTTGCCGCGCTGGTTGTAGTTCAGCATGCCGGCGATCGCCCCGAGCTTGACCACCGCGAGCATCAGCAGTACCGCCCGCGGCGAGTTCTTCAGCATGATCCCGACGACGTCGCCGCGACCGACCCCGCGCGCGGCCAGGACGGCGGCGTAGCGGTTGACCGTCTCGTTGGCTTCGCGGTAGGTCAGCGACTGGTCTTCGAACTTGATGAACACCCTGTCGCCGTAGCGGCCTGCGCGGTCTTGGAACACCTTGCCGATGGACGTTTTGCCCGACGGCCGGGCCATAAAGCCCGTCATCACGCCCTGCAGGATCGCGGGGGTGTCCATCAGCAGCCCCGGCAGCCGGCTGGCGATGTCGATCAAACCTACGGTCTTCTGCTCTTCACGCTCCGCCATGGCCTTCGCTTTCCCTCTTCACGAGACTCGCAAACTGGCGAAAGCCTAGTCAGCGGGTGCGCACACGGCGAGGGCCGCCTCGACGTCGCGGACCACGACGATCCGCTCCAACGCACCCGGGTGCACATACCCGGAGTCGACGAGACCCTCCAACCACGTCCACAGGCCGTCGTAGTGGCCGTCGGGATCGAGAAGCACGACGGGCTTGTCGTGGAACCCGAGGTAGCCCGACGTCCACGCCTCGAACAGCTCCTCGAGCGTGCCGATGCCGCCGGGCAGCGCGATGAACGCGTCGGAGCGCTCCTCCATGACCTGCTTGCGTTCCCGCATCGTGTCGGTGACGACGAGCTCGTCGGCGTCGACGTCGGCCATCTCCTTGTGCACCAAGGCCTTCGGGATCACGCCGACCGTGCGTCCGCGGTGCGCCCGCGCGGCGGACGCGAGTGCGCCCATGGCCGAGACATTTCCGCCGCCGGACACCAGCGTCCAGCCACGGTCGGCGATCGCCTCGCCGACTTCCGTAGCGAGCGCGAGCAATTCGGGATGCACGGGTCCCGACGCGCAATACACGCAGACTGCCCATTCGCGGTCTTCGGACACAGCGTCAAGGTAGCCCCATAGGATTCGGCGAGTGAGCACCGATCCCACCGCCGCGGCGGCGGAGGCGCTGCGACGCGGCGACATGGAGTCGGGGGAATCGCTCGCGCGGCAAGCGCTGGAGCAGTCCGAGTCGCTGGCGGACCGGCTGACGCTGGCCCAAGCGTTGGCCTGGCAAGGCCGCGGACGTGAAGCCGCCGAAGTGCTGGCGGCCGTCGACCCCGACAGCCTGTCGGAAACCGAACTGATGGCCTGGGCGCTGCCGCGTGCGGCCAACCAGTTCTGGATGCTGTCGGAGCCGACGCAGGCCGTCGCGTTCTTGCAGGCGGTCCGCAACCGGGTGTCGGCGCCGGGCGGGCGCCTCACACTGGACGCGCTCGCCGCCACGTTCGCGATGAACGCCGGCACCCCGCTGCGCGCGCTGCGGCTCGCCGAGGAGGTGCTCGCGTCGCCCGATGCCGACGACATCGCGGTCGGGTGGGCGGCATCGTGTGCGGCGCTGTCGTCCGCGCGGGCCGGCCGGTTCGGCCCGGTCGACGAACTCGCCGCGCGGGCGCTGGCCGCGGGCCATCCCGGGCTGTTGCGGTTCACCAGCGGCTTCGGCCGGATCATCGCGTTGCTCATGGCTGGCGCGCTGCGCGACGCGCGGGCACTGGCGCAGCGCTACACCGACTCCGCCGAACAGCATCAGCCCGCCCACGCGATCGGCGACGTGCTGGTCTCCTACGTCGCGATCGCACAGGGCGAATTCGATTCCGCGGTAACGCGATTGGAGGCCGCGGCCGACGCATTGGCGCCGACGGGCTATTCGTGGGGTCCGCTGTCATACATGCTGCTGGCTCAGGCACTCGGGCAGCAGGGCGACCAGATCGGCGCCGCGAAGGCGCTGTCCGCCGCGGAGTCGCGGCACGGCATGAAGTCGGCGTTGTTCGCACCCGAACTTGCGCTGGCGCGGGCATGGTCGAAGTCGGCCCGCAACGACTCCGTCGAAGCGATCGAAGCCGCGCGGGAAGCCGTACAGGCTGCTGAGCGGGGTGGCCAGTCGGCGGTGGCGCTGCGCGCGCTGCAGGACGCCGCGCGGCTGGGCGACACCAGTGCGACGTACCGGGCTCGACGGATCGCCGGGGAGGTGGACTGCGTAATCGGACGGCTGACGCTGGCCCACGCTCGTGCGTTGACCGACGGCGATGGTGTGGCGCTGAAAGAAGTCGCTGAGCAGCTCGCGAGCGTGGGATTGCAGCCGGCCGCGGCGGATGCCTCGCGTCAGGCTGACGCGGTCAGGTAGTGCCGCAGCATGTCGACGGCGGCCGTGATCTGCCCGACGGGCACGCGTTCGTCGGCGCGGTGCGCCAGGCTGGGGTCGCCGGGCCCGTAGTTGACGGCGGGGATGCCACGCTTCGCGAAGCGGGCGACGTCGGTCCAGCCGAACTTCGCGCGCACCTGGCCGCCGGCAGCCTTCACGAGCGCGGCTGCCGCTGGGTGCGACAGTCCGGGCAGTGCGCCGGCCGCCGCGTCGGTCTGCTGGATCGTGACGTCGAGCCCGTCAAGGACCTCGTGTACGTGCTGCAGTGCGTGCTCAACGCTGCGGTCGGGCGCGAAGCGGAAGTTGACGGTCACCGACGCGCGGTCCGGGATGACGTTGCCGGCGATGCCGCCGTCGATCCGCACCGCGCTGAGCCCTTCACGGTAGGTGCAGCCGTCGATGTCTACGGTGCGCGCGTCATATCGGGCGAGTCGGTCGAGCACTTCGCCGAGTTTGTGAATTGCGTTGTCGCCCATCCACGGTCGCGCGGAGTGCGCGCGTGTTCCCGCGGCCGTGACGACGACGCGCAGCGTGCCCTGGCATCCGGCCTCGATGTAGCCGCCGGATGGCTCGCCGAGAATGGCGACGTCGGCGGCCAGCCACTCGGGAAGCTCCTGCTCGATGCGGCCCAAACCGTTTGCGGCAGCTTCGATTTCCTCGCAGTCGTAGAACACCAGCGTCAGGTCGCGGGCAAGGTCGTCGAGCGTGGCGGCGAGATGGAGGAACACGGCGTCACCGGATTTCATGTCGACGGTGCCGCATCCGTGCAGTTCGTCGCCTGCCAATCGGCTCGGCAGGTTGTCCGCCGCAGGCACGGTGTCGAGATGTCCGGCGAGCAGGACCCGCGTCGGGCGGTCGTTGTGTGTGCGCGCGAGGACGGCATTACCGTGGCGGATGATTTCGAATCCGCCGGCCTGTTCGCGCAGCGCGGCCTCGACCTCGTCGGCGATGACCGACTCCTGCCGCGACTCGCTGGGAATGTCGACGAGCGCGGCGGTCAGCGCGATCGGGTCGCCGCGTAAGTCCAGCCCCACGACTGTTGAGGCTAGTCCAGTAAGGTTTCGCCACGTGAGCGCTGCTGTAGGAGTGGGGCTGGCGACGGTCGCGGCCGACGGGACGGTTCTCGACGCGTGGTTCCCCGCACCGGAACTCGATACGGACGACTCCCCCGGCACCACACGGCTGTCCGTTGCCGAGGTGCCCGACGAACTCGCCGCACTCGCCGGGAGTGACGACGAGCGCGGGGTCGAGGTCGTGGTGATCCGCACGGTCGTGGGTGCGCTGAGCGATCCGCCCACCGACGCCTACGACGCATACCTGCGACTGCACCTGCTGTCGCATCGGCTGATCAAGCCGCACGGCGCGAACCTCACCGGCATCTTCGGCGTGCTGACCAACGTGGTGTGGACGAACCACGGCCCCTGCGCCGTCGAGGGTTTCGAAAACGTGCGCGCCCGCCTGCGCAGGCGCGGGCCGGTGGCGGTCTACGGCATCGACAAGTTCCCGCGAATGGTCGACTACGTGGTGCCTTCCGGTGTGCGGATTGCCGACGCCGACCGTGTTCGGCTCGGCGCGCACCTGGCGCCCGGAACGACGGTGATGCACGAGGGCTTCGTCAACTACAACGCCGGCACGCTCGGCGCGTCGATGATCGAGGGCCGCGTCTCGGCGGGTGTGGTCGTCGGCGATGGTTCCGACGTCGGCGGCGGTGCGTCGATCATGGGAACACTCTCGGGTGGTGGCACACAAGTGATTTCGATCGGTCAGCGATGCCTGCTCGGGGCGAATGCGGGACTGGGCATTTCGCTTGGCGACGACTGCGTCGTCGAGGCCGGGCTGTACCTGACGGCCGGCACTAAGGTGACCACGCCCGACGGTGCGACCGTCAAGGCACGCGAGTTGTCCGGCGCGAACAATCTACTGTTCCGGCGCAATTCGGTGTCGGGTGCGGTGGAGGTGGTGTCGCGCGATGGGCACGGCGTCGCCCTCAACGAGGAACTCCACGCCAACTAGCTTCCGCGAGTGTGCGTGTTTGCACACGACACGCCGACGAAATACGTACATCTGCGCACGCTCGCGCCACGCGAGCGCGACATCACTGCGCGGAGAGCACGCAGAATTCGTTGCCCTCGGGGTCGGCGAGCACCACCCAACTCGACTCGCCCTGGCCGATGTCGACGCGCCGCGCGCCCATGCCGATCAATCGCTCGACCTCAGCCTGTTGATCGTCGGGACGGAAGTCGAAGTGTATGCGGTTCTTCACGATTCGCCGATCGTCGACCCGCAGAAACATCCAGTTCGGACCGGCACCCGGCGGCGCGGTCAACCGCACGTCGCCGTCGTCGTCGACGTTCTGAGGCCAGCCGAGCACCTGCGACCACCACTGGCCCAGTGCCGTGGGATCCGCCGCGTCGATGCAGATCTCGTCGAACCTCAGCCCCATGTGATGAGCTCCTTCTTCAGCACCTTGCCCAGCGCATTGCGCGGCAGCGACTCGACGACGCGCACCTCGCGCGGTCTCTTGTGCACCGAAAGTTCTTGGGCGACAAAGTCAATGAGCTCCGATGGCTCGACCTCGCCGACAACGAATGCGACGATCCGCTGGCCCAGGTCGTCGTCGGGCAGCCCGACGACCGCTGCTTCGGCCACATCTGGATGCCCCAGCAGCGCCGTTTCCACCTCGCCTGCTCCGATCCGGTAGCCGCCGGACTTGATCAGGTCGGTGGACTCGCGCCCGACGATGCGATGCATTCCGTCGCCGTCGATCACGGCGACGTCGCCGGTGCGGTACCAGCCATCGTCGGTGAAAGCGGCGGCGGTCGCATCGGGCCGTCCGAGGTATCCATCGAACATCGTTGGTGCGCGAACGTGCAAGCGCGCCACCGTTTCTCCGTCGTGCAAGACCGGCATCTCGTCGTCGTCCACGAGTCTGGTGGTCACACCCGCCAGCGGTAGACCGACCCAGCCTGGCCGCCGTTCGCCGTCGCACCGCGTGCTCAGGGTGATCAGTGATTCGGTACTTCCGTACCGCTCGACGGGCACATGACCGGTCAGCCCGACGAGTTGCTCGAAGACCGGCACCGGCAGCGGCGCGCTGCCCGACACCAGCAACCGCGCCGGTCGCAGTGCCTCGGCCGCCGCCCGATCCGTGACCACCCGCGACCACACCGTCGGCACGCCGAAGTACAGGCTGCCTCCGGCCGCCGCATATGCCTCGGGCGTCGGCTTGCCGGTGTGCACGAAGCGATTACCGACCCGCAGCGAGCCGAGCAGCCCCAGCACCAGACCGTGCACGTGAAACAGCGGCAACCCGTGCACCAGCGTGTCGTCCGGAGTCCACTGCCAGGCTTCGGCCAGTGCGTCGAGGTCGGCGGCGATCGCGCGCCGGCTCAGGACC
>DASRFZ010000176.1:0-12341 GCA_035651275.1 Mycobacterium sp. | reverse complement strand
GCGCCGTCGGTCACCCCGGCCGCGGCGCCGGCGTCGCTTTTTGCCCCCGTGTTCAACCTCATTTCCGACGTGGTGAATTTCGCGCTGAGCCCGTTCGCGAATCTGAATACCAATCCTAATGCGCCGCAACAGGATACGCCGTTCGTCTGGACGCTTCTGGCCTTCGTGCGCCGCGAAATCGTGCACACGTTCTTCAACCAAACCCCGACTGTCAATCCCACCCAGACAAGCGAAGACGCCACCGGCGTCGTCACCGGGAATCTCAACGCCGTCGATCCCGACGGGGATCCTCTGACCTTCACCGTCACCCAGAACCCGAGCAACGGAACGGTTGTCGTCAACACCGATGGCAGCTACACATACACTCCCACTCCCGGTTTCGCGCATACCGGCGGATCCGACGCGTTCACTGTGACCGTCGACGACTCCGCCGGCACCCAGTTGCCCGGCCCGCTCGGAATTGTCCAGGGCATCCTGCACGCTGGGGCCCAACTGATCGGCCTGTCGGGATCCGACACTGTGACGACTGTCGTGCCCGTCTCCGTCATAGCGATCAACCAGAACCCAATCGCCAACCCCGACAGCTACACCACCGACGAGAACACCGCGCTGACCGTCGGGGCGGCGCTTGGTGTGTTGGCCAACGACACCGATCCCGACGGCGACACCCTCGCCGTGAACTCGTCCACTCAACCGGCCGGCGGCACTCTCACTATGAATTCCGACGGCTCGTTCCTCTACACCCCGGCCACCGACTTCACCGGCAACGACTCGTTCACCTACACCGCAACCGACGGCCACGGCGGCACAAGCACATCCACCGTCCAAATCGACGTCGTGGCCACGGGTCCCACGATCACCACCACGAGCGGCGCCGACTCCTATACCGAACAAGCGCCCGCCATCACCGTCGACAATGGCGTGACGGTCGGAGGTGTCCCGGCGCTCGGTCTCGCATCTGTCAGCATCTCCAAGGGGTTCGACAACGGCGACACCCTCGCCGTCACCGCGCAGGTTCCCAATGCCGTCACCGTGAGCTACAACCCAACGACGGGCGTGCTGTCGCTGGTCGGCATCGACAACACCACCGACTACCAAGCCCTGCTGCGCAGTGTCACTTTCAGCTCCACTAGCGACAATCCCACCACCAGCAAGACCATCACCTTCACCGTCAGCGACGGCCCCCAAAGCGGCGCATCGGCCACCAAGACCATCACGGTCACTCCGGTCAACGACGCACCCGTGCTGTCCAGCACCGGGGGTGACATCACCGCGGTCGAGCGCACGGCGACGCCGATCGATCCGACGATCACCATCTCCGATCCCGACGACACCACGCTCGCCGGCGCGACAGTGAAGATCACGAAGGGTCTGCAGTCGGGCGAAGACACCCTCAACTTCACCGACCAAAACGGAATCACTGGCAGCTACGACAGCGCCAAAGGTGTCCTGTCGCTGACCGGAAACGCATCGATCAATGACTACCAAACCGCTTTGGAGTCAATCACTTACACGGACACCAGCCACGCGCCCGCCACGAACACGCGCACGATCACCATCCACGTCGACGACGGCCACGCCACCCACTCGCAGAGCAATGCGATCACGCATCAGATCACGGTCACGCCGGTCTATGACGCCAGCGTCACTGCCCATATCGCCGACATGCACGCCCCCAAAGCCATGGCGGTCAGCTCGGACGGAAAGTTCCTGTACGTCGCCAATTCGACGATCATGCAGGTGTCGGTGATCGATACGTCGACGAATACCGTCACCGCCACGATCCCGCTCACCGACCACCCGAATGGCCTTGCCCTCAGCCCGGATGGCACCCGCTTGTACATCGCGTCGGGCCAGTCCTTCACCACGGTTGACACCGCTGACAATTCGGTACTCTCCACCATTCCCAACGGCGACAACTTGTCAGCCGTCGCAGTGAGTCCCGACGGCAGCCGCGCCTACGTCACGAACCTCAACCAGAACTCGGTTTCAGTCATCGACACCAGCGGCCCGTCGGTCGTAGCCGCCGTGTCAACCACCGTCTCCGACAGTCCGGAGGGCATCGCGGTCAGCCCTGACGGAACACAGGTATTCGTCACCGATCCGGCTGCCAACACCGTCGTGCTTATCGACACCGCGACCGATGCCACCACCAGTTTCGGGGTGGGTAGTCATCCCTCGGGTGTCGCATTCACGCCCGACGGCAGCCGCGCATTCGTCACCAACTACAACGGCGCGACGGTGTCCGTGATCGACACCTCGACTGACACGGTCACGACCACCGTCACCGTGGGCACCGGCCCAGCCGGGATCGCGATGAGCCGCGACGGCAAGTACGCCTACGTCACCAACGCGGCGGACGACACCGTGTCGGTGATCGACACCGCGAGCGACTCGGTGATTGCGACGGTGCACGTCGGCGCGGCGCCAGACGGCGTTACGGTCAGCCCCGACGGCTCCCATGTCTACGTCGCCAACGGGAACTCCGACTCGGTGTCGGTGATCACCGTCAACTGACGCAGAGGGGCGTTCGGCGCAGCGGCGCTACCGCAGGGTTGTGACGACGAGCGCGGCGAGGTCACCAATCAGCGCCCGCGGGTTCTCGGCATGCGGGTCGTCGACAGCCGAGCGAGTCATGATCGCCAGCAGCAGTTTGCGGCCATCTGGACCGTACGCAATGCCGACGTCGTTGGTGCTGCCGTAGTCGCCGCTGCCGGTCTTGTCCGCGCTGGTCCAGCCGGGTGGCAACCCGGCGCGCATCGTCGACGTCACATTGCCCCGCATCCAGTCGTCGAGTTGACGCCTGCTCGGTTCACTCAGCACCGGCCCGGTCAGCAGCGCCTGATAGCCGCGCGCGAACGCACGCGGCGTGGTGGTGTCCCGCGGGTCGCCCGGCAGTGCGGAGTTCAGCGCGACCTCGCAACGGTCGAGCCGTGTCACGTGGTCGCCGATGCTGCGCGCGAACGCGGTGACCTCGGACGGCCCGCCGATCGTGGCCAGCAGCAGGTTGGCCGCTGTGTTGTCACTATGCTGCAGCGCCGCCGCGCAGAGATCCCCAAGCGTCATGTCATGTCCGGCTTGCGGTTCGGTCACCGGCGAATTGGGCTGCACCGCAGCGGGATTCACGAACACCTGGTCGCTCAGGTGTAACTCGCCACGATCGCACCCCCGAAGCACCCGCCCCGCCGCGTACGTCTTGAACGTCGAACACATCGCGAGCATGTCGTCGGCATGATGTTCCATCGTCCGCCCGGACACCAGATCCGATGCGAACAGTCCAACTCGTGCCGCGTACCGCTGCTCCAGCGCAGTGATCCGGTCCTCCACCGACGGCGCAGCCGAAGCCACCCAGCGCGAGCCCCAAGCGGCCCCGAGCGTCAACGCGCCGACAACAAATGCGCGTCGCCGCGCCAGCTCACCCATCGGCGGCCAGCCGGTTTCGGTAGCGCCGCATGCCCGCGATCCAGCCGTCGTAGTCGGCGCCCTTCTGACGGTACATGTCGAGCACCTGCGGGTGCGGCAACACCAGAAACCTGTTCTCCCGCATGGCATCCAATGTCGCCGCAGCCACCTGATCCGGGCCGAGAACCTCACCGGCGGTGACCACGGAATTGGCCGCCAACCGCGCGTCGGGTTCGGGTGACTCGCGCAGCTCGGTGAGCAGCGGCGTGTCCACCCCCATCGGGCACAGGCAACTCACACCGATTCCGACATCGCCGTACGTGATCGCCAGCCACTCGGCGAAGCCCACTGCGGCGTGCTTGGTGACGGCATACGCTGCAGCGCCGAGCTGAGTCAGCAGTCCCGCCGCTGACGCGACAGAGACGAAGTATCCACCGCCGCGGTCCACCCACGCGGGTACCAATTGCCTCGCCGCGCGGATGTGTGCGCGCAGATTCACGTCGAGCGCGCGGTCCCATTCGCGTTCGGGGATGACGAGCCCCGGTGGGCCGCCGATTCCGGCGTTAGCAACGTAAATGTCCACCGGCCCGAATTCCGCTGCGGCGAGCTCGATCAGCGCAGCGATATCCGCGTCGGCGCCGGCGTCACCCGCGAGCGCGACGGCCCGATGACCACGTTCGGAGATGACGCCGACGGTCTGTTCGGCCGCGCCGCCGTCGATGTCGCCGACGACGACGTGCGTGCCGGCGGAGGCCAGCGCGGTGGCCAGCGCCCGCCCGATGCCTGACCCCGCACCGGTGACAACGGCGACCTCGCCCTGAATCTCCACTAAATCCTTCGAAGCTGTTGCGGCAATTGCCGTTTCGACTGATACGGCCCCAACACGGCCGCTCCGTACGGCCCAGTCAGCACGCGCCTGGCCACCGCGTTCACCTCGTCGAGAGTCACGTCGTCGATTTTGGCGAGCGTGTGGTCGATGCTTCGGTGTTCCCCGAAATTCAACTCGCTGCGCCCGATCCGGTTCATCCGCGATCCCGAGTCCTCCAGTCCCAGCACCAGTCCCCCGCGCATCGACCCCTTCGCGATCCGGCATTCGTCGGCGGTGATGCCGTCACGCGCGACGGTCTGCAACACATCGGTCACCACGGTGACGACTTCAGAGAACCGCTCCGGCAGGCATGCCGTGTACACCGACAGCGCACCGGTTTCCGCGAACGTGTCGACACTCGAATACACGGTGTAAGCGAGACCGCGTTCTTCCCGAACCTGTTGGAACAGACGCGAACTCAGCCCCCCACCGATCGCGGTGTTCAATACGGCCAACGCCCACCGATGTTTCCAGTGCCTGCCAGGCGCGCGCACACCGATCGTCATGTGCGTCTGCTCGGCGTCGCGTGTTCCCATCGTCAGCGTCGGCCGGCCGGACACCCGGCCCGCTCCTTTACGTGGCGGCACCGCGCTCTGCCCACGCCGCAGCCGCGAGCCGAAGTACTGGCGCACCATCGAAACCACATCCTCATGGTCGACGTTGCCGGCGACCGCGACCACCATCCGCTCCGGCGTGTAGCGCCGCATGTGGAACGAATGCAGTTGGGCCCGAGTCATTTTCGATACCGAGTCGACCGTCCCGACCACTGGCCGGCCGACCGGATGCCGGCCGAAGAGCGTCGAGAGGAACACGTCGCCGATTGCGTCCTCGGGGTCGTCGTCGCGCATCGCGATCTCCTCGAGAACTACGTCGCGTTCCAGTTCGACGTCCTCGGGGGCGCAGACCCCGTTGAGCACGACGTCGGCGACCAGATCGACCGCCAGGTCGAGGTCCGCGTCGAGCACGTGCGCGTAGTAGCAGGTGTGCTCCTTGGCGGTGAACGCGTTCAGCTCGCCGCCGACCGCGTCCACGGCCTGTGCGATCTGCACTGCCGTGCGCGTCGGCGTTGCCTTGAACAGCAAGTGCTCGAGGAAGTGGGCGGCTCCCGCGACGCTGGGTCCTTCGTCGCGGGAGCCAACGCCGACCCAGACCCCGACCGAGGCCGAGTGCACACCGGGGACATGCTCGGTGACGACGCGCAGACCGCCGGGCAGGGTGGTGCGCCGCAGCGTCGACGACGCCTCGCGACCGCGCAACCCGCGCCGAAGGTTAGGGGCCGGTGTGCGCGGCATCCGCAGGAGCAGGAGAAGCCGGAGCGTCTGCTGCGTCGTCTTCGGCGACGAGGATCAGCGAGATCTTGCCGCGGTTGTCGATGTCAGCGATCTCCACTCGCAGCTTGTCGCCGACCTTCACGACGTCCTCGACCTTCGCAATACGCTTGCCCCTGCCGAGCTTCGAGATGTGCACCAACCCGTCGCGGCCGGGCAGCAGCGACACGAACGCGCCGAAATCGGTTGTCTTGACCACGGTTCCGAGGAACCGCTCCCCGGTCTTCGGCAGCTGGGGGTTGGCAATCGCGTTGATCTTGTCGATGGCTGCCTGCGCCGACGGCCCGTCGGTTGCGCCGACGAACACAGTGCCGTCGTCCTCGATGGAGATCTGCGCGCCGGTCTCTTCGGTGATCGAGTTGATCATCTTGCCCTTGGGGCCGATGATTTCGCCGATCTTGTCCACCGGCACCTTGATTGCGGTGACCCGCGGTGCGTACGGGCTCATCTCGTCAGGCGCGTCGATGGCCTCGGCCATCACCTCGAGGATCGTCAGCCGGGCGTCCTTGGCCTGAGACAGCGCGCCCGCCAACACCTTCGACGGGATGCCGTCGAGCTTGGTGTCCAGCTGCAGGGCGGTGACGAAGTCCTTCGTGCCCGCGACCTTGAAGTCCATGTCGCCGAACGCATCCTCGGCGCCGAGGATGTCGGTCAGCGCGACGAACCGCCGCTCGATTTTATTGCCATCAGCTGCCTCAATCTCTACGTCGTCGGAGACCAGGCCCATCGCGATGCCGGCCACCGGCGCCTTCAGCGGCACGCCGGCGTTCAGCAGCGCGAGCGTCGACGCGCATACCGAGCCCATCGAAGTGGAACCGTTGGAGCTCAACGCTTCTGACACCTGCCGGATCGCGTACGGGAATTCCTCGACGCTGGGCAGCACTGGCACCAGCGCCCGCTCTGCCAACGCGCCGTGCCCGATCTCGCGGCGCTTCGGCGAGCCGACCCGGCCAGTCTCGCCAGTGGAGAACGGCGGGAAGTTGTAGTGGTGCATATAGCGCTTGGACGTTTCCGGGCCCAGCGAGTCGATCTGCTGGGCCATCTTGACCATGTCCAGAGTGGTGACCCCGAGGATCTGCGTCTCACCGCGTTCGAACAACGCGCTGCCATGAGCACGCGGGACCACGGAGACCTCTGCCGACAGCGCGCGGATGTCGGTGATGCCGCGGCCGTCGATGCGGAAGTGGTCGGTCAGAATGCGTTGGCGTACAAGCTTTTTCGTCAGCGCGCGGTATGCGGCGCTGATCTCTTTCTCGCGGCCCTCGTAGGTGTCCGCGAGCCGCTTGAGCACATCGGCTTTGATCTCCTCGGTGCGCTCGTTGCGTTCGGTCTTGCCGGCGATCGTCAACGCCTTCGCCAGCTCGTCGGTGGCTACCGACGAAACCGCGTAGAAGACGTCGTCGCCGTAGTCCGGGAAGACCGGGTAGTCGGCGGTTTCCTTCGCGGCGCGTTCGGCCAGCTCGCGCTGAGCCTCGCAGAGCGACTTGATGAACGGCTTCGCGGCCTCGAGGCCTTCGGCCACGACCGACTCGGTGGGCGCCTGGGCGCCGCCGTCGATCAGCTCGACGACGTTCTCGGTGGCTTCGGCCTCGACCATCATGATCGCGATATCGGAATCGTCCTCGCCGGCTCCCCCCACTAAGCGGCCGGCAACGACCATGTCGAACACCGCGCGCTCGAGTTGCGCGACCGTTGGGAACGCCACCCAGGTGCCGTCGATGAGCGCCACCCGCACGCCGCCGACCGGGCCGGAGAACGGCAGGCCGGCCAGCTGGGTGGACGCCGACGCCGCATTGATGGCCAGCACGTCGTACAGCTCGTCGGGATCCAGGGACAGGATCGTGACGACGACCTGGATCTCGTTGCGCAGGCCGTCGACGAACGACGGGCGCAGCGGGCGGTCGATGAGCCGGCAGGTCAGGATCGCGTCGGTGGACGGCCGGCCCTCACGGCGGAAGAACGAGCCGGGGATCCGGCCCGCGGCGTACATGCGCTCTTCGACGTCGACGGTCAGCGGGAAGAAGTCGAAGTGCTCCTTGGGCTGCTTGCTCGCGGTGGTCGCGGACAGCAGCATGGTCTCCTCGTCGAGATAGGCGACCACGGAGCCTGCCGCCTGCTGAGCGAGGCGGCCGGTTTCAAAACGGATGGTGCGGGTGCCGAAGCTCCCGTTGTCGATGGTGGCGGTGGATTCGAAGACGCCCTCGTCGATTTCAGCTACAGACATCACAAACTTTCGTTCCAGTTGTCGTCGCGATGCGGGGCAGTGGCGAGCAACCTGAACGGCGTCGGCCTGTAACCGGCTACGGCCGTCGATCGAAGCGGCCGGGCCTCGTGAGCACCGGCAGCCACTACCGAAGACCGCCCGAGTTGCAGGCTGGCCACTGTCGTGACATGCGAGCCCGAGCCGGATGGCTCAGAACGCCATCACTTTACACCGGCCCTGCTAGCACGCCCTATTCGTGCCGAGAGCACGGTTGATTACCGGTCCACTCGGCCGATGCGTACAACAAGCGTGCTGTCGGCGCCAAGGCGTTGCGAGGTCAGCGGCGCATGCCGAGGCGGTCGATCAGCGACCGGTACCGCTCCACGTCGATCTCGGACAGGTACTTGCCCAGCCGACGGCGCCGACCCACCAGCAGCAAGAGCCCACGCCGCGAGTGGTGGTCGTGCTTGTGCACCTTGAGGTGCTCGGTGAGGTCGTTGATCCGCTTCGTCAGCAGCGCGATCTGCGCCTCCGGCGACCCGGTGTCGGTTTCGTGCAGGCCGTACTGGGTCAGGATTTCTTTCTTCTGTTCGGCAGTGAGTGCCACGCAAACAACTCCATACTTCGGTCCGCGATCTGAGGTATTCGGGCGCGGCCACCGCGGACAGCAGCGCGTCGCCAGGTCGGCGGCGAGTTTAGCAGCATGTCACCTGGCCTGCAGAATCGTGCGCGTCCGGTCGGTGTCGCGCTCCATCTCGGCGATCAGGTCGGCCACCTCGGCGAACTTGCGCTGGCCGCGGATCCGCGCGACGAAATCAACCGCGACGTGCTGGCCGTACAGATCGGCCGACGTGTCCAGCACGTAAGCCTCGACTGTTCGCGTGCGTCCGGAGAACGTCGGGTTGGTGCCGACGGACACCGCCGCCTGATACCGCTCGCCCGGCGCGACGCTGCCCGCCATCGGGCCGTGCCCGAGCACGGTGAACCACGCCGCGTAGACGCCGTCGGCCGGAATCGCCGAGTACATCGGCGGGGCCACGTTCGCCGTCGGGAAGCCTAGCATTTTGCCGCGGCCGTCGCCGCGCACCACCACACCCTCGACCCGATGCGGGCGGCCCAGCGCCTCCGCGGCGGCCACGACGTCACCCGCGTCCACGCACGACCGGATGTACGTCGAGGAGAACGTCACCGTCTCGTCCTGATGATGTTCTGCTACAAGGGACATCGCCTGCACCGCGAAACCGAACCTGGCGCCGGCGTCGCGTAGCAAGGCGACGTTGCCGGCAGCCTTCTTACCGAATGTGAAGTTCTCGCCGACGACGACCTCCACCACGTGCAGGTGTTCGACGAGCAGCTCGTGGATGTAGCGGTCGGGGGTCAGCTTCATGAACTCCGGCGTGAACGGCACCACCAAGAACACGTCGACGCCCAGTTCTTCGACGAGTTCGGCGCGCCGGGCCAGCGTCGTCAACTGCGCCGGATGGCTGCCTGGCATCACCACTTCCATCGGGTGCGGGTCGAACGTCATCAACACCGTCGGCACCCCGCGGGACCGGCCCGCTTTGACCGCGGCAGCGATCAGTTCCTGGTGGCCGCGGTGCACGCCATCGAACACACCGATCGTCAGGACACATCTGCCCCAGTCGGTGGGTATCTCATCCTGGCCTCGCCAGCGCTGCACAGCGGCAAGCCTAACCGCCTGATTCTTGCCAGGGCTGCCTAAACTCAGGGATGTGAGCGATGCCGACGACGCACGCGGATTGACGTCGGTTGCCCAGGATTACCTGAAGGTCATCTGGAACGCCCAGGAGTGGTCCGGCGACAAGGTCAGCACCAAGATGCTGGCCGAGCGGCTGGCGGTGTCGGCCAGCACGGCGTCGGAGTCGATTCGCAAGCTCGCCGACCAAGGCCTCGTCGAACACGAGAAATACGGGGCGGTGACGCTGACCGAGCGCGGCCGTCGCGCGGCAGTGTCGGTGGTTCGCCGGCACCGCCTCATCGAGACGTTCCTGGTTCAGGTGCTGGGCTACGGCTGGGACGAGGTGCACGACGAGGCCGAGATCCTCGAGCACGCCGTCAGCGACCTGATGATGTCGCGCATCGACGCCAAACTCGGGCATCCGCAGCGCGACCCGCACGGCGACCCGATCCCGACGCTCGACGGGCAGGTGCCCACGCCGCCGGCACGTCAGCTCTCGACATGCGCGGACGGCGACCACGGCTCCGTCGCCCGCATCTCGGACGCCGACCCAGAGATGTTGCGCTACTTCGACTCTGTGGGCATTGCGCTGGACTCTCACCTGACGGTGATCACTCGCCGCGACTTCGCGGGCACGGTGTCAGTGGCCATCAGCGATACTCATGCCGGCGATACGACCGACCACACCGTCGAACTGGGAAGCCCTGCGGCAGAATCGATTTGGGTCGTTCCCTGCTAGTTGCCGAGCGTTGCGGGTCGCAGCACCACCACCGACTTGGTGCGCGCACCCTCGTCGCGTAGCAGTGCGATGACGTGTCCGTCGGATGCGGTGGCCGCGTACAGGCCGTCGACGCCGGCAGAGGGCAGTGCGCGGCCATGGCTGACGGCGACCGCCTCGTCTGCGGTCAGGTCCCGGCGCGGGAACGCCATCAGGCACGCCTCGTCGAGCGAATAGGACAGCCGCGGGTTGTCTGCCAGCGCATCGAGCGTGTGTGCCTCGTCGAGCCCGAACCGGCCGACTCTCGTGCGCCGCAGCGCGGTCAGGTGCCCGCCGACACCGAGCGCCGCCCCCACGTCGCGGGCGAGCGCGCGAATGTAGGTTCCCGACGAACAGTCCACCTCGACGTCGACGTCAATGACGTTGTCCCCGTGCCGGACTGCCAGCACGTCAAACCGGTCGACGCGCACCGCGCGGGCCGCCAGGTCGACTGTCTGGCCCTCGCGGGCGAGCCTGTACGCCCGCTGGCCGCCGACCTTGACCGCACTGACCGCCGAGGGCACCTGACGGATTTCCCCGCGCAGTGGACGAATCGCCGCCTCGATCTGCGTGTCGCTGACGGCGTCGGCGGGAACGGCGCTGACAATCTCGCCGTCGGCGTCGTCGGTCGCTGTGCTCTGCCCCAACCGGATCGTCGCCGCATACGACTTCGACTCGGCCATCAGCAGGCCGAGGATCTTCGTCGCGCGCTCGACACCCAGCACCAGCACGCCGGTCGCCATCGGATCGAGGGTGCCGGCGTGACCGACCTTGCGGGTGGCGAAGATTCGCCGGCAGCGGCCCACCACATCGTGGCTCGTCATCCCCGCGGGCTTGTCGACGATCACCAAGCCGGCTTGCGTCACAGCACGATCGCCGTCAACGCGAGGCCGTCGCGTACCGTCCAGCGGCCGCGTAGCCTCGTCAAAGGTGGACCCGACAGCGCGACCGGGTCGATCAGGATCTCCGAGACGAATCCACCTGTGTCACCGGCGGAATCGACGTCGAACACGATGTGTGCATCCTCGAAGCCAAGCCAGCGCCGCGTCAGCGGATACCACACCTTGTATGTTGCTTCCTTGGCGCAGAACAAGATTCGGTCCCAGTGCAGTCCGTCGGGCATCGCTGCGAGTTCGGCACGCTCGACCGGCAGGCTCACCGCGTCGAGCACCCCGTCGGGCAACACGTCGTGCGGCTCGGCATCGATACCCACCGAGCGCACGCGGTCAACAAGGCCTACGACGGCGCCCCGGAATCCGTCGCAGTGCGTGAGGCTGCCCACCACGCCGTCGGGCCAGCACGGTTCTCCCTTGTCCCCCTTGAGAATCGGTGAGGGAGCGACACCGAGCTCACTCAGCGCTTGGCGGGCGCAGTGGCGGACGGTGACGAACTCGTTGCGGCGCTTGGCCACCGACCGGGCGATCAGCGGCTCCTCCTCCGGCAGCGGCGCCAAACCCGGCGGATCCGCATAGAGCTCCGCGGCCGCAACGGAATTCGGCAAGACCGTCGAAAGCAGAGTCATTGCCGTCTGCTTTGAATCCGCTCCCGCACCCGCTCCGCGGCCGCGCGCATCTCGGCGGTGATCACGAAGTGTCCGCCGAACTCGTTGAGGTATCCCGGTGCGTACTGCGGGTCGGGCAGCACCTGTCGCAGCCATCGATAAGGCTTGCGGCGCCGCCACTCTCGCGGATACCCCACCGACACCTCCTCGAAGCGGACATCGTCATACCAGGTGGTCCTCGGGATGTGCAGGTGCCCGTACACCGAGCAGACCGCGTTGTAGCGGGTGTGCCAGTCCGCGGTGGCAGCAGTCCCGCACCACAGCGAGAACTCCGGATAGAACAACGCGTCGCAAGGCTCACGCACCAGCGGAAAATGGTTGACCAGCACCGTCGGCGTCATCCAGTCGAGCTCGTCGAGGCGCGCACGGGTGTAGCGAAGGCGGTCGCGGCACCACGCCTCTTTCGTGGCGTACGGCTCGTGCGACAGCACGAATTCGTCGGTGGCCACCACGTTGCGGTCGCGGGCGATCGCCAGCCCTTCGGCCTTCGTCGCCGCCCCCTCCGGCAAGAACGTGTAGTCGT
>DASRFZ010000175.1:0-11936 GCA_035651275.1 Mycobacterium sp. | reverse complement strand
AAGGGGCGCTCCATCGATGAGATCGACGAGCTCGGTGAGCGGCTGTTCGTTCAGCACATCATCTCTCGGATCTATCCCGAAATGCGTGAGCTTGTTCGCGCGCACCAGGCGCGCGGCCACACGGTCGCGCTGAGCTCGTCGGCGCTGACCGTCCAGGTCGAGCCCGTCGCGCGGTTCCTCGGTATCGACAACATCCTCTGCAACCGTTTCGATGTCGACGAAAACGGAACCCTCACCGGCGGTGTGCTCAAGCCGATCCTGTGGGGCCCCGGCAAGGCCAACGCCGTACAGAAGTTCGCCGCGGACAACGGGATCGACCTGAAGAAGAGTTACTTCTACGCCGACGGAGACGAAGATGTCGCGCTGATGTACCTCGTCGGCAACCCGCGGCCCACGAATCCCGAAGGCAAGCTCGCGTCGGTCGCCGCCAAGCGCGGCTGGCCGGTGTTGCGGTTCACCAGTCGCAGTGGCAGCAGCCCAGTGTCGGCATTGCGCACGATCGCCGGAATCGCCTCCTGGGCGCCGGTCGCCGCGGGGGCCCTCGGCGTTGGCCTGCTGGCCGGGAGCAAGCGTCGGGGCGTCAATTTCTTCACCTCGAATTCGGGGCCGCTGCTGCTGGCCGCCGCGGGCGTCAACCTCAATGTGCTCGGCGAGGAGAACCTCACGGAGCAGCGTCCCGCGGTGTTCATCTTCAACCATCGCAATCAGGTCGATCCGATCGTCGCGTCCACGCTGGTACGGGACAACTTCACATCCGTCGGCAAAAAGGAGCTGGAAAAGCATCCAATTATGGGTCCGCTCGGCAAGCTGATGGACGCAGTGTTCATCGATCGCGAAAACACCAAGGCCGCAGTCGAAGAGCTCAAGAAGGTGGAGGAGCTCGCACGTAAAGGCCTGTCAATCGTGATCGCGCCCGAGGGGACGCGCCTGGACACCACCGAGGTCGGGCCGTTCAAGAAGGGGCCGTTCCGCATCGCGATGGCCGCGAAGATCCCGATCGTCCCCATCGTCATTCGCAACGCCGAGGTGATCGCGGCCCGCGACTCGTCCACGTTCAACCCTGGCACCGTGGATGTTGTTGTGTACCCGCCGATTCCGGTCGACGACTGGACGCACGACAATCTTTCCGAGCGCATCGAGGAGGTCCGTCAGCTCTACCTGGACACGCTGAAGAACTGGCCCCGCGACGCGGTGCCGCAGACGAAGCTGAGTTCGGCGGCGAAGCCGAGGAAGGCCGCGAAGAAGGCGGCCAAGAAAGCGCCCGCCAAGAAGGCCGCGAAGACAGCGCCCACCAAGCAGGCCGCGAAGAAGACGGCCGCGAAAAAGATTACGAAAAAGGCTGTCGCGAAAAAGGTTTCGAAGGGGCGCAAATGAGCGCTTGGGCCAACGACCTGGCGAGCTTCACCGCCACCGACGACGCCCTCGTACTGGCCTCGGTCGGGTCGCCGGCAGAGGTAGAGCTGCTGAACAACTGGCTCGCTCAGCAGCGCCGAGAACACCCGGAGACCAAGGTTGAAGTGTTGCGCCTACCCGGCGAGGACGATCCGCCGTCGGGCATCGTGGCTCAACTCGTCGATCTGCTGTCCGCCGACGAGGACCGCTCCGTCGTTCCCGTGCGGGTGTTCTGGATTCCGGCCGGCTTGCCCACTCGCTCGAAAATCGTCGGGCTGATCTCCGGCCGGGACACCTATCGACCGCCAGAAATATTGCAGCGCCGGATCCTTCGCAAAGATCCCACCCGTGCCCGGGTGGTGGCGGGAGAGCCGGCCAAGGTGTCCGAGCTGCGCCAGCAGTGGCAAGACACCACTGTTGGTGACAACCCGCGAGACTTCGCGCGGTTCGTGCTTCGGCGCGCGGCGCTGGCCATCGAGCGCGTCGAATTGCGTTTGCTCGGACCGGAATACAAGTCACCGCGGCTCGTCAAACCCGAGATGCTGGCGTCGGCGCGCTTCCGCGAGGGCCTGGAGAAAATCCCCGGCGCGACACTCGACAAAGCCGGCGCCATGCTCGACGAGCTCTCGACCGGATGGAGCCGCTTCTCCGTCGACCTCGTTCCCTCATTGGG
This sequence comes from Mycobacterium sp., assembly GCA_035651275.1. Classification (GTDB taxonomy): domain Bacteria; phylum Actinomycetota; class Actinomycetes; order Mycobacteriales; family Mycobacteriaceae; genus Mycobacterium. The sequence continues at coordinate 9,871 of DASRFZ010000175.1, read as the reverse complement.
CCGGGCCATCTTCAGCCGCGGGTTCGACCCCCACATCGACTACGACCGTGCCGAAATCGAGCAGATGCGCCACGCGTTGGAAACGCATCCCGCCGTGCTGCTGTTCTCGCACCGGTCCTATCTCGACGGGGTGATCGTGCCGGTCGCGATGCAGGAAAACCGGCTGCCGCCCGTGCACACCTTCGCCGGCATCAACCTGTCGTTCGGCTTCATGGGCCCGCTGATGCGCCGCTCGGGCACCATTTTCATCCGGCGCAAGCTCGACGACCCGGTCTACAAATACGTGCTCCGGCAGTTCGTCGGCTACATCGTCGAGAAGCGATTCAACCTCACCTGGTCCATCGAGGGCACCCGCTCGCGCACCGGAAAGATGTTGCCGCCCAAGCTCGGTCTGCTCAGCTACGTCGCCGACGCCTACCTCGACGGCCGCAGCGAGGACATCCTGCTGCAGCCCGTGTCGATCAGCTTCGACCAGTTACACGAAACCGCCGAATACGCGGCGTATGCGCGCGGCGGCGAGAAGACACCCGAAGGCCTGTCCTGGCTGTACAACTTCATCAAGGCGCAGGGCGAACGCAACTACGGCAAGATCTACGTCCGCTTCCCCGAGGCGGTGTCAATGCGCGAGTACCTGGGTGAGCCGCACGGCCCGATGACCACCGACGATGCCGCCAAACGCCTTGCGCTGCAAAAGATGGCGTTCGAGGTGGCCTGGCGGATCCTTCGGGCCACACCGGTAAACGCCTCCGGTCTGGTGTCGGCCCTCTTGTTGACGACGCAGGGCCGCGCATTGACTCTCGACCAGCTGCACCACACGCTGCAAGACTCGCTGGACTATCTGGAACGCAAGCAGACCCCGATGACCAACAGCGCGTTGCGACTTCGCACCCACGAAGGCGTGCGGACGGCCGTCGACGCGTTATCGAATGGCCATCCCGTCACCCGCGTCGACTCCGGGCGCGAGCCCGTCTGGCGCATCGCCCCCGAGCACGAGCACGAGGCCGCGTTCTACCGCAACACGTTGATCGACGCGTTCCTGGAAACGTCGATCGTCGAACTGGCCCTTGCCTATTCGGCCCGCGCCGACGGGGACCGGCTGGAGGCGTTCTGGAGCCAGGCGATGCGGCTGCGCGATCTGCTCAAGTTCGAGTTCTACTTCGCCGACTCGACGGCGTTTCGTGAGCACATCGCCGAAGAGATGGCGTGGCACGACGATTGGGAGGCGCACGTCCAGGCCGGTGGCGCCGAGATCGACACGCTGCTGCACGACAAGAGGCCGCTGATGTCGCACGCGATGCTTCGCCCGTTCGTCGAGGCCTACGAGATCGTCGCCGACGTGCTACGCGACGCGCCCGCGGAGATCGGTGAGAAGGAGCTGACGAAGCTCGCGCTCGGCGTGGGCAAGCAGTACGCGGCGCAGGGTCGGGTGCACAGCAATGAGTCCGTCTCGGCGCTGTTGTTCGCGACGGCCCGGCAGGTGCTGGCCGACCAAGGCTTGCTGGAGGCTGCGCCGGACCTGGCCGAGCGCCGTCAGGCGTTCCTCGACGAACTGCGGGCGATTCTTCGCGACATGGACCGGGTCGAGATGATGTCGTTCAAGCAGTTCACCGAACGCGAGGCGCGCCAGCGGCGCGAACGCGAGGCGAGTTAGTCGTCGGCGTGGCGGCGCTGCGTCCAGCTCTCCAGCGACACCTGCAGAAGATGGAGGCCGATCGCGGCCAGTGGAATGATGATCGATATCAGCGCTACCACAACAACATTCATCGTTTTCTCCCGCCCGCAGCGTACGTCGGCGCGACCGTATGCCAGTGCACCGACACGGCGATTAGGGTCACTGAATGCCTAGGTATGCACGCGCCGACGCCGTCGGCCTTCCCGAGCTTCTGGATTTCATTCGCCCGAGACATCGGATGGTGCTCATAACTTTTCGACGCGACGGAAGCCTGCAAAGTTCACCAGTCACCGGCGGAGTCGACGAACAAGGTCGCATCGTCGTCGCCAGCTACCCGCAGCGCGCGAAGGCCGCCAACATCCGGCGTCGTCCGGAGGCCAGCGTGGTCGTGCTGTCTGACGATTTCGACGGACCGTACGTCCAGGTTGACGGCACCGCGGAGGTCGTCGACCTGCCCGACGCGCTCGACCCGCTGGTCGACTACTACCGCGCCATCGCGGGGGAGCACCCGGACTGGGACGACTACCGGCGCGCAATGGCCGATCAGGGCAAGTGCCTGCTGCGGATCACGCCCACGCGGTGGGGACCCGTCGCCACCGGCGGCTTCCCGCCGTCCTGACCCACAGGCGGCGGCCATACCCTGAACGCGTGACCACCGCCCCGCCCGGCCGGCGCACCGCCGTCTGGCCGCTGCTGGCCGGGGTCGCCGTGCTGGCCGGTGCGACGGCCGCGGGAATCGGCGCGCTGTCGCTGGCCGCCGCGCTCACTGCGACGGGGTTGCCCGACCCCGGTCCGGTCACAACCTACGGTCTGCCGTTCGTCCGCGCGGCCGGGGAGGTGGCAGCGGTCGTCGCCGTCGGGTCGTTCATGTTCGCGGCTTTCCTTGTGCCGCCACAGGACAACGGCGTGCTGGATGTTGCCGGGTATCGGGCTTTGCGGACGGGAACGGTCGCGTCCGGCGCGTGGGCGGTGTGCGCGGCGCTGTTGGTGCCGCTGACGATCTCCGACGTGTCTGGGCATCCGGTGTCTGACCTTTTGAACCCCTCGACGTTGTGGTCCGCCGCCGACCTGGTCGACACCGCGAGCGCGTGGCGGTGGACGGCGTTTTTCGCGGCCGTGGTGACGATCGCCAGCCTTCCGGTGCTGCGCTGGTCGCTCACTCCGTTTCTGCTCGCGGGCTCGCTGCTGACGTTGATTCCGTTGGGCCTGACCGGGCATTCGTCCGCCGGCGGGTCGCATGACCTTGCGACGAACAGCTTGATCATCCACCTGTTCGCGGGCGCCCTATGGGCCGGCGGCTTACTCGCGCTGCTCGCCCATGCCGTTCGCGGCGGCGAACATGCCGACCTCGCCGCGCGCCGATTCTCGCGCGTCGCGTTCTGGTGCTTCGTCGCGATGGCGGCGAGCGGCGTGGTCAATGCGATCGTCCGAATCCACCTGACCGACCTCGTCGACACGACCTACGGACGACTCATCCTTGCGAAGGTCGCGGCATTGTGCGCGCTCGGTGTGCTCGGTTGGCGCCAGCGGCGCGTCGCACTTCCAGCGCTTCGCGGCGACCCTCTGGCGCGCGGCCTGCTCATCCGCTTCGCCGCGATCGAGGCGGTGATCTTCGGTGCCACCTTCGGGATCGCGGTTGGGCTGGGCCGGACGCCCCCGCCACCGCCGGACGCGATTCCGTCGATCCCTCAGGTGGAGATCGGCTATGACTTCGCGGGGCCGCCGACCATTGCGCGCGTGCTGTTCGACTGGCGGTTCGACCTCGTGTTCGGCACTGCCGCAATCGTTTTGGCGCTGGCGTATCTGGCCGGAGTGTGGCGATTGCGCCGCCGCGGCGACGCGTGGCCGGGCGGCCGGGTATTCGCCTGGTTGTGCGGGTGTGCCGTGCTGTTGATGGCAACGTCATCGGGCATCGGCCGGTACATGCCTGCGATGTTCTCGATGCACATGGCCGCCCACATGCTGCTCTCGATGCTGACCCCGATCCTGCTCGCACTGGGCGGCCCGGTGACGTTGGCGCTGCGCGCGCTGCCGTCGGCGGGACGGGGCCAACCGCCGGGCCCGCGCGAATGGCTGCTGATTGCGTTGCACAGCAAGCTATCTCGGTTCTTCACCCACCCCGTCGTGGCGACCCTGCTGTTCGTCGTCAGCTTCTATGCGTTGTATTTGGGCGGAATTTTCAGCGCGGTCGCAGGCAGCCACGCGGCGCACGTGCTGATGAACCTGCACTTCATCGTCAGCGGCTATCTGTTCTATTGGGTCGTGATCGGTATCGATCCCACGCCCCGGCGGATCCCAGCGGTGGCGAAGCTGGCGATGGTGTTCTCGTCGCTGGCCCTGCACGCTTTTTTCGGGGTGCTGCTGATGAGTACGGACATCGTCTTCGCCGAATCCTTCTACCGGTCCCTGCATTTGAGTTGGCACACCGATCTGCTCGCTGATCAACACCTCGGCGGAGCGCTCGCGTGGGTCTCCGGCGAAGGGCCCCTGGCGGTGGTCATGATCGCCCTTTTGCTCCAGTGGCACCGCAGCGATCAGCGCACCGCCAAACGACTCGACCGCGCGGCCGATCGTGACGACGACGCCGACCTCGCCGCGTACAACGCGATGCTCGCCGAGTTGGCACGCCGCGACGCGCGCAAGCCGTCGGCGTAGTCGTCGCATTATCCCCAGCTTGCGTTTGATCCACAGCCTGCGCCTGGAAGCGGCGAGGGCAGTGCTCGATGTCGGTCGGCGCGCGCTCAATGGCGGTACATCACGCAAGTGCATGACAACCGCAGGAAAGGAATCGACATGTTCGAAACACCGTTGACAGTCGTTGGCCGCATCATCACCGACCTCAGACGCCGCCAGGTCGGCGACCAGGAGGTGATCAGCTTCCGGATGGCCAGCAATTCGCGTCGTCGCACCCACGACGGCAACTGGGAACCCGGCAACACGCTCTACATCACCGTCAACTGCTGGGGCAAGCTCGTCACCGGCGTCGGGGCCGCACTCGGCAAGGGTCGCGCGGTGATCGCCGTCGGGCACATCTACACCAGTGAGTACGACGACCGCGAGGGCGTCCGGCGCTCGTCGTTGGAGATGCGGGCGACGTCCGTCGGCCCGGATCTGGCGCAGTCCCTGGTTCAGATTCTCGACGTCACGCCGGCGCAGACGGCCGAGTCGCAGGAAACGCCAGAAACCCCGGAAACCGAAGACGAGCCCACCGTCGAGGCGAAGGCGGTGCCTCTGTCGGCTTAGCTGCCATGCCCGGTGCCTACGATGGGCGGGAGCACTTTGACGACGGACCACGAAAGGCACCACATCCGGCTATGGCCGAATACATCTACACGATGCGCAAGGTCCGCAAGGCGCACGGCGACAAGGTCATTCTCGACGACGTCACGCTGGCATTCCTGCCGGGAGCCAAGATCGGCGTCGTCGGGCCGAACGGGGCCGGCAAGTCGAGCGTCTTGCGGATCATGGCGGGATTGGACCAGCCCAACAACGGCGACGCGTTCCTCGCGCCCGGCGCGACCGTCGGCATCCTGCAGCAGGAGCCCCTGCTGAACGAGGACAAGACGGTCCGCGGCAACGTCGAGGAGGGCCTTGGCGACCTCAAGGTCAAGCTCGACCGCTTCAACGAGATCGCCGAGCAGATGGCCACGGATTACTCCGACGAGCTGATGGAGGAGATGGGCCAGCTGCAGGAGCAGCTCGACCACGCCGACGCGTGGGACATCGACAGCCAGCTCGAGCAGGCGATGGACGCTCTGCGCTGCCCGCCGCCCGACGAGCCTGTGACGCACCTGTCCGGCGGCGAGCGGCGGCGCGTCGCGCTGTGCAAGCTGCTGCTGTCCAAACCAGACCTGCTGCTCCTCGACGAGCCGACCAATCACCTCGACGCCGAGAGCGTGCAGTGGCTGGAAAAGCACCTCGCCGACTACAAGGGCGCGATCCTGGCCGTCACCCACGACCGCTACTTCCTCGACAACGTCGCGGAGTGGATCCTCGAGCTCGACCGCGGCCGCGCCTACCCGTACGAGGGCAACTACTCGACGTACCTGGAGAAGAAGGCCGAACGCATCGCCGTGCAGGGTCGCAAGGACGCCAAGTTGCAGAAGCGGCTCCAGGAGGAACTAGCGTGGGTGCGCTCGGGAGCAAAGGCCAGGCAAGCCAAGAGCAAAGCCCGTCTGCAGCGCTACGAAGAAATGGCGGCAGAAGCGGAGAAGACCCGCGAGCTCGACTTCGAGGAGATCCAGATTCCCACGGGGCCGCGGTTGGGCAACCTCGTCGTCGAGGTCGAGCACCTCGACAAGGGCTACGACGGCCGCGTGCTGATCAAGGACCTGTCGTTCACGTTGCCGCGCAACGGCATTGTCGGCGTGATAGGCCCCAACGGAGTCGGCAAGACCACGCTATTCAAGACGATCGTCGGCATCGAGAAGCCGGACAGCGGCAGCGTGAAGGTCGGCGACACCGTCAAGCTCAGCTACGTCGACCAGTCGCGCGCCGGCATCGACCCGAATAAGACGGTGTGGCAAGTGGTCTCCGACGGCCTGGATTACATCGAGGTGGGCCAGAACGAAATCCCGTCGCGGGCATACGTGTCGGCGTTCGGATTCAAGGGACCCGATCAGCAGAAGCCGGCGGGCGTGCTGTCCGGCGGTGAACGCAACCGGCTCAATCTGGCGCTCACGCTCAAGGAGGGCGGCAACCTGATCCTGCTCGACGAGCCGACCAACGACCTCGACGTCGAAACGCTGTCGTCGTTGGAGAACGCGCTGGAGAAGTTCCCCGGCTGCGCGGTGGTGATCTCCCACGACCGCTGGTTCCTCGACCGCACCTGCACGCACATCCTGGCGTGGGAGGGTGACGACGACAACGAAGCAAAGTGGTTCTGGTTCGAAGGCAATTTCGCGGCCTACGAGGAGAACAAGGTCGATAGGCTCGGTGCCGACGCCGCCCGTCCGCATCGCGTGACGCACCGCAGGCTGACCCGCGACTAGCTGACGAGGAGCTCGCCGATGACGACCAAGTCGGATGCGGCGAGCACAGCGCTCAAGCGCGCCTACGTCGAAAGCTATCGGGGACCACAGGGCGACGCGCCGGTGATCGGCGACAGCGGGCTCACCGCGCCGATACGCGTGCGCGCGCAACACGTGCTGACGCAGGCGGTCCTCGAAGCGCACCGACAGCTCGGCTCCGCCCGCACTGCGGGCAGCATCAACATCGCCACGTACGCCGAGGACGACTCGCGCGGGTTCGGGCCGGCCCTGCAAGTGGTCACCGATGAGGCGCCGATGCTGATGGAGTCGGTGACGGTGCTGCTGAACCGGCTCCACGTCGCGTATGTCTCGATCATGTGCCCGGTGTTCCGGGTTCGCCGCAACTCCGACGGAGTGCTAGAGGACATTGCACCCGCGGCCGGCGGCGACGGTATCGACGAAGCGTGGATCCACGTCGAGCTGGCCGACGGCGTCGACGCGAAGGCGCTCAAGGAGATCGAACGACAGCTGCCGTCGGTGATCACTGACGCCCAGCAAGTCGCCCGCGACTCGGCGGCGATGCGCGACGCACTGCGCACACTTGCCGACACCCTCGACAACGACACTTACGGCCGCTTCCCGGCTAAGCAGCGACACGAGGTGGCGCGACTGTTGCGCTGGCTCGACGACGGTCACTTCGTGCTCGTCGGCTACCAGCGGTGCTCGGTTAACCACGGTTGCGCCGAGGTCGACGACGCGAGCCGCCTCGGGGTACTGCGCCGACGACAGGAGGTCTTCCCGCCGCTGACCGGCTCCGAGCACCTGTTCGTGCTTGCCCAGGCGACCGTGCCCAGCTATTTGCGCTACGGCGCGTACCCGTACGTCGTTGTGGTGCAAGACAACTCCGAGGACGACGTCATCGAGCACCGGCTCGTCGGTCTGTTCACCGTCGCGGCGACGAGCGCCAACGTCTTGGAGATCCCGGTCATCTCCCGACGGGTGGAGGAGGCGCTGGCGAGGTCGGGGCGGGATCCGAAGTCGCTGCCGGGCCAGCTTCTCCTTGACGTCATCCAAACCTTCCCGCGCTCAGAGCTTTTCTCGCTCGACGTCGACGACATGCTGGACATGGCGAACGAAATCATCGACGTGGGTTCGCGCCGGCGGACGCTGCTGTTCCTGCGGGCCGATCAACTCGGCCACTTCGTCTCGGCGCTGGTGTATCTGCCCCGCGACCGGTACACCACCGCAGTGCGCCTCGAGATGCAACGAATCCTGGTGCGTGAGCTCGGCGGCGTCAGCATCGACTACAGCGCCCGGGTGAGCGAATCTCCCTGGGCTGCAGTTCATTTCACGGTCCGGATGCCCGACGGCACGCGGGCCGACGCGATCGACACATCCGATGACAACCGCCTGCGGATCCAGTCGCAACTCACCGAGGCGGCGCGGACGTGGGCCGATCGCCTGCTCGGCGCGGTGCGCGCGGGCACGATCGCGGCGGCGCAAGCCGAGCACTATGCGGACGCTTTTCCCGAGGTCTACAAGCAGGCCGTCTCACCCGAGGATGCAATCGCCGACATCGCGGTCATCGAAGCGCTGCAAGAGGATTCGGTCAAGCTGGTGTTCGCCGAAGGCGGCGAGGATCGCATCGCTCAGCTGACGTGGTTCTTGGGCGGCAAGTCGGCGTCGCTGAGCCAACTGCTCCCGATGCTGCAGAGCATGGGCGTTGATGTGCTCGAGGAGCGGCCGTTCACGGTGACGCGGGCCGACGGATTGCAGGTCTGGATCTACCAATTCAAGATCTCGCCGCACCCGACGATTCCCGACGAGCCTCCGGGCACCGATCCGGACGAGACCGCGCAACGGTTCGCCGACGCCGTCACCGCGATCTGGCGCGGACAGGGCGAGGTGGACCGGTTCAACGAGCTGGTCCTGCGGACAGGCATGACATGGCAGCAGGTGGTGATTCTGCGGGCCTATGCGAAATACCTGCGGCAGGCCGGCTTTCCGTACAGCCAGTCGCATATCGAGACGGTGATCAACGACAACCCGCATACCGCACGGGCATTGGTCGATTTGTTCGAGGCGCTGTTCGATCCGTCGAAGTCCAGCAAGCGCGGCGCGCAGGCGGCCGCGGCCGTCGTCGCCAAGGACATCGACGCACTCGTCAGCCTCGACACCGACCGGGTGATGCGGGCATTCGCATCGCTGGTGCAAGCCACGCTGCGGACCAACTACTTCGTCACCCGCGACGGGTCTGCGCGCCAGAAGGAGGTGCTCTCGTTCAAGGTCGACCCCGGCCTGATCGACGAATTACCCCTGCCCAGACCAAAATTCGAGATCTTCGTCTACTCACCCCGCGTCGAAGGCGTGCACCTGCGGTTCGGCCCCGTCGCGCGCGGCGGACTGCGGTGGTCGGACCGTCGCGAAGACTTCCGCACCGAGATTCTCGGGCTGGTGAAAGCACAGGCCGTGAAGAACGCCGTCATCGTCCCGGTCGGCGCCAAGGGCGGCTTCGTCGTCAAGCAGCCACCGATCGCCACCGGCGATCCGGCCACCGACCGCGAGGCCACCCGCGAGGAAGGCGTCGCCTGCTACCGGATGTTCATCGCCGGGCTTCTGGACGTCACCGACAACGTCGACCGTGAATCCGGGAAGGTCACTGCGCCAGAGCGTGTCGTGCGGCGCGACGACGACGACGCGTATCTGGTCGTCGCCGCGGACAAAGGCACAGCGACGTTCTCCGACATCGCCAACGACGTCGCGAAGTCCTACGGCTTCTGGCTGGGCGACGCATTCGCGTCCGGCGGGTCGGTCGGCTACGACCACAAGGCGATGGGCATCACTGCAAAAGGCGCATGGGAGGCCGTCAAGCGTCACTTCCGCGAGATGGGCGTCGACACCCAGCGCGAGGACTTCACCGTCGTCGGGGTCGGCGACATGAGCGGTGACGTGTTCGGCAACGGCATGTTGCTGTCCAAGCACATTCGGCTGATCGCGGCGTTCGACCACCGGCACATCTTCTTGGACCCCGACCCCGACGCGGCAAGGTCCTGGGAGGAACGCAAACGGCTTTTCGAGCTGCCGCGATCGAGTTGGGAGGACTACGACAAGTCGCTGATCAGCGCGGGCGGAGGGGTATACAGCCGCGAACAGAAATCGATCACGCTGAGCCACGAAGTGCGCCGCGCGCTCGGCCTTTCCGATGACCAGACCGAGATGACACCGCCCG
>DASRFZ010000174.1:0-11838 GCA_035651275.1 Mycobacterium sp. | reverse complement strand
AAGCCGAGTTTGCCTGCCTCGTTCCACAATTCGTCGGTGTGCTCGCCCTTGCGTGCCTTTTCCAGGTAGTAGTCCTGGCCGTAGTTGGACGCCCAGGTGGCGACGGACTCGCGCAGCGCACGACGCTCCGCACTCTCGATGAAGCCGCTCTCGGTCATGGTTCCTTCCCTGGCTTTCTTCTAGCTTTCGACTGGCTCGACACGGGCGAGTACGGCGCCCAACTCCACTTGCTGCCCCACGTTGACGTCCAACTCGGCTACCACTCCGTCGGTCGGTGCGGTCACGGCGTGTTCCATCTTCATCGCTTCCATCCACACGATCGGCTGGCCGGCAGTCACCATGTCCCCAACGCCTGCGCCAATCCGACTCACCGCACCGGGCATCGGCGCGACGAGCGAGCCGGGCTGCAGCGCACTGCCGGGCTCGGGATAACGCGGCACCGCGGTCAATTGCACTGGCCCGCAGGGGGAGTCGACGTACACGCTGTCGCCGTAGCGCGCGACCGCGAACGGTCGGTCGACGCCCTCGACGCGCAACACGACGTGATCCGGTGCCGCCGACACCAATGCGATCGCATCGTCGCCGTCTACGCGGAGCCGGCCGCGCTCGAAGCGGTAACGAACCTGGTATTCGGCGCCGGGGGGATCGGTGTAGCCCTTGAGCTGGAAGCCGGACGCCACGTTGCGCCAGCCCGACGGGATCGTGCCGAAAACCGGTGCCGTGGCGCGATTATGGGCCGCGTCCGCCAGCGCCGCAGCCACCGCCGATAACCGCACGGCGCCCTCGTCTGCCAAGGGCGCGCTCAGTGACGCGAGGTCGTGAGTGTCGAAAAACGCGGTATCGGTGTCACCCGCCAGAAACGCCGGATGCCGCAGCACGTTGACCAGCAGATCGCGGTTCGTGCGCACGCCATGCACCCGGGCGCGTGCCAGCGCGTCGGCAAGCAGGCCCGCCGCCTGGGCGCGGGTGGTTCCGTAAGAGATCACCTTGGCCAGCATCGGGTCATAGTGCACGGACACCACCGACCCGTCGACGACGCCGGAGTCCACTCGCACCCCGGCCCGGGCCAGCGGAGCGAACGCGGCCGACGCGGTGGGAACGTCGAAGGTGTGCAGCGTGCCCGCCTGCGGCTGCCAGTCGTGCGCGGGATCTTCCGCGTACAGCCGCGCCTCTATCGAATACCCTTGGGACACCGGTGGTTCCGGCCCCAACCGCAACCCGTCGGCGACCTGCAACTGCAGCTCTACGAGGTCCAGGCCGGTCACGCATTCGGTGACCGGATGCTCGACCTGAAGACGGGTGTTCATCTCGAGGAAGTAAAACGAGCCGTCCTCGTCGGCGAGGAACTCGACAGTTCCCGCGCCCGCGTACCCGATCGCGGCCGCCGCTTGCCGGGCCGCGTCGAACAGCTTGTCCCGCATCCCCGGAATGCGTTCGACCAACGGTGACGGTGCTTCCTCGATCACCTTCTGGTGTCTGCGCTGGATCGAACACTCTCGTTCGCCGACCGCCCAGACACCGCCGTGTTGGTCGGCCATGACCTGAACTTCGATGTGGCGGCCGCGGGGGAGGTAGCGTTCGCAGAACACGGTGTCGTCGCCGAATGCCGATGCGGCTTCCCGCTGCGCGGCAGCGACTTCTGTTGGCAGTGCCGACAATTCGGTCACAACGCGCATGCCGCGGCCGCCGCCGCCTGACGATGCCTTGACCAGCACCGGCAGTTGGGATTCTGTGACGGCCGCCGGATCGAGCTCGTCGAGCACCGGCACGCCGGCAGCAGCCATCATCTTCTTTGCTTCGATCTTGCTGCCCATCGCCGCCACCGAGGCGACGGGTGGGCCGATCCAGGTGAGTCCGGCGTCCTGCACCGCCGCGGCGAAATCTGCGTTCTCTGAAAGGAACCCATACCCGGGGTGGATCGCGTCGGCACCGGCGGCTCGGGCGGCCGAGATCAGCGCGGCGCTGTTGAGATAGCCGTCGGTGCCGGGCAGTAGCACGCGAACATCGGCTTCGGTGACGTGCGGGGCGTCGGCGTCGGGCTCGGTGTACACCGCGACCGTGCCGAGACCCAGCCGCCGGCACGTCGCGAACACCCGTCGGGCGATCTCCGCGCGATTGGCCACCAACACTGTATGCATGCTCACATCCTGAAGACGCCGAAGTTGGAGGTACCCTTGACGGGTCCATTCGCGATGGCCGACAAGCACATTCCGAGCACGGTGCGGGTATCGCGCGGGTCGATCACGCCGTCGTCGTAGAGCCGCCCCGACAAGAACATCGGCAGTGACTCGGCTTCGATCTGTGCCTCGATCGCGGCGCGCAGAGCCTCGTCGGCCTGTTCGTCGACCTGTTGGCCGCGCGCCTCGGCCGCGGCCCGGCTGACGATCGAAATCACCCCGGCCAGTTGGGTTCCGCCCATCACGGCGGCCTTCGCGCTCGGCCAGGCGAACAGGAACCGCGGATCGTAGGCGCGCCCGCACATGCCGTAGTGCCCCGCTCCGTACGAGGCGCCGATCAGAAGCGACAGGTGCGGGACGGTTGAGTTCGAGACGGCGTTGATCATCATCGACCCGTGCTTGATCATGCCGCGCTCTTCGTACTGCTTGCCGACCATGTAGCCGGTGGTGTTGTGCAGGAACAGCAATGGGGTATCGGCACGGTTCGCGAGCTGGATGAACTGCGTCGCCTTCTGCGACTCCTCGGAGAACAGCACGCCGCGGGCGTTGGCGAGGATGCCGATTGGGTAGCCGTGCAGCGTCGCCCAGCCGGTCACCAGCGACGAGCCGTACAGCGATTTGAACTCGTCGAACTCGGAGCCGTCGACGATCCGGGCGATCACTTCCCGAGGGTCGAACGGGGTGCGCAGATCCGGCGGCACGACGCCGAGCAGTTCTTCCGGATCGGCCAGCGGCTCGACGACGGGCCCGGGTGCCGGGCCGTGCTTCTTCCAGTTCAGCCGCGCGACGATACGCCGACCGATGCGCAACGCATCGAGTTCGTCGACAGCGAAGTAGTCAGCCAAACCAGATGTGCGGGCATGCATTTCGGCGCCGCCCAGCGATTCGTCGTCAGACTCTTCCCCGGTGGCCATCTTCACCAGCGGCGGCCCCGCCAGGAACACCTTGGAGCGTTCCTTGATCATCACCACGTAGTCGGACATGCCCGGCACGTATGCGCCGCCGGCCGTGGAGTTGCCGAAGACCAGAGCGATCGTGGGGATGCCGGCGGCCGAGAGCCGGGTGAGGTCGCGGAACATCTGCCCGCCGGGGATGAAGATGTCTTTCTGCGTCGGCAGGTCGGCCCCGCCGGACTCGACCAAAGAGATCACCGGCAGCCGGTTCTCAAATGCGATTTGGTTGGCCCGCAGTATTTTTCGCAATGTCCACGGATTGCTGGTGCCGCCTTTGACGGTCGGGTCGTTGGCGACGATCAGGCACTCGACACCGCTGACCGCTCCGATCCCGATGGCGAGGCTCCCGCCGACCGCGAATTCGCTTCCCCATGCGGCCAGCGGGCACAGCTCGAGAAACGGTGAGTCCGGGTCGATCAGCAGCTCAATGCGCTCGCGCGCGGTCAGCTTGCCGCGCTGATGGTGTCGCTCGACGTACTTCGGCCCGCCGCCGGCCAAGGCCTTCGCGAGTTCGCCGTCGATCTCCGTCAGCTTCTCGGACATCGCCGCTGCCGACTCTTGGAACTCCGGGGCGCGGGTGTCGAGCGCAGTTCGCAGCACTGTCATGACTGGAACCCGAGCGTCTTGGCGGCCAGTGACGTCAGGATTTCGGTTGTGCCGCCGCCGATTCCGATGATGCGCATGTCGCGGTACTGCCGCTCGACCTCGCTCTCGGCCATATACCCCAGCCCGCCGAACAACTGCACCGCCTGGTGAGCCACCCACTCCCCGGCCTCGACGGCGGTGTTCTTGGCGAAGCACACCTGCGGGATCAAATCTGTTTCGCCCGCCAGTTGCCGTTCAACGATGCTGCGTGTGTACACCCGGGCGACATCGATGCGACGCGCCATTTCCGCAAGGGTGTTCTGCACGGACTGGCGTGAAATCAACGGCCGGCCGAAGGTTTCGCGGTTGCGGCACCACTCGACTGTGATGTCCAGGCAGCGTTGTGCGCTCGAATACGCTTGCGCGGCAAGGCCGACGCGCTCCGAGACGAACGCTGCCGCGATTTGCAGGAAGCCGGTGTTCTCGGCGCCGACGAGGTTGGCGGCGGGAACGCGGACGTCGGTGTAGGACAACTCCGCGGTGTCCGACGACCGCCAGCCCATCTTGTCCAGCTTGCGGCTCACCTCGAAACCCGGTGTGCCCTTTTCGACGACGATAAGAGACACGCCGGCGGCACCCGGTCCACCCGTCCGCACGGCCGTCACCACGAAGTCAGCGCGAACCCCAGACGTGATGTACGTCTTCGCGCCGTTGACGATGTACTGATCACCTGAGCCGCCGTCGCGTTCAGCCCTCGTACGCAGATGCCCGACATCGGAGCCGCCGTCGGGCTCGGTGATCGCCAGCGACCCGATCATCTCGCCGCGCAGCGTGGGCCGCACGAAGCGCTCGATCAACCGCTCGTCGCCGGACGCGATCATGTGTGGCACCGCGATTCCGCACGTGAACAGCGACGCGAAAACGCCGCCCGGCGCACCGGCGCCGTGCATTTCTTCGCAGATGGTCAGCGCGTCTGCGCCGTCGCCGCCACCGCCGCCGACGGATTCGGGAAAGCCGGCACCTAGCAGCCCGGCCTCCCCGGCGCGCAGGTGCAGCGAGCGGGGCAGGTCGCCGACTCGCTCCCATTCGTCGACATTCGGCAGCACCTCGCGTTCGACGAAGGCGCGCACCGTCTTTCGCAGTTGATCACGCTCCGGCGTGGTCCAGATGTTCACGACAAGAACTCCTCCGGGATGTCGACATACCGACTACGCAGCCACTCGCCCAGCCCTTTGGCTTGCGGATCGAACCGGGCCTGGTATGCCACGCCTTGCCCGAGGATGCCGTCGATCACGAAGTTCACCGCGCGCAAGTTGGGCAGCACGTGACGGGTGACCGGCAAGTCGGCGGCTTCGGGCAGCAACTCGCGCAGCTTGTCGACGGTCAGGGTGTGCGACAGCCACCGCCAATGGTCGTCGGTGCGCACCCAGAGCCCGAGGTTCGCACTGCCGCCTTTGTCGCCGCTGCGTGCGCCGGCGATCAGCCCAAGCGGGGCCCGCCGCGTCTCTCCGAACGGAAGCGGCTCCGACAGCGCGAACGGTGGAACATCAGCCAGCTCAACGGTTTCCGCCGCGGATGGCACCGGCACACGCTGCCCGTCGGCGTGCACTGCGGTGTGAGAAACCTCTGACGCAGGCACATAGCCGGCGGTGAACACCCCGTACACCTGACCGTCGCCGGGTGGTGCCGTGGTGGTGAACCCCGGATAGCTGGCGAGGGCCAATTCGACTGCGGCCGAAGAGAACTGGCGTCCGACGGTGGCAGGGTCAGGGTCGCGGACGACGCAGCGCAACAGCGCGCTCGCGGCCTCTTCGGTGTCGGCATCGGCGTGATCGGTGCGTGCCAGTGTCCATTCGAGTTCGGCGGGTTTGACGGTCAGCGCGGTCTCGAGTTGACGACGCACCAGTTCGGCCTTGGCGTCGATGTCCAACCCCGTCAGCACGAACGTCATCGCGTTGCGGAACCCGCCAATCGTGTTGAGCGAGACCTTCAAAGTAGGTGGCGGCGGCTCGCCGCGCACACCGCTGACGAGCACGCGATCGACGCCGTCCGAGGCCAGTTCGATCGTGTCGACTCGCAACGTCACGTCCGGGTTCGCGTAGCGCGCGCCTGTGATTTCGTAGAGAAGCTGGGCGGTAACGGTGTCGACGGTGACCGCGCCGCCCGTGCCCGGATGCTTGGTGATCACCGACGAGCCGTCGGCGCGGACCTCCGCCAGGGGGAACCCGGGGTAGGTGAGGTCGTCGATTTCGGTGAAGAACGCGTAGTTGCCGCCGGTGGCCTGCGGGCCGCACTCGATGATGTGGCCCGCGGCGACCGCGCCGGCCAGCTCGTCGTAGTCGGTGCGTGACCAGCCGAAGTGCGCGGCGGCCGGCCCGACGATCACCGACGCGTCGGTGATCCGGCCCGTGACAACGACGTCGGCGCCACTGTTCAGGCAGTCGACGATGCCCCACGCGCCGAGGTACGCGTTCGCGGCCAGCGGGTCACCAAATCCCAGCTCAGCGGCGCGCGGCAGCACATCGTCACCCTCGACGTGGGCGACGTTCACCGGCACGCCGAGTCGCTCGGCAAGCGCCCGCACGGCGTCGGCCAGGCCCGCGGGGTTCAGGCCGCCGGCGTTCGCGACGATCCGCACCCCGCGGTCATGCGCAATCCCCAGGCATTCCTCCAGCTGCTTGAGGAACGTCTTCGCATAGCCGCGATCCGGAGCTTTTGCCCGGTCGCGGGCGAGGATCAGCATCGTCAGCTCGGCCAGATAGTCGCCGGTCAGGTAGTCGAGCTCGCCACCGGTCAGCATCTCGTGCATGGCCGACAGTCGGTCGCCGTAGAAGCCGGAGCAATTGCCGATCCGGACGCTTTGCGTGACCGTCACTCCACCCCATTTCCGTCGAGACACGCCAACCAACCGGTAGGTTAGCCCGCGCTCGCGCCGATTTCTGCACCAGGGCTGCGATTGGGCGGCTCACCACAGCCCTCACGCAGGTTTCGGCGCGGTCGTCGTTTTGGAGGCACACCCGCCTACCAGCTATTCTGGGCACTCACCCCCGAACTAGGAGAAGCTCGATCATGGCTGTGCCGAAGCGCAGGATGTCGCGTGCGAACACCCGGAGCCGTCGTGCGCAGTGGAAGGCCGCAAAGCCCGAGCTGGTCAACGTCACCCTCGGTGGTCAGCAGCACAAGGTGCCGCGCCGGTTGCTCAAGGCCGCGCGCCTCGGCCTGATCGACTTCGACAAGCGCTAGACGGGTAAGTCACCCCGGGCCCCGACCCCGAGTCTCCTGCGGTTATTCCGGCGCGTCTCTCAGGCCGCTCTCAGGCCTTCCGTAGAGACTGGTGGCCGTGCGAATCCTTGTCGTCGACGACGATCGTGCCGTGCGCGAGTCGCTGCGGCGGTCCCTTTCCTTCAACGGCTACAGCGTGACGTTGGCGCAGGACGGCGTCGAGGCACTCAATGCGATTGCCAGCGAGCGGCCCGACGCGCTCGTCCTCGACGTGATGATGCCCCGCCTGGACGGGCTGGAGGTATGCCGTCAGCTACGCAGCACCGGAGACGACCTTCCGATCCTGGTGCTGACCGCGCGGGACTCGGTGTCCGAGCGAGTCGCCGGGCTCGACGCCGGCGCCGATGACTACTTGCCCAAGCCGTTCGCGCTCGAGGAACTGCTCGCGCGGATGCGTGCGCTGCTGCGCCGCACGGTTCCGGACGACGACGCCCCCGAGTCGAAGGCGATGACGTTCTCCGACCTGAGCCTTGACCCCGTGACCCGCGAGGTGACGCGCGGCGAGCGCCGAATCAGCTTGACCCGCACCGAATTCGCGTTGTTGGAAATGCTGATCGCCAACCCTCGCCGCGTGCTGACCCGCAGCCGCATCCTCGAAGAGGTGTGGGGCTTCGACTTTCCAACGTCGGGCAACGCGCTCGAGGTCTATGTCGGGTATCTGCGGCGCAAGACCGAAGCCGAAGGAGAACCGCGGCTCATCCACACCGTGCGCGGTGTCGGATACGTGCTGCGTGAAACACCGCCCTGATGTCAACGCAACCCTTGAAGCTCCGTCCGCCGCGGCGTGCCCAGCTTGCGGGGAGCGGATCTTTGTCGCTGCGTTGGCGGTTCATGCTCCTCGCGATGTCGATGGTGGCGATGGTGGTGGTGCTGATTGCGGTGGCGGCGTACATCGTCGTGTCGGCGGCTCTGTACCGCAATGTCGACAGCCAGCTGCAAACGCGGGCCCGCCTGCTCATCGAAAGCGGCGCGCTTGACAGCGACCCGGGCAAGGCGATCGGCGGCACGGCGTACTCCGATGTCAACGCGATGCTGGTGATCCCCGGCCGTGCCATCTACACCGCCCACCAAGACGGGCAGCAGATCCCTTTCGGCCAGCAGGAAAAGGAGGTTGTCGACGGCGATCTGCAGCTGTCGCTGCGCGCCGCCGGTGACCAACGCGTGCTGGCCACCCGGCTTCCCAACGGGAGCACGCTGCTGGTGTCCAAGAGCCTCAAGCCCACCAATTCGGTGCTGCGACAGCTTGGTTGGGTGCTGATCGTCGTCGGCGGCGTGGGATTGGCCATTGCGGCGATCGCGGGCGGCATGGTGGCTCGCGCCGGCTTGCGTCCGGTGCGGCGGCTCACCGACGCCGCCGAGCGGGTGGCTCGAACCGACGACCTGCGGCCCATTCCCGTCGCTGGCAGCGACGAATTGGCAAGGCTCACTGAGAGTTTCAATCTGATGCTGCGTGCTCTCGCCGAATCACGGGAGCGCCAAGCAAGATTGGTGACAGATGCTGGCCACGAACTGCGCACGCCGCTGACGTCGTTGCGCACCAACGTCGAGCTGCTGATGGCGGCAATGGCCCCCGGCGCGCCGCGGCTGCCCGAAACCGAGATGGCCGGATTACGGGCGGACGTGCTCGCCCAGATCGAAGAATTGTCGACGCTCGTCGGCGACCTTGTCGACCTCACTCGCGACGACGCCGGCGGCGTCGTGCACGAGCCTGTCGATTTGACTGATGTGGTGGACCGTTGTCTCGAACGAGTTCGCCGCCGCCGCAACGATATCCAATTCGAGGTGAACCTGATCCCGTGGCAATTGCTCGGCGACACCGCCGGCTTGTCCCGTGCAGTCCTCAATATGCTTGACAACGCCGCGAAGTGGAGCCCGTCTGGTGGCAGGGTCAATGTGCGGCTGGCACAGGTGGATTCGTCCCATGCGGAGTTGATCGTTGCAGACTACGGCCCGGGCATCGCGCCGCCCGAGCGCGGTTTGGTGTTCGAGCGGTTCTATCGTTCGGCATCGGCGCGGGCCATGCCGGGATCTGGGTTGGGCCTGGCGATCGTCAAGCATGTGGTGCTCAAACACGGTGGGGCTATACGGATTGAAGACACCGAGCCTGGTGGTAATCCGCCTGGTACCGCGATTCACGTACTGCTGCCGGGGCAGCCGATCCCGGTGGCGGCCACAAATTCGGAAAAGTCTGTGGATTCGTCGAGCGAGATCTCAGTCGATTCTCAGTCGACCGTTGCACGGTAGAAGCAACGAATCGCATCCCTGATCCACTCGAGAAAGAGCGTCACAGCACGATGAACGATCCGAGATACCCATCGCCGCAGCCGCCCGGGCATGTGCCCGGCCACCCGCAGTCGTACCCGCACTACGACTGGCGTTACGCGACGCAACAGCACCACACCACCGTCATGCCCCCGCGGCCGGCGCCGCAATCGCCTCAGAAGCATTCGCGTGCAGGGCTTTTCACCGCGGGCGCACTTGCAATTGCAGTGGTTTCCGCCGGTATAGGCGGCGGCGTTGCCGTCGCTGTGCGGTCAGATCACCACAGCCCCACCACAATTGCGTCGGCACCGGGTGCGGTTTCCAGCCAGCCCGCGGCCAGTCTGCCGGCCGGTTCTGTCGAGCAGGTCGCCGCCAAGGTGCTGCCCAGCGTCGTCAAACTCCAGACGGACCTGGGCCAGCAATCCGAAGAGGGGTCCGGCGTCATCTTGACCGCCGACGGCCTGATTCTGACCAACAACCACGTCGTGGCCGCCGCCGCGCAGGCAGGTCAGTCGAACGGTGGGGTCAAGACCAGCGTCACTTTCAACGACGGCCACACCACCTCGTTCTCTGTGGTCGGCACTGATCCGTCCACCGATATCGCGGTCGTGCGCGCCGACGGTGCGTCCGGGCTCAAGCCGATCACGGTCGGCTCGTCGTCGAACCTTCAGGTCGGTCAGGACGTCGTCGCGGTCGGTTCCCCTCTGGGATTGGAAGGCACCGTGACGACAGGCATCATCAGCGCCCTGGACCGTCCGGTCGCTGCCGGCGGTGACGCGGGTGACCAGAACACCGTTCTCGACGCCATTCAGACCGACGCGGCGATCAACCCGGGTAACTCCGGCGGGGCGCTGGTCAACATGAACGGCGAACTGGTCGGGATCAACTCGGCGATCGCCACGCTCGGCGCCAACTCCGGTGGGCAGCAAGGCGGATCGATCGGGCTGGGCTTCGCGATCCCCGTCGACCAGGCGAAGCGGATTGCCAACGAGCTGATCCAGAATGGCAAGGCCACGCATCCGTCGCTGGGCGTGCAGGTCGGTAACGATGCGAGCACCGGCGGCGCCCAGATCATGGAAGTCACTCCCGGCGGAGCTGCGGCCAAGGCGGGCCTGCCTAGCGGCGTCGTGGTGACGAAGGTCGACAACCGTCCGATCGACAGCGCTGACGGGCTGGTCGCGGCCGTCCGGTCGAAGGCGCCCGGGGACACCGTCGCGCTGACGTACACCGATCCGTCGGGCGCGAGCAAGACGATTCAGGTGCAGCTCGGCGAGGCGTCGCAGTGATCAAGGTCGTCCGCGATCGCGCCGTCGTGAAAATGATCGCGCCACTGTCTGCGGCCGGATATACGGTGGCATCCATGGATGAACCCCCGGAGTTGGTCGGCCGCGCATTGGTTGTCGTCGTCGACGACCGAACGGCTCACGGTGACGAGGAGGACCACAGCGGCCCGTTGGTCACCGAGCTGCTCACCGAGGCCGGTTTCGTCGTAGACGGTGTGGTCGCGGTGGCCGCCGACGAAGTCGAGATCCGCAACGCGCTCAACACCGCGGTGATCGGCGGGGTCGACCTGGTGGTCTCCGTCGGCGGCACCGGCGTCACGCCACGCGATGTCACCCCCGAAGCGACGCGCGACATTCTCGATCGTGAGCTGCTCGGCATTTCCGAGGCGCTGCGGGCGTCGGCGCTGTCCGCCGGCATCATCGACGCCGGGCTGTCCAGAGGCCTGGCGGGGATTTCAGGTAGCACGCTGGTGGTCAACCTCGCCGGGTCCCGGTACGCGGTCCGCGACGGCATGGCGACGCTGAACCCCCTTGCCACCCAGATCATCGGCCAGCTATCGAGCTTGGAAATCTAGCCCGCATACATACCGGGATTCAGCTGCTGTGAAATGCCTGTTAACAGCGCGTCACCAGCGACGTGTGATGTTCGTCACAATCGGCGTCCCTTAGGCGGCTAACGAGCGCACCCTGTCACCGGTCAGCAAATGGCGGCTCGGCCTGCCCCTCCGGACCCCGGCGACCGGCCCACCTGAGTCCACAACTTACGTCGTGGTCAATATTATATGAGCGGCTCGTAAGGGGTTCAGGTGGCCGGGCTTGCCCGCAAAGGTCAATCAAACCTGACCGGAAGACGTGTGATCACGGTCAGGTCAATTTCGGCCCGGGAATACCTCTCAGCAAACTCCGCAGATGCCCCACTGCCCCTCTTGCCGGCAAACCTATCCGTTGCTGGCCGGGGTGGGCGCCGATATCTTCCACCTGTCGATTGACGAGCTTTCTGTAAGGACGGCCTCACAATGATCTCTGTCGGGCTGTCCCTACATGTGTGGGTCGGAGCAGTTGCACCCACCAACGGGCACACAGGTGAACTCCTCACCGGGGGAGTCGCTGGCGGTAGGCGAGGGAGAACATGAGGATTTTCGGTCGAGTACTGGTGGCTCTGATCGTCGCGTTGGGCGCGTTGTTCGTGAGCACGGGGACGTCGCATGCGGGCTTGGACAACGAGTTGAGCGTGGTGGACGGCAAGGGCCGCACGCTGAACATTCAGCAGTGGGACACGTTCCTCAACGGTGTTTT
>DASRFZ010000173.1:0-15840 GCA_035651275.1 Mycobacterium sp. | reverse complement strand
CCACATCATCGCCGCCGACGAGCCGTTCACCCGGTATCTCGACACCCTGCAAGTCGAGATGCGCAACGCTGCCGTGCCCGGTCGTCTTCAATGCCGTCACCGACACGCCCGGGTCACTCGCCGACACGACGAAAACCTTGACACCTGAGTCGGTTTCAGCGGGAACGAGGAATCCATCAGCCACGGGGCCGTAGCCGACCTGGGTGCGCGCACCCGTCAGCCGATACCCGGAGCCGCTCGCCGTCGCCCGCACCGGGCCTTCACCCATCTCACCGTCGAGTGCGACCGTCAGAATTTTCTCGCCGCTAACGGCCGGCACGCCCCACTCCGTCTGCAGTCCTTCCGAGCCGAACTTCGCCAATGCTCCGGCACCGAGAACGACGGACTCCAGGAATGGCACCGCGGCCATCTGGCGACCGAGTGCGACCAGAACCGCGACCTGCTCCAGTACTCCAAAACCGCCGCCGCCCAATGACTCCGGGGCAGCGGTGCTCAGGACGTCGGCGTCGATCAGCTTGCGCCACAGATCGCGGTCGAAGCGGTTGTCGAGCTTGTCCAGTTCACGCTGGCGCTCCGGCGTGCATACCGAATCGGTGATCGTCCGCGCCAGGCCGCCGAGGTCGGTCGCGGCTTCCGTCGAAGAAAAATCCATGCCCAGTCCTTACCTGTTGACCCGTGGCAGGCCGAGCGCGACCATGCCGATGATGTCGCGCTGAATCTCGTTGGTGCCGCCGCCGAACGTGAGGATCAGGCAGGCCCGGTGCATCCGCTCGACCCGGCCACGGAGCAGCGCTCCCGGCGAGTCCGGCCGCAAAGTCGCCGCGGTGCCCAGCACCTCCATCAGCAAGCGGTACGCCTCAGTGGCCAGCTCCGTGCCGAACACCTTCGCCGCGGACGCGTCCGCCGGCGAGGGCGCAGAGTCGGTTGAGGCGAGCTCCCAGTTGATCAGCTTCAGCACCTCGGCCTTGGCGTGAACCCGCGCGAGGTTGAGCTGCACCCACTCGGAGTCGATGAGTCGTGACCCGTGGATGTTCTTGGTGTTCTGCGCCCACTCACGAACGGCGTTGAGCGCCACGAAGATCGGCTGCGCCGACACCAGTGCGACGCGCTCGTGGTTGAGCTGGTTCGTGACGAGCTTCCAGCCCGCATTCTCCTCGCCGACAAGGTTGGTCACCGGAACCCGCACATCCTGGTAATAGGTGGCGCTCGTGTCCACGCCCGCCATCGTGTGCACCGGCGTCCAGGAGAAGCCCTCGGCGGAGGTCGGCACGATCACCATCGAAATGCCGCGGTGTTTCTTCGCTTCCGGGTTGGTGCGTACCGCCAGCCAGACGTAGTCGGCGTAGGCGATCAGGCTCGTCCACATTTTCTGGCCGTTGATCACGTAGTCGTCGCCGTCACGAACGGCAGTGGTACGCAACGCGGCCAGATCCGTGCCCGCGCCCGGCTCGGAGTAGCCGATCGAGAAGTGCAGTTCGCCCGACGCGATCTTGGGCAGGTAGAACTTCTTCTGCTCGTCGGTGCCGAACGCCATGATCGTCGGAGCGACGCTGTTGATCGTCAGGAAGGGCACCGGCGCGCCGGCGATGGCTGCCTCGTCGGTGAAGATCAAGGCGTCCATGGGCGGGCGGGCCTGGCCACCGAACTCCTCCGGCCAGCTCAGCGTCAGCCAGCCGTCCTTACCCATCTGCGCAACCGTGTCCCGGTAGACAGTGCCGCTGCCCACCTCGCCCTCGCTGGAGCCCAGCGCCTCGACCCGCTCGGGCGTCATCAGTTGGGCGAAGTACGACCGCAACTCGCGGCGCAACTCCTCTTGCTCGGGCGTGTAGCCGATCCGCATCGCGCCGTTCCTTTGCCTTGTGTGGGTACCCAGCAACCACCCCGGTTGTAACACGTTCTAGTCTTGGGGTCCAGCGGTGGTTGTTGTCGGTGGCCCTTCGACCTGGTCGTATTGTGGGTCCTGCGTCAAGACAGGTGCCGTCCGGGTTAGTGCTAGGAGGTTGTCGTGCGGGTGGAAGTGGATCGCGATCGGTGTGAAGGCAACGCCGTCTGCGTGGGAATCTCGCCAGACCTGTTCGATCTCGACGACGAGGACTACGCGGTGGTCAAGAAGGATCCGGTGCCGGCTGACGAGGAGGACCTCGCCGAGCAGGCAATCGCCGAATGCCCACGCGCCGCGTTGCTCCGCAAGGACTAGAGGTATTCATAAATTGAGCGCATCTGAGCTGACGGTGCCCGATGGTCGCTCGGGCGAGCCTCGCTCCGACCTCTCCGGCCGCGTCGCGGTAGTGACCGGTGCCGCTGCCGGGCTCGGCCGGGCGGAGGCCATCGGGCTCGCCCAGGCCGGGGCCACCGTCGTCGTCAACGACATCGACTCCGCATTGAAGCGCTCCGACGTCTTCGACGAGATCAAGGCCGCCGGTAGCAAGGCCGTCGCGGTAGCCGGTGACGTAAGCGAGCGGTCGACCGCCGATGAAATGGTCGCCAGCGCTGACCGTGAAGGCGGCCTCGACATCGTCGTCAACAACGCCGGCATCACTCGCGACAAGATGCTGTTCAACATGAGCGACGAGGACTGGGACCTCGTCATCAACGTGCATCTGCGTGGACATTTCCTGTTGACCCGCAACGCGGCTGCCTATTGGCGTGCCAAGGCGAAAGAGGCGGACGGCCGGATCTTCGGTCGGCTGGTCAACACCTCGTCGGAGGCCGGGCTGTCCGGCCCCGTGGGTCAGGCGAACTACGGTGCGGCCAAGGCCGGCATCACCGCGCTGACGCTCACCGCCGCGCGCGCTCTCGGCCGCTACGGCGTGTGCGCGAACGCGATCTGCCCGCGGGCCCGCACGGCGATGACGGCCGAGGTGTTCGGCGAGGCACCCGAACTCGGTGACGACGACATCGATCCGCTGTCCCCGGAGCACGTCGTGACGCTGGTGCGGTTCCTGGCATCGCCCGCGGCGGAGTCGGTCAACGGACAGCTGTTCATCGTCTACGGGCCGACGGTGACTCTCGTCGCCGCGCCGACGGCCGAGCATCAGTTCGTCGCAGACGGGTCCGCGTGGGCGTCGAACGACCTGAGCGCGGCGATGCAGAAGTACTTTGCTGACCGGGATCCAGACCTGACGTTCGCGGCCACCCAATTGATGGCGCCCTGACGGTGACACTGGCGTCAATCCGTCGCAACTTTACAGCTAGAACACGTTACAGAACTCTGTGTGGCAAGTCACTGTGAACTGGACAAACGAGCGAGTTTTGTCTCGTTTTCAGTTCTTTGACACCGCGAACGTGTTCTAGTTAGTATGATCCGGCTCACACCGCGTCACACCGAAGTTAATGGTGAAAAGGGTGCGTGGCCAGCGGGTTTCCTGGCTTCGCCCACAGAGCGTCGCTACACCTCACGTCCGAGAGGGGGGCCGGAGTGAAGGATCAGCTTGCGGTTCCCGCCCGGGCCGTCGGCGGCTTCATGGAGATGTCGATCGAGACATTCCGAGCCGTCTTCCGCCGCCCCTTTCAGTTCCGGGAATTTCTCGAGCAGACCTGGATGATCGCGCGCGTCTCGATTCTGCCGACGTTGCTCATCGCGATCCCTTTCACCGTCCTGGTCTCCTTCACCCTCAATATCCTTCTGCGCGAGATCGGCGCGGCGGATCTGTCAGGTGCGGCCACCGCGTTCGGCACAGTCACCCAGCTCGGCCCGGTGAGCACTGTGCTGGTTGTGGCGGGGGCGGGCGCAACGGCAATTTGCGCCGACCTGGGTGCCCGCACGATCCGCGAAGAGATCGACGCGATGAAGGTGCTCGGCATCGATCCCATTCAGCGGCTGGTGGTACCGCGCGTGCTGGCGTCGACGTTGGTGGCGGCGCTGCTCAACGGCCTGGTCGTGGCGATCGGCCTGTCGGGTGGGTACGTGTTCTCCGTCCTGCTGCAGGGGGTCAACCCGGGAGCGTTCATCAATGGCCTGACCGTCTTGACCGGACTTGGCGAGCTCGTCATCTCGGAGGTGAAAGCCTTGCTCTTCGGTGTCTGCGCCGGGCTGGTCGGCTGCTACCGGGGTCTGACGGTCAAGGGCGGCCCGAAGGGCGTGGGAGAGGCCGTCAACGAGACGGTGATCTATGCCTTCATCTGCCTGTTCGTCATCAACGTGCTGATGACGGCGATCGGCGTGCGAGTGCTGGTGCGCGGATGAGCGCTTGCGCGAAGAGGAGACGGCAGCGATGAGCGCGAAGCGGGGCCGGGTGTGAGCCAACTCGGCAGCTACGACATCACCCTGCGCATGCGCAGGGCGTTCGCATGGGTGCCGAAAGCCGTCGACTCATTCGGCGAACAGGCGTTGTTCTACGGCGAATCCCTGCGCTGGATGCCCAACGCGATACGGCGCTACCGCAAGGAGACGCTGCGGCTGATCGGCGAGATGGCGCTGGGCTCTGGAGCGCTGGTGATGGTTGGCGGCACGGTCGGCGTCGCGGCATTTCTGACGTTGGCATCCGGCGGCGTCCTTGCCGTGCAAGGCTATTCATCCCTCGGAAACATCGGCATCGAGGCGTTGACGGGCTTTTTGTCCGCGTTCCTGAACGTCCGGATCGTCGCGCCGGTGATCGCGGGCATTGCGCTGGCTGCCACCATCGGTGCGGGCACCACCGCGCAGCTGGGTGCGATGCGCATCGCCGAGGAGATCGATGCCGTCGAATCGATGGCTGTGCACTCGGTGTCGTACCTGGTGTCGACGCGCATGGTGGCCGGCCTGGTCGGAATCATCCCGTTGTATTCGTTATCGACGCTCGCGGCGTTCTTCGCGGCGCGGTTCACCACTGTCTACATCAACGGCCAGTCGGGAGGTCTGTACGACCACTACTTCAACACATTCCTGAATCCGACTGACCTGCTGTGGTCGTTCTTGCAGGCCATCGTGATGGCAATCGCGGTGATGCTCGTGCATACGTATTACGGCTACAACGCATCGGGCGGGCCCGTCGGCGTCGGCATCGCCGTCGGTCAGGCGGTGCGTACGTCACTGATCACGGTCGTCATCATCACTTTGTTCATCTCCCTGGGCGTGTACGGCGCCTCCGGTAACTTCAACCTCTCCGGATAAAGGAAGGGAACGTGTCCAGGACTGGGGCCATCAGGATCGCCGCGCTCGTGCTCGCGGTGATCGTTGTCGGGTTCATAGTCCTGTCCTATCTCGCCTACATTGCCGCCTTCAGCCCCACTGACACGGTGACGGTGATGTCACCCCGGGCGGGCTTGGTGATGGATCGCGACGCCAAGGTCAAATACCGGGGCGTCCAGATCGGCAAGGTGAAAGGCATTGCGTACAAGGATGATCGAGCGCAGCTGACGCTGGCGATCGACAGCGGCCAGATGCACTACATCCCGTCGAACGCGACAGTGCACATCGCCAGCACGACGGTGTTCGGAGCCAAATCGGTGGAGTTCATCGTGCCCGACAATCCGTCCGGCACGCCCCTGCGGCCCGGCGCGACGGTGCAGGTTCAATCGGTGCAACTGGAAGCCAACACGTTGTTCCAGAACCTGGTCGACCTATTGCACAAGATCGACCCGGTCAATCTCAACGTCACCCTGAGCGCCATCGCCGCGGGCTTGCGCGGGCACGGCGACGATCTCGGAGCCACCTTCGCCGGCCTGAATCAGTATCTGTCGAAGCTGAATCCGAAGTTGCCGACGTTGGAGTCGGATGTTCAGCAGGCCGGAGTGGTGGCCGGTATTTACGGGGACGCGGGGCCGAACCTGGGTACCGTGCTCGACAATGTTCCGACGATCAACAAGACCATCGTCGACGAGCGGGACAACCTGAACGCGACGCTGATGGCTGCAATTGGTTTGGGTAACAACGGATATGCGACGTTGGCACCGGCTGAGGACGATCTGATTGCCGCATTCCAGCGGTTGCGCGCGCCGCTGAAGGTGCTCTCGGACTACTCCCCCGAATTCGGCTGCATCCTGCAGGGCATAAAGAGGTTGGGCGACAAGACAAGTCGCCTCCTCGGTGGTATCAAACCCGGTGCGATGGTGAACTCCGACTTTGTGCTGGGCACTCCGTCGTACACCTACCCTGAGAGCCTGCCGATCGTGAACGCCACCGGCGGACCCAACTGCCGCGGACTACCCGAGGTGCCAAGCAAGATGTTCGGTGGCTCGTGGTACCACACGCCGTTCCTGGTCACCGATAACGCGTTGATTCCCTACGAACCGTTCACCGAGGTGCAGGTGGACGCGCCGTCGACACTGCAATTCTTGTTCAACGGCGCATTCGCTGAACGGGATGATTTCTGATGAGTAGCGCCTGCGCGAAGAAGAGGGGGCCGCGATGAGTCACCGCGCGGTGCTGATCAAGGTCACGATTTTTGCCGTCGTGATGGTGCTCGTCGCGGCGGCCCTGGTGATCGTCTTCGGTCAATTCCGCTTCTCGCCGACCAACAGCTACCACGCCACTTTCTCCGACGCCACGCGGCTGAAGGGTGGCTCGAAGGTGCGCATCGCCGGCGTCGACGTCGGCCGGGTCGAGAGCGTCAAGCTGAATCCCGACACCACGGTCGACGTCGCCTTCACGGTCGACAAGAAGTACCAGATGTACACCTCGACGCGGGCATTGATCCGCTACGAAAACCTCACGGGCGACCGGTTTCTCCAGATCGCTTCGGGCCCAGGAGAACTGCGCAAGCTCGGCGCGGGCGGCACCATCGATATCGCCCACACCGAGCCGGCGTTGGACCTCGATGCCTTGCTTGGTGGATTGCGCCCAGTGCTCAAGGGGCTCGACGGGAACAAGATCAACGAGATCAGCAACGCGATCATCGAGCTGCTGCAGGGTCAGGGCGGCGCGTTATCGGATCTGCTGTCCAGCACCGGTTCCTTCACCCAGACCTTGGCCAACCGTTATCAAGTCGTCTCGGACGTGATCCACAACCTGAACACGGTGCTGGGTACCGTCGACGCGAAAAGCACCGAATTCGATGCCAGCGTCGACAAGCTTCAAAAACTGGTTACCGGTTTAGCGCAGGGCCGCGACTCCATCGCCGGAGCCATTCCACCGTTGGCCTCTGCAACGAACGATCTCACGGACTTGCTCCAGAAGTCACGGCGTCCGATCCAGGGCGTCCTCGAGAACACCCGTCCGTTGGCGACGGAGCTCGACAACCGCAAGGACGAGGTCAACAGAGTGATCGAACCGCTTGCGGAGAATTACTTGAGGCTCAACGCGCTTGGCGCCTACGGCTCGTACTTCAATTACTACATCTGTGAGGTAAGGCTCAAGATCAACGGTCCGTCGATCGGTTACCCGGGCCAGATCCCCGGGGCCACCCCGTCGGACAGCGACATCATCGTGCCGTTCGCAGAACAACCGGACCTGTCGAAGGGCAGGTGTTCCGAAAATGGATAAGACGATTCGCACCGGCATCTTCGGGATCGCGGTAGTGGTGTTCGTGGTGTTAGTGGCGTTTGGCTACTCAAAGCTGCCGTTCTTCCCGCAGGGCAAGCCGTTCGAGGCGTATTTCAGTGACGCCGGCGGCATCTCGCCGGGCAACACCGTCACCGTATCGGGCATTCCGGTCGGCAAGGTGACCAGCGTGGAGTTGGCCGGCGACGTCGCGAGGGTGAACTTCACCGTCGACCGCAAGGTCAAAGTCGGCGATCAATCCTTGGTGGCGATCAAGGTGAACACGATCCTCGGGGAAAAATCATTGGCGGTGACCCCGCGCGGACGTGGGGAGTCGACGTCGATACCACTGGCCCGTACCACGACGCCGTACACGCTGAATGACGCGTTGCAGGATCTCGGGCAGAACTCCGCCGAACTCGACAAGCAGAAGACCACGCAGGCGCTGCAGGTGTTGACCGACGCATTGCACGACGCGACACCGCAATTGCGCCAAGCGCTCGACGGGGTGGCCGCGTTGTCGCGGTCAATCAACGCCAACGACGAGGCGCTTGCGCAGTTGTTAGCCCGTGCGAAATCCGTCACCAAAGTGCTCGCCGACAGGGCCGCGCAAGTCAACCAGCTTGTCGTCGACGGCAACCAGCTGTTCGCCTCGCTCGACGAACGCCGAACGGCGATAAGCAATTTGATCTCTGGCATCGAGCCCGTGTCCCGTCAGCTATCGGGCTTCGTGGCCGACAACCGCCGTGAATTCGGACCAGCGCTCACCAAGCTCAATCTTGTGTTGGACAACTTGCTGCAACGCCGCGCACATATCAGCGAGGCGTTGAAACGACTGCCGCCCTACGCCACAGCGCTGGGTGAATCGGTCGGCTCCGCTCCTGGGTTCATGGTCAACCTCCCGAACTCGTTGCCTGGCACGGCGACGCAGGAAGTGCTGTTGGATCTCTACTTCCAACCGGGCAAGCTGCCCGCGAGCCTGGCCGACTATCTGCGCGGCTTCATCACCCAGCGGATCCTGATACAGCCGAAGTCGCCATGACGGGTAACAGATGGGTGCGCTACGGCATCATCGCGGCACTGGTGGTGGCGCTGGTCGGCGGTGTGTACGTGCTCTGGCCCGGGCGCCGTGGTCACAAAGTGGTCGGATACTTCGCCTCAGCGGTGGGGCTGTACCCGGGTGACGACGTGCGCGTCGTGGGCGTACCGGTAGGTACCGTCGACTCGATTGAGCCGCAACCAGATTCGGTCAAGATCACGATGAAGGTTCGCGACGGTGTCAAGATTCCGGCCGACGCACGCGCGATCATCATGTCGCCCAACATCGTTGCGGCACGCTTCATTCAGCTCACTCCGCCGTACAAGGGCGGCTCGGTATTGGCCGACGGCGGCTCGATCGGGCTGGATCGCACGGCGATCCCAGTCGAGTGGGACGAGGTCAAGTCGGAGCTGACCAAGCTGAGCACCCAACTTGCGCCGCAGGCGGCGCAGATGCAAGGCCCGATCAGTGCGTTCGTGAACCAGGCCGCCGATACCCTGGACGGAAACGGCGACTCGTTCCGGAGGGCACTGACCGAACTGTCACAGACCGCGGGCCGTCTCGGCGACTCACGCACCGACCTGTTCGGAACGGTCAAGAACTTGAAGATCCTGATCGACGCGCTGTCGAAGAGCAACGACCAAATCGTCCAATTCAGCGGCCATTTGGCGTCCGTGTCTCAGGTGCTCGCCGACAGCTCGGCGAACCTCGACGCCACGCTCGGAACGTTAAACCAGGCGCTTTCCGATATCCGGGGGTTCCTGCACGACAACAACGACGCGTTGATCGGCCAGATCAACAAGCTGGCGGACTTCACGAGCCTGCTGTCGAACCAGAGCGACGACCTCGAGCAGGTATTGCACGTATTCCCGAACGCGCTCGCCAACTTCTACAACATCTACGACCCGGCGCAGGGCGAGGCGTACGGCGTGCTCGGCCTGCCCGAGTTCGCCAATCCGGTGCAGTTCGTCTGCGGTATCTTCGACGCCGCCGGCACCACCGACAACATCAAGCGGACCGAGATCTGCCGCGAACGGATGGCTCCGGTGCTGCGCCGCCTGGCGATGAACTACCCGCCCTTCATGAGTCACGGGATCAACACGATCACCGCCTACAAGGGCCAGATCATCTACGACACGCCGGCCACCGAGGCCAAGTCCAAGACCTATATCCCCTATCTGCAGTGGGTTCCTTCGCAGGGCAAGTTGCCTCCTCGTTCGGGCGAGGGGACGGACCCCAGCTCATTGTTGTTGCCGCCCAACCCCGCTCCGGGTCCACCCCCGCCTGCGCAGCCCTTCACGCTCGGTCCGGTAGTGGCGCCGGGACCACCTGCCGGCCCGCCGCCGGGGCCACCTGCAGCGGAACCCGGCGGTTACCCAGCCGAGGGTGTCCCGCCGATGCAGCCTGTCGGACCGGACCAGCCAGGAGCGGGCGGATGACGCGAAAGTCACTGGGCCTCAAGCTGAGTCGCACCTGCCGACGCACGCTCGCGATTGGTTCTGGCGCGCTGCTACTGGCAGGCTGCCAGATGGGCGGATTGAACTCGTTGAACATGCCCGGCACCGCCGGCCACGGTGCGGGTTCATACAGCATCAACATCGAAGTGCCGGATGTGGCCACCCTCCCGCAGAACTCGCCGGTGATGGTGGACGACGTCACCGTCGGCAGCGTCTCCGGCGTGTCGGCGGTGCAACGACCTGACGGCAGCTTCTATGCCGCCCTGAGGATTTCGCTGGACGGAGACGTCAAGCTGCCGGCCAATGCCACTGCCAGAGTGGCGCAGACGTCGTTGCTGGGCTCCCTGCATGTCGATTTGAATCCCCCGGTGGGCGAACCGCCGGTCGGCCAGCTTCGCGACGGTTCGACGATTCGGCTGGCCCAAACGGGTAGCTATCCGACCACCGAGGAAGTGCTGTCCGCCTTGGGCGCCGTGGTGAACAAGGGCAATCTTGGTGCGCTGCAAGACATTACGAACGAGGCATACGCCGCCGTCGCTGACCGGCAGGGTTCCTTCGCCGGTCTCATTCCACGCCTCGCCGAGTTCACCGCATCCCTTGATCGGCAGACCAATGACATCATCGCCACAGCCGAAGGCCTGAACCGCTTCGCTGTCGTGCTGGCTCAGCACAAGGACAGTCTGGCCCGGACCCTCGACACCCTGCCGAAGGCGCTGCAGGTTCTCAACGACAACCGGGCCAACATCGTCGATGCATTCGCCGCCCTCGGCAAGCTGGCCAGAGTGGCCTCGCATGTTTTGACGGAGAGCAAGGACGACCTGGCCAAGGACCTGATCGATATCTACGCATTGATCAAGCCGCTCAACGACAACCGCGCCGACTTGGTTTCCGACCTCGACAGCCTGGTCACGTTCCCGTTCCCCGAGCATGCCGTGCCGAAAGTGGCCCGGGGCGACTATTTCAACATCTTCGAAGTGTTCGACCTGACGATCCGCCGCCTCGGCGAGACGATCTTCGCGACGTCGTTCTTTGACCCGAACATGAAGCATCTCAATGAAGTCGTCAATCCGCCCGACTTTCTCGTGGGGGCGATGGCCAACCTATCCGGACAGGCTGCCGATCCGTTCAAGATTCCGCCGGGCACCGCGTCCGGCGAGGAGGTGCCGCCGAACTAATGACTCGACTGGTGCGCATACAGCTCACGATCTTCGCCATCGTCACGGTGCTCAGCGTCGGCGCGATCGCACTGTTCTACCTTCACCTTCCGGCGAAGTTCGGGCTCGGCGCGTACACCATCACCGCCGACTTCGTCAAGGCCGGCGGGTTGTACAAGAACGCGAACGTGGCCTATCGCGGGGTGACAGTCGGTCGCGTCGAGGACGTTTCGCTGACCAACGATGGTGTCGCTGCGCGTATGCGCCTCAACAGTGACGTCAAGATTCCCGAGAACGTGACGGCGACCGTCAAGAGCGTGTCGGCCGTGGGCGAGCAGTACGTCGACCTGGTGCCGCCGGCCAATCCGGCCAAGGCCTCGCTCGCAAACGGTGCGCGGATCGGAAAGGACCGAACCGCGATCCCCCAAGACATTTCCGAACTGTTGACCAAAGCTGACCAACTGGTCAGCAGTATCAACAACGCCCGGTTGCAAGATCTGTTGCGAGAGACGTTCAAGGCGTTCAACGGCACCGGGCCAGAACTCGCCCGGCTGATCCAGTCGTCGCGCCTACTTATCGATGAGGCCAACGCAAGCTGGCCGGAGACGTCACAGTTGATCGACCAGGTGGGTCCGTTCCTCGAGGCGCAGATCCGTAGCGGCGACGACATCCGAACGCTGGCAGACGGTTTGGCGCGCTTCACTACCGAGCTCGCGAATGCCGATCCACAGTTTCGGGAGACACTAACCCTTGCACCCGGGGCAACCGATGAGGCCAATGCCACGTTCAGCGGCATCCGGCCATCGTTCCCGGTGCTCGCCGCGAGCCTGGCGAATCTCGGCCGCATCGGGGTGATCTATCGCCGGTCGATCGAACAGGGGCTGGTCATCTTTCCCGCCACGGAGGCGGCCCTTCAAACGATCGCCGGTCAACTTCCCCCGGAGGAAGGCGCCAAGCAGGGCTTCAAGATCTCGATCAACGATCCGCCCCCGTGCAATACCGGGTTTTTGCCGCCGCAGTTCATCCGTACACCTGAGGACACCACACTGCGTGATCTACCGACCGACATGTATTGCAAAGTGGCACAAAACGATCCGATGGTAGTGCGTGGCGCCAGGAACTACCCATGCCAGGAGTTCCCGGGCAAACGCGCGCCGACCATTCAGCTTTGCCGCGACCCCCGCGGTTACGTCCCGGTGGGTAACAGCCCGTGGCGCGGGCCGCCGGTGCCAACGGGCACACCGGTAACTGACCCGCGAAACATCTTGCCGCCCAACAAGTTCCCCTACATCCCGCCGGGCGAAGACCCAGATCCGGGCTATCCGGTTGCGCCAGGTGCTCTCCCGCCGGGAGTGCAGCCCGGACCGGGCCCTGCGCCGAACCAACCGTGGCCGTATATCCCTCCACCCAACGACAACGGGCCGCCGCCGCCGGAGACGGCCTGGATCCCGCCGGCTCCGTATCCGAACGCGTGGCCCCCGCCGGCCAATCCACAGCCGCCGCCGGGTCCACTGTCGCCGGGACCCTATAACCCGGTGGTGCCGCCACCGGGTCCGGCACCGGGTCCCCCGCCGCCGCCGAACCCGGCCGACCTGCCGCCTGCCGACGTGAGTCCGCCTCAAGCCAGCGGTCCCGCGTACGGTACCTACGACAAAAACACCGGAGTCTTTATCGACCCCGCCGGCGGGACCGGCGTGTACGCGCCGGCCGCGGCCAACATGCGCCCACAAGAGAATTGGGTTGATCTGATGCTGGACCCAAGGCAGACGTAATGAGCTCAACACCCTCCCCGTCTTCGCAGACGGTGCGCCGGCGCGCGTCCCGCGCGGCCGGTCCCGCTGGTAGTGGCACCGCCGAACCCACAATCGTCCGGATCGAGAAGCCGGACGCCGACCGCAAGCCGTCGGTATCCAAGGTCCGCAAGTCAACAGCGCCGCCACGCCGAATGGCGCATCGACGGCTGGTTGCATTGTGCGCGTTGGCATTCGGGTTCATCGGGTGCGCGGCCGTCGCGACGACCGTGGTGCTGCTATTGATGGAGAAGAGCCACATCGAGGCGACGCAGGCCCGCGATCAACGGTTCGTCGACACCGCCACGCAGACCGTCGAGAACATGTTCAGCTTCAAGCAGTCCAACATCGAAGACAGCGTCAACCGGTTCTACGCCGGCACCAGCGGGCCGTTGCGCGACATGCTGAGTCAGAACAACAACGTGCAGAACCTCAAGTTGATCTTCCACGACACGGGCGGCAGTTCGGAGGCCGTGATCAACGGCGCGGCGATGGAAAGCTTCGACGACATCAGCAAGAACGCGTCGGTGCTCGTGTCGGCGCGCGTCACCCGAAGCGACATGAACGGAAACAACAGGCCGTCTGAGCCGTACCGGATGCGCATCATCGTGCACGAGGACGACGACGGCACGATGACGGCCTACGACCTCAAGTACCCCAACGGCGGAAATTAATGACGAAGCTGCTCGCGAGAGTTACTGCGGCCCTTGCGATCCTGCTTGCCGCGGCGTTCGTCGCGCTTGCTGGCGGAGGTGGCTGGCTGTACTGGAACCGGGTGGAACTGCGCGCCGAGCAGGCCACGCGCGATGAACTCGGGTCGCTCGCACAGAAACAGATCCCGAAGGTGTTCGGTTACGACTACCAAACTGTCGGGCAAAGCCTGCGCGAGGACTACGCATTTCTGACGCCCGCCTACCGTCACGAGTTCGAATCGAAGGCCAACTCCGACATCATTCCGCAGGCTCGAGAACGACAAATTATGAGCCAGGCCAACGTCGTCGGCGTGGGTGTCATGGAGGCGCGCCGTAACTCTGGATCGGTGTTGGTGTTCATCAACCGTACGGTCAGCGACAAGACGAACCGCCAACAGCCGATCTACGACGGAGCGCGACTGAAGGTCGATTACGTACGCGTCGACGGTAAGTGGTTGATCAACTACATCACGCCGATTTAGCTATCGCCGCCCCCGACGGGCTTGGCCGACAGCGCCTCGAGGAACGACCGTGCCCACTGGTCGACGTCGTGGGTTAGCACCTGCCGGCGCATCGCCCGCATCCGGCGGCGGCCCTCCTCGGGTGATTGATTCATCGCCGCCTCAACGGCGTCCTTGACGCCTTCCAGGTCATGGGGGTTGACCAGATAGGCCTGATTGAGTTCGTTTGCGGCCCCGGTGAATTCGCTCAGAATGAGCGCACCGCCCAAGTCGCTGCGGCAGGCCACGTATTCCTTTGCGACCAGATTCATCCCGTCGCGCAGGGGTGTCACCAGCATCACATCGCTGGCGACGTAGAACGCGATCAACTCGTCGCGAGGCAGTGGCCGATGAATGTAATGCACGACCGGATGACCGACTTCGCCGTATTCGCCATTGATGTGTCCGACTTGGCGCTCGATGTCTTCGCGGAGAACCTTGTAGCTTTCGACGCGTTCGCGGCTCGGCGTTGCCAGCTGGACCATCACGGTGTCGTCGCGTTTGGCCCGGCCCGCGGCGAGAAGCTCCGAAAACGCTTTCAGCCGAACGTCAATGCCCTTCGTGTAGTCGAGGCGGTCAACCCCTAACAGAATCTTACGAGGGTTGCCCAGCTCCGACCTGATCTCGCGGGCGCGCTGCCGAGTGCGGCGATCTCGACCCTTGTGGTCGAGGTCGGCGGAGTCGATGGAGATCGGGAACGCGCCGACACGCACAGTGCGCGAATCGTATTCGATCTCGCCGAGCCGAGACCGCAGACCGATGGTGCCGCGCGATGTGGTGGCGCCGACCAGCCGCCTGGCCAGGATCAGAAAATTCTGCGCTCCACCGGGGAGCTGGAAGCCCACCAGATCAGCACCGAGCAATCCCTCGACGATCGCTGTGCGCCAGGGCATTTGAAGGAACAGCTCGACCGGCGGGAAGGGGATGTGCAAAAAGAAGCCAATGGTCAGGTCGGGCCGAAGCTCTCTCAGCATCTTCGGGACGAGCTGCAGCTGGTAATCCTGCACCCAGACGGTCGCGTTGGGTGCCGCAGCGCGCGCAGTGGCCTCGGCGAAGCGGCGATTCACGTCGACGTATCGGTCCCACCACTCGCGGTGGTAGATGGGTTTGACGATCACGTCGTGGTACAGCGGCCACAGGGTGGCGTTGGAGAAGCCCTCGTAGTACTCCTGGACGTCTTCGGTACTCAACCGCACCGGGCACAGGTGCAGGCCCTCCTGGACGATGGGTTCCTCGTCGGCGTCTGGAACGCCCGGCCAGCCGATCCATGCGCCCTGACGTCGGCGAAGGAGCGGTTCGAGGGCGGTGACGAGACCGCCGGGGGAGCGTTTCCAGGTCGTCGTGCCGTCGGGGAGCTGTTCCAAGTCGACTGGCAGCCGATTGGCGACGACGACAAATTCTGAGCCCTTTCCGCGGTC
Organism: Mycobacterium sp.; assembly: GCA_035651275.1. Classification (GTDB taxonomy): domain Bacteria; phylum Actinomycetota; class Actinomycetes; order Mycobacteriales; family Mycobacteriaceae; genus Mycobacterium. Next base: position 391 of record DASRFZ010000173.1, on the reverse strand, counting down.
GGTGGACGTGCCGGTTTGTTCCGCGGCAGGGCTCATCTACGACTCGTTCTTGGCGGGTCCAATACCGAGCATCGACAGGAAGACCCGGCATTCGTCGGCGTCGGTCGCATACGCAGCAACGACGCGGCGGGCCTGCCGTGCGGTGCTGTCGGCCAGGGGCTCCACGTCGCCGAGCTCGGCATGGTCAGATTTTGCGGGCATGAATCAACTGTAGGTGAAGAGCGGTGCTCCTCACACGCGCGGCCCGTGGTTCGATGCTAGAACGTGTTCCAGTCTTGGCATAAGGGGATGTGGTGGTGGAGCTGTTACTGACGGACCGGACCTGCCTGGTGACGGGCGGCGGGAGCGGAATCGGCAAGGGCGTGGCCACCGCGCTCGTCGACGCCGGTGC
>DASRFZ010000172.1:0-3650 GCA_035651275.1 Mycobacterium sp. | reverse complement strand
GTTGGAGGCGCGGGTTGCAGCGACGCGCAGGCCTTCTGGGCGTTCGCCCAGGTCGTCGGGTCCACGCCCGGCGGTGGCGGCGGGGCGGCGGTACTGGGCCCGGCGCCGGGTTCGGCATCCGGCGGCGGCCCGGGCAGCGGTCCTTGAGGCTGCGGGCCTGGCGCCGGGCCCGGCGGAGGTCCAGCGGGTGGGGACGGGACGCCATGGTCGGTGAGGCACTGCTCGTAGACGCCGTGAGCCTGTGGCGCGGCCGACGTCGTCGTCGCCGTGGTGGTCGTCGACGACGGTGACGGTGCGTTCGTCGTCGAGCAGGCCGGGACCGCTAGTGCGACCGCGGCAGCGATCACCGCGCACGTGATGCTACGTGGATGCATAGAGTGCTCCTGAAAGGCGTTGTGGCGGAATGGGTTAAGTACGAACATGCCGACGATGACCGCGAACATTTGCGCTGACGCGCCCTTGGAGAGAGTGCGGTGCGCAAATTGGCGTCCGAACGGTTCACTCGTTCGGACGCTAGCGTGCGCCTGATGCTCGTTGCAAGCGATTCGCAGGAAGGCGGGGTTACCCTCAGGACGTGCGATGGGACCCCGCGCAATACGGCCGGTTCGCGGCCGAGCGCGACCGCCCGTTCTTCGACCTCACTTCGCGGATCGAGGCTGTCGCGCCGCGGCACGTCGTCGACGTCGGCTGCGGCCAGGGACATCTCACGGCCACGCTGTCCGCGCGGTGGCCCGATGCCGTGGTCGAAGGCATCGACTCGTCCGAGGAAATGATCGCGGAGGCGGCTGGTGTGGCGGGAGTGGCGTTTTCGGTTGCCGACGCGGCGTCGTGGGAGCCAGCTGACGATGTCGAAGTCATCGTGAGTAATGCTGCGCTGCAATGGGTTCCGCGTCATCAGGAGCTGCTTTTGCGGTGGGCGTCGTCGTTGCCTGCCGGAGGGTGGCTGGCGGTGCAGGTGCCGGGAAACTTCGACTCACCGTCACATGTGCTGATGCGCCAGGTGGCGAGGCGCGAGCCGTGGGCTGCTCGGCTGCATGACGTGGTGCGTGACACCGATGCCGTCGGCACGCCAGAGTCGTATGCATCTGTGTTGCTTTCAGCGGGGCTGCGCGCCGACGTGTGGGAGACGACGTATCTGCATGTGCTGCACGGCGACGATCCTGTGCTCGAGTGGGTGCGCGGGACGGGTCTGCGACCAATTCTGGCGGCGCTGACGCCCGTGGATGCTGAGGAGTTCGTCAGGCAGCTGACCGTTGAGCTGCGTGAGGCGTATCCGCCAGGCCCGCACGGCACGCTGTTCCCGTTCCGTCGAGTATTTGCAGTCGGGTATCGGGCCTAGGGCTGCGCCGCAATTTCGGCGAGAAGGGGTTTAGAGCGAAAAGAGCTTGGCCGCATTGTGATATAGCACATTGCGCGGCCAGTCGTCGTCGACGTCGAGGTCGATGAGGACACGTAGAGCGTCGGTGTAGGAATACGGGATGTTCGGGAAGTCGCTGCCGAAGAGGATCTTGTCACCGAGCCGCTGGAGCCGCGGGATCTCGTGAGTCGGGAACGGCATGGTCTCTTCGACGAAGGGTGTGAACACCATCGTGGTGTCGAGGCGGACTTGGTCGTGGCTTTCGGCGATGTCGAGAAAGTCGGTGTACTCGGGCATTCCCATGTGCGCGATGACGAGCCGCAGGCGTGGATGGTGTTGCAGCAGTTGACGTATCGGTTCTGGACCGGTGTGACGGCCGGGTTGCGGGCCGGAGCCACAATGCACGACGACGGGTAGCGCGGCGTCCTCGATGAGTCCCCAGACGTCGTCAAGCAGCGGGTCGTTGGGGTCGTAGCCGCCAACTTGCAAGTGTGCCTTAAAGATTCGCGTTCCGCTATCGATCGCCTGACTGACGTATGCCGGTGCGGTCCCTTCTGGGTAGAAAGTGGCTGTGGGGAGGCAGTCGGGCGTCGTCGCCGCGAACTCGTGCGCCCACGCGTTCAGCCACGCCGCCATGTCCGGCTTGTGCGGATACACCAGCGACGTGAACTTCTGCACGCCGAATGCGCGGAGCGTCTCCACCCGCTGGGCTTCATCGTTGCGATACGCGACCGGCCAGGGCCTGCCGACCAGCGGGCCCGCGCGGTCGAAATACGCCCACACCTTGTCCATGACCCGCTTAGGCATGAAATGCGTGTGGACGTCGATGATTCCGGGCAAACCGAGGGATCTCCAGATTTGACGCACGTCGGCGGCGTCCAGCGTCGGCGGCGTCACCCGGCCACGCTATCGCGCCGAAACGGTATTCAAGTCGGAGAATGCCCGAGGCGCCCCGTGGGACGCAATTTCGGCGCAAACTGGCGGGCGTGATCATCGACGCGCACATACATCAATGGGATCCATTCACCACGCCCCGAGTGGTCTCCGGACCGGCGAAGCTCCTTCGGCGCGCACCGGTGCTGCGGCCGCTGCTGATGCGACTGTTCCCGCGTGCCGCGCGCGAATTCGCCGGCGACCCGAAGTATCTGCTTAATACCTATCTGCCGAGTGACTATGCGGCGGACGCTGCCCCCGTCGAGGTCGGCGAGGTCGTACACATCGAGGCGGCATGGCAAGGCAACAGCGTCGGCGAGACGCGTTGGGTCAGCTCGTTGCCGTTCGGGCAGGACGGCGCGCCGAAGCTGGGTGCGATCGTCGTGCACGGGGACCCGGCCGAGCCGGAGGTCGCGGAGGTTCTCGACGCACACCGAGCGGCCAGCCCCCTAGTAAGGGGTGTGCGGTTCGAGGCCGCGCACAGCCCAGACCAAGGAATCATGGACTTCGCGAAGCGGCCAAATACCTTGTCGGAGCCAGCATTTCTACGCGGCTTCTCCGCGATCGCCGAACGCAATCTCAGCTTCGAAATCTGGGTTTACAGCCACGAACTGCCCAGCGCGGTGAAGCTTGCGACTGAATACCCGAACACCACCTTCGTGCTCGACCACTATGCGACACCGATCGGGGCGCTGGCGCCGACGGGCAGGCACACCGGTGCTACCGCCGCCGAGCGCAAGGGCATTCTCGACCGCTGGCGCGATGACATCTCGGAGCTCGCCGCGCTGAACAACGTGGTCGCCAAGCACTCCGGGCTGGGTATGCCGGTGCTCGGTCTCGGACGTTTGCCGCGTGAGCAGTTCCGGGACACGGTCGCGCCGCTGGTGATGCATCTGCAGGAGGCGTTCGGGCCGCAGCGGACGTTCTGGTCGTCGAACTTCCCGATCGACAAGCCGAATATCGCTCTGCCGGACAGTATTTGGGCGCTGCGCGAGATACTCGGCGACCGGTTCGACGAGAACGCGATGCTGCGCGATAACGCCCGTCGCGTATACAACTTCCCATTGCGGTAATGGCGAGTAGTGCGAACGGATTCGTTGAATCCCAACCGATTTGAGCCCGGCCTGACGAGCCGACCTCAGTTGTTGGTGGGTGGTGGTTGGGGTTGGAATGGTTCGTACCACCACCAGTCGGCACGCTCACCGGTAGGACCCGGATACGGCGGGACGTCGGGTGGGGGTTTGGTCGGTGGGCGGCCCAGTGATCCTGACGTCAATGTTCGCCCGGCACTGTCGGTCACCACCAGCTGGTGGGCGGGTCCGGTGAGGTTGATCAGGCCGCGGTGATGTGCCCGGTGATG
>DASRFZ010000171.1:0-3917 GCA_035651275.1 Mycobacterium sp. | reverse complement strand
GTCCGAGCCTGACGACGCCGGTGCGGCTGGCCAAATACGTCACCACCCACCGCGGGCTGTTGCGCACTGTCCGCACCACCGGATCCGCGCTGAAGGTTCCGGTCAGCTATGCGACGATCGGCTACCACGGGCTGCACGCGTTTCGGTGGGTCGACGCCGACGGCGGTTCGAGATTCGTTCGATACCACCTGAATCCGGCCGCGGGGGAACAATTCCTGCGACTGCCGGCCGCGTTGTCGAAGACGCCGGATTTCCTGACCGACGAGATGGACGAACGTCTCGCCGACGGCCCGGTGCGGTTCTACTTCCGCGTCCAGATCGCAGGCGAAGGCGATTCGACGATCGACCCGTCGGCGCCTTGGCGGAGCAAAGAGATGGTGACGGTCGGCACGTTGGACATCACCGGCGTCGACACCGAACGCGAGCACGGCGACGACATCGTCGTCTTCGATCCGATGCGCGTTACCGACGGCATCGAACCGTCCGACGACCCGGTGTTGCGATTCCGCACGCACGCGTACTCGGCGTCGGTGAAGCTGCGCACCGGGGTGGATCGCGGAGCCGAGGCCCCACCTGCCTGAATAACGTTATGCCTCAGGCGGTTTCGGGGTTTCCCCGCGCAGACGGGCCTGAAGCTGTTCGCGGTCGCGGCGCCGGCGTTCGTCGAACGCGGCGATGCTCGCGGTGGCGCGCCGGCGTAGCGGCGTGAAGACCCAAATGCCCAGCGGCAGCGCGATCACGATCGCGAACGCCACTGCAACGTAGATCGGAAAGTCGTCGACGCCGGCGGCCCGCGCGATGCCGTAGATCAACGCCGCCAGCGCCGCTGCCAACACCAGGCGGGCCAGCGCGTAGATGCCGACGTCGCGCAGCATCCGCGGTGCATGCGGCTCATTGCTCACCCAGCCGAGCCTAACCACGACGCGTATATTCGACCCAAGGAGGTGTTCCCGCTGTACCTGGTAATCGTCTTGCTGCTGCTCGCCGGGCTGATCTACGTCGGCTGGCGAGTGGCACGTGCTGCACGCGACGCCCGGCCCAAATCGCGAGTGATCGGCCCTGACGACGATCCCGAATTCCTCTGGCGCCTGGGCCAGGGTGACGACACTCCGAAGCCTTAGAGGAACGGCTCGCGACGGGCCGCGCCCGGAAACCCGCCTGCCACAACCGCAGCCAACTCGATCAGCGCTTCGCGCGTCTCGCTCTTGAGCCTGTCGAGGCTGATCTCCGCGCCCTCTTCGAGGTGCGGGTCGAACGGCACCAGTCGCACCGCGCGGCACCGCCGGGAGAAGTGGTCGACGACCTTGTTCATGTCGACCTTGCCCGAACGCGGTCGCACCGCGTTGATCACCGCGATCGACTTGCGCACCAAGTCCTGGTGGCCGTGCGCGTCGAGCCAGTCCAGCGTTGCGGACGCGCTGCGGGCGCCGTCGACGGATCCGGAGCTGATCACGATCAGCACGTCGGCCTTCGCCAGCACCGCCGACATCGCCGAGTGCATCAGGCCGGTGCCGCAGTCCGTCAGCACCAGGCTGTAAAAGCGTTCGAGAATGTCGAGCGTCTTCGCGTAGTCCTCGGAGCTGAATGCTTCCGACACCGCGGGGTCACTTTCCGACGCCAGCACTTCGAGCCGGCTTGGGCCCTGTGACGTGTAGCTGCGGACGTCGCTGTAGCGCTCGATGCCTTCCGCGTCGCGCAGCAGATGACGCACGGTCGCGGGCGTCTCGATCGGCACCTTCTGACTCAGCGTGCCGCGGTCGGGGTTCGCGTCGACGGCCACCACCCGGTCGCCGCGGATCGACGCGAACGTCGCACCCAGCGTCGCGGTGATCGTCGTCTTGCCGACGCCGCCTTTCAGCGACAGCAGCGCGATCCGGTAGCAGCCCTGCAGCGGCTGGTTGACTTGGGCGAGAAGGTTGTTGTGATGCCGGACCCGCGGGCTCTCGCCGACGTTGATCAGCTTGAACGAGCCGAGGTACAGCCATCTGCGCCAGCCCGACGATGGCGGCGGCTGCACTTGCCGTAGCAGCGTTGCGGTTGAGAGGTCTTTAGACGTCGGCGGTGACGCCGGCGGCGGCCACGGCGTCTGTTGCGGGAATCCGAGCGGCGGCGTGGCGGCGGTCCATTCCGGGGGCGGCTGGGTGTGCCGGCCGTTGGCGGCGGTTTGCGGAGCCTGGTTCGGTGGAGGGGGCGGGTCGTTGTACCGCTGCTGTGCACGGAAGCCGCCGGTGTCGAACCCGTCAGGCACGCCTTGTCCCCCTAAGTGGTTTCGCTTACTTTCCCCGACCCTAGCCGCTAGCCCACACCCGCGTACGAGTGCAGGCCCACCGTCACGAGGTTGATGAAGAAGAGATTGAAGACCATCGCGACGAAGCCGACGACGTTGATCCACGCCGCCTTCTTGTCGCGCCAGCCGGCGGTCGATCGGGCGTGCAGATACGCCGCGTACACCACCCACGCGATGAACGACACCGTTTCCTTGGGGTCCCAGCCCCAGTACCGTCCCCACGCTTCCTCGGCCCAGATCGCGCCGAAGATCACCCCGAAACCGAACACCGGGAATGCGAATATCGTTGTACGATAAGCGATTCGGTCCAGGGTCTGCGCGTCAGGCAGACGTTGCACGATCCGGGCGACGGTACCGTCGGCGTCCGGTGCGCTAAGCGGCGACATCTTGACCAGGAAAAGGATGCTCGTCACGCCGGCGACAAGAAAAACTCCGGATCCGAGGCTGACGACGGACACGTGGATCGGCAGCCAGTACGACTGCAGCGCAGGCATCACCGGCGCGGCGTTGGTATAGAGCCAGCGACCCGACACCGTCAGCAGGATCAGCACCGGCAGCAACACGAACACCCACAGCGGACGGAACTGCGGACGCCTCAGCACGATGGCCGCGGCCACCAGTCCCGAGAAACACGTGAGGTTGATGAACTCGTACATGTTGCCCCACGGCGCGCGCATCGTGGCCCACCCGCGCAGCACGATGCACGCGAACAGCAACCCGATGCCGACGTAGACGACGGCCAGTCCCGCGCGGCCGACGCGTTCGTCGAATGCCCGGCTCGGTGCGTCGACGACGATGCCCGGGGTGGCGCTGTCGGCTGCGACGCCGGCGTGCACGAGCTCACGCTCGTCGGCCCGCCGGCTGCGGCTGTACGCGAGCTCCACGGCCAGCAGCAACAGTCCGACGACCAGCACGACGACCGCCGACGTGTACGCCCAGTCCGAGAACCGCGCCAGTGTGGCGTCGACGTGCTCGGTATTCATCAGACCTTCTCCTCCACCTTCGCGGGCTGCGCTAGACCCGCCGTCAGCCGCCCGCAGATCCGCTCGAACTCGTCGCCCCACCCCGAATTGTCGGTGCGGGCAAGCCCGCCAAGCTCGACGTTTACCGTACCGGCGGCGTCCGACGGCGTGATCCGGACCCAGATCCGTCGGCGCCTGATCACCAGCGACACCAGCAGCCCGGCCATCATCGTCAGCGCGAACACCAGCACCCAGATCTGGCCCGGGTCGTGGGACACCTGGAGGTTGACGAACGGCACCGCGCCGTCGAAGCGGACCGCCGTGCCGTCGTCGAGCCGGACGGTCTGGCCCGCCCGCAGGTTGACCCTGGCGAGCTTGGTGAGTCGGCCCTGGTCGATCAGGCGCGGGTCGAGCGTGAACAGCGATTGCGGACGCCCGGTGTCCAGACCGGTGTCGCCACGGTAGATGTCGACCGCGACCGCCGGGTTGTTCAGCGCGGGGTAGCTCGACGACAGCAGCGTTCCGGTGAGCTGCTCCGTGGGCGCGAACAGTCCCTGGATCGCGATCTGGTGCTTGCGCCGTTGGTCGGCGTCGGGGTAGGTGCCACCGGGCGGGTCGATGCGCACGACGCCCGACGACAGCAGTGTGCGCGGATCCTCGGGCCGCCA
>DASRFZ010000170.1:0-10943 GCA_035651275.1 Mycobacterium sp. | reverse complement strand
TATCCGTACAACCCGGGCCACCTGATGGTGGTGCCGTATCGGCGGGTGTCAGAGCTCGAGGACCTCACCGAAGCGGAGAGCGCAGAGCTGATGGCGTTCACCCAGAAGGCAATTCGGGTGATCAAAAAGGTGTCGCGGCCGCACGGCTTCAACGTCGGCCTGAACCTCGGCACATCGGCAGGGGGCTCACTCGCCGAACATCTGCACATGCACGTGGTGCCGCGGTGGGGTGGCGATGCGAACTTCATCACGATCATCGGTGACTCCAAGGTCATTCCTCAGCTACTGCGCGAGACGCGCCAACTATTGGCGACCGAATGGGCGAAGCAACCAGCCGAGCGAGGGGAGGTGGAGCAATGAGCAACTTCTATCTGATGACACGCGCGGCCTACGTCAAGCTGAGCACGCCGGTTGCCAAGGCCGCGTTGCGCGCCGGACTCACGCCAGACAGCGTGACGATCCTGGGCACCGCCGCATCGGTCATCGGAGCGCTGACGCTCTTCCCGGTCGGCCAATTGTGGTGGGGCGCAGTCGTGGTCTGGTTCTTCGTGCTCTCGGACATGCTCGACGGCGCGATGGCACGCATTCAGGGCGGCGGCACCCGGTTCGGCGCGGTGCTGGACGCCACGTGTGACCGCATCGGCGACGGGGCGGTGTTCTGCGGGCTGCTGTGGTGGGCGGCATTCGGGCTGAAAAGCCCGTCGCTGGTGGTCGCCACGATGATCTGTCTGGTTACCTCCCAAGTGATCTCATACATCAAGGGTCGTGCCGAGGCCACCGGGCTGCGCGGTGACGGCGGGTTCATCGAACGGCCCGAACGGCTCATCATCGTGCTGGTGGGCGCCGGGCTGTCGGATCTGCCGTTCTACCCGTTGCCGTGGCTGTTGCCGATCGCGATGTGGGTGCTCGCGGTCGCCAGCCTCATCACGGTCGCCCAGCGGCTGCACACTGTCCGGACCTCGCCGGGCGCAACCGAGAAGATGCAGAAGCAGGAGGCGAGCGAGCAGCCCGAGGCGAGCGAGCCGTGATCCTGCCACCAGTACGTTCGCGGCTGATGCGGGACGGCCGCGCGCGACTGGGTCAGCAACTCACCGATCTGGGGTACGCCACCGGGTGGCGCATGGTGCGGGCGATGCCAGACATCCTGGCGCGCAGCACATTCGATACCGGCGCCTTCTATGCGTCGCTGGGTGGAGGCCCAGAACAATTGCGGCGCAACCTCGCTCGTGTTCTCGGCGTCGAACCCGTCGACGTGCCCCACTCGCTGATGCGCGCGTCGCTGGCGTCTTACGCCCGGTACTGGCGCGAAGCGTTCCGGCTGCCGTCGATGAACCACAAGAAACTGTTCACCCGTCTCGACGCATCGCTGCAGGGCAACGAGCATCTGGTCGCCGCACTCGGCGACGGTCGCGGCACGGTACTCGCGCTGCCGCACAGCGGCAACTGGGACATGGCCGGTGTGTGGCTGGTGCACAAGCACGGAACGTTCACGACGGTCGCCGAGCGCCTCAAACCCGAGTCGCTGTACCGGCGGTTCATTGCGTATCGGGAGAGCCTGGGTTTCGAGGTCCTTCCGCTGACAGGCTCGAGGCCGCCGTACGAAGTACTTGTCGAGAGGCTGCGGGCCAACCGCGTCGTGTGCCTGATGGCCGAACGCGATCTCACCCGCACCGGTGTGCAGGTCGAGTTCTTCGGCGAGGCCACTCGCATGCCGGCCGGGTCGGCGCGGCTCGCCATCGAAACCGGCGCCGCGCTGCTGCCGGTGCACTGCTGGTTCGAACGCGACGGGTGGGGGCTCGTGATCCGGCCGCCGCTGGACACGTCCAGCGGGGATGTCGGCGTCATCACCCAGGCGCTGGCCGACCAATTCGCCGTCGGCATCGCGCAATACCCAGCCGACTGGCACATGCTGCAACCGCAATGGCTGGCGGATTTACCAGCGCAGCGGCGCGCGCGTTTGGAGGACAATCCCTAGATGCGCATCGGGATGGTGTGCCCCTACTCGTTCGACGTCCCGGGCGGGGTGCAGTCACATGTGCTGCAGCTGGCCGACGTGATGCGCGCCCGCGGCCACGACGTGAGCGTGCTCGCGCCGTCGTCGCCGCATGTCACGTTGCCCGACTACGTCGTGTCAGGCGGCAAGGCCGTCCCGATCCCTTACAACGGCTCCGTCGCGCGGCTGCGCTTCGGGCCCGCCACCCATCGCAAGGTGAAGCGGTGGCTGATGCAGGGCCAGTTCGACGTGCTGCACCTGCACGAGCCCAACGCCCCCAGCCTGTCGATGCTGGCGTTGCAGGCTGCGGAGGGGCCGATCGTCGCGACGTTTCACACGTCGACCACGAAATCGCTGACGCTGTCGGTGTTTCAGGGGATTCTGCGGCCCTACCACGAGAAGATCGTCGGCCGGATTGCGGTGTCAGATCTGGCTCGGCGCTGGCAGATCGAAGCCCTGGGGTCGGACGCGGTGGAGATCCCCAACGGCGTCGATGTTGCCAGCTTCGCCAATGCGCCTGTGCTGCAAGGGTATCCGCGTGCCGGCAAAACCGTGCTGTTCCTTGGCCGCTTTGACGAGCGGCGCAAGGGCATGGATGTGCTGCTGCGTGCTCTGCCGACATTGGTGAAGCATTTCCCCGACGTCCAGGTGCTGATTGTCGGCCGCGGCGACGAGGACGAACTGTGTGAGGAAGCCGAACCGCTGGCGGACCATCTGCGGTTCCTCGGCCAAGTCGACGACGCCGAGAAGGCGTCAGCGCTGCGAAGTGCCGACGTGTACTGCGCGCCGCACACCGGCGGCGAAAGCTTCGGCATCGTGCTCGTCGAAGCGATGGCCGCCGGCACGCCGGTGGTGGCGAGTGACCTCGACGCGTTCCGCCGGGTGCTGCGTGACGGCGAGTGCGGCCGGCTGGTTCCCGTCGACGACAGCGATGCGCTCGCGTCGGCGCTGATTGATGTCCTCGGCGACGATGCGCTGCGGGCGCGCTACGTCAAAGCTGCGAGGGCGGCAGTCCGTCGGTACGACTGGTCGGTGGTGGCTCAACAGATCATGCGGGTGTACGAGACCGTCGCTGCAACGGGCGCAAAGGTCGAGGTGGCCACGCGATGACGTGGGTGATCTGCGCGGTAATCGTGCTGCTGGTGGTGCTCGCGGTCGCGGTGTGGGCGTACCAGACCGCGACGCGGCTCGACCGGCTTCATGTGCGTTACGACTTGTCGTGGCAGTCGCTTGACGCGGCGCTGGCCCGTCGCGCTGTCGTCGCTCGCGCTGTCGCCGCCGACGCGTACGGGTCAGGGGAGCGATGCCAGCGGCTGACGGCGCTGGCTGATGCGGCGGAGCGGGCGCCTCGGCCTGCGAGAGAGGCCGCCGAGAACGAGTTGTCGGCGGAGTTGGCGACCGTCGACATGTCGGTGCTGCGCCCCGCGCTGATCGCCGAGCTTGCCGACGCTGAGGCCCGCGTGCTGCTGGCCCGCCGCTTTCACAACGACGCGGTCCGCGACACGCTGGCCTTGCGTGAGCGCCGGCCGGTGCGGTGGCTGCACCTCGGTGGAACCGCGCCGCTGCCAACGTATTTCGAGATCGCCGAGCGGGCACAGAGCTCGGACGGCGACGCGGGCATCGTCACCGTGCGCACGTCGGCTCGGGTGGTGCTGCTCGACGAGCACGGCCGCGTGCTGTTGTTCTGCGGGTCCGACCCGGCGCGGCCCGACGGCGACGCGCCCAGATGGTGGTTCACCGTCGGCGGGCAAGCCCGGCCGGGAGAGGACTTGCAGGCCGCCGCGGCGCGCGAGGTGTACGAGGAGACCGGGCTGCGCGTCGACGCTGCGGACATGATCGGTCCGATATGGCGGCGCGACGCGATGCTGGACTTCAACAACGCGGTGGTGCGCAGTCACGAGCTGTTTTTCGTGTGCCGCACGAACCAGTTCGACCCGTCTACCGCGGGGCATACCGCCCTCGAGCGCCGCTACATCCACGGGCACCGCTGGTGTGACTCCGACGACATCGCGGCCCTGGTCGACGCCGGCGAGGCGGTGTATCCGGTGCAACTGGCTGATCTGCTGCCGGAGGCGAATGCGTTGGCGGATACCAACGCTGTTGCGCAGCGCCGGGAGCCGCAGCCGATCCGGTAGCCGCCGTTGCTCGCGGGGAAACTCGCTGGACCGCACCCACTAGACTGATGCGGTACCAGGGATTACCGACGGGAGAGGGACTGGTGGAGACCGGGCAGACGGGCACCGCGCGGGTCAAGCGCGGCATGGCCGAGATGCTCAAGGGCGGCGTGATCATGGACGTCGTCACCCCCGAGCAGGCCCGCATCGCAGAGGGCGCCGGCGCGGTCGCGGTGATGGCGCTGGAGCGCGTGCCCGCCGACATCCGCGCGCAGGGCGGTGTCTCCCGGATGAGCGACCCCGACATGATCGAGGGCATCATGGCGGCCGTCACGATCCCGGTGATGGCCAAGGCCCGCATCGGTCATTTCGTCGAAGCCCAGATCCTGCAGAGCCTCGGTGTCGACTACGTCGACGAGTCCGAGGTGCTCACCCCCGCCGACTACACCCACCACATCGACAAGTGGAAGTTCACCGTGCCATTCGTGTGCGGCGCAACGAATCTCGGTGAGGCCCTGCGTCGGATCACCGAGGGCGCGGCGATGATCCGGTCGAAGGGCGAGGCCGGCACGGGCGACGTGTCGAACGCGACGACGCACATGCGCGCGATTACTGGCGAGATCCGGCGCCTCGGGTCGCTGTCGGACGACGAACTCTACGTTGCCGCAAAGGAATTGCAGGCGCCTCACGACTTGGTCGTCGAGGTCGCGCGGGCCGGCAAGTTGCCGGTGACGCTGTTCACCGCGGGCGGCATCGCAACCCCGGCCGACGCCGCGATGATGATGCAGCTCGGCGCCGAGGGCGTGTTCGTCGGCTCCGGGATCTTCAAGTCAGGCGACCCGGCCCAGCGCGCCGCGGCAATCGTCAAGGCCACCACGTTCTACGACGACCCCGATGTGCTCGCGCGGGTGTCACGAGGGCTGGGCGAGCCGATGGTCGGCATCAACGTCGAGGAGATCGCACAGCCGCACCGACTGGCGCAGCGCGGCTGGTAGAAACAGCACGCATGGCCATCGAGGAGATCCTTGATCTCGAGCAACTCGAGATCAACATTTTCCGAGGCAACATCGCGGGCGTCGGCCCCGGAGTGCCCACCCGGACGTTCGGCGGCCACGTCGCCGGCCAGTCCCTGGTGTCGGCGGTGCGCACCGTCGACCCCAAGTATCAGGTTCACTCTCTGCACGGCTACTTCCTGCGGCCGGGAAATCCGAAGGCGCCCACCATCTTTCTCGTCGAAACGCTCCGCGAAGGCGGCTCGTTTTGTACCCGGCGGGTCAACGCGATCCAGCACGGCGAGACGATCTTCTCGATGTCGGCGTCGTTTCAGACGGAGCAGGACGGCATCAAGCATCAGGACGAGATGCCTCCCGCGCCCGACCCCGAGGAGCTGACCGAGGTGCGCTCGACGCACTACATCGACAGCGAGGGCTGGGCACAGTTCCAGGAATGGGATCTTCGGATCGTGCCGCGTGACATGCTCAAGCCCATTCCGGGCAAGGCGTCGCGACAGCAGGTGTGGTTCCGCCACCGCGACCCGCTGCCCGACGATCGGGTGCTGCACATCTGCGCGCTCGCGTACATGAGCGATCTAACGCTGTTGGGCTCCGGGCAAGTGACGCATCCTGAGGAGCGCAAGCACCTGCAGGTGGCGTCGCTGGACCATGCGATGTGGTTCATGCGGCCGTTCCGCGCCGACGAGTGGCTGCTCTACGACCAGTCCTCGCCCTCGGCGTTCGGCGGCCGCGCGCTGTGCCAGGGCAAGATCTTCAAGGGCAATGGCGAAATGGTGGCGGCGGTGATGCAGGAAGGGCTGACCCGCTATCTGCGCGACTACGTGCCACCTGCTTCGAAGTGAGCGGGCCGCACGTCGGCGTACTGGCCCTTCAGGGTGACACCCGCGAACACCTTGCCGCGCTACGAGAAGCCGGCGCCTCGGCTGTCACGGTGCGGCGTCGGGCCGAGCTCGACACCGTCGACGCGTTGGTGATCCCCGGCGGCGAGTCCACGACGATGAGTCATTTGCTGGCGGAGTTCGCTCTGCTGGAACCGCTACGCGAACGCGTGACCGCGGGTCTGCCGGTGTACGGGTCGTGCGCGGGAATGATCCTTTTGGCCACCGACATCGTCGACGCCGGAGCAGAGGGCCGACGAGCCGTGCCGTTGCGGGGAATCGACATGACAGTGCGGCGCAACGCTTTTGGACGGCAAGTCGACTCGTTCGAGGAGGATATTGCCTTCGAGGGCCTCGACGGGCCCGTGCATGCGGTGTTCATCCGCGCGCCGTGGGTGGAGCGGGTGGGCGAGGGGGTACAGGTGCTGGCATCGGCCGCGGGGCATCCCGTCGCTGTCAGGCAGGGCCGCATGCTCGCGACGGCGTTTCACCCGGAGATCACCGGCGACCGTCGCGTGCACCGGCTGTTCGTCGAGATGCTCCGGTGATTTCGGTGCGCTAACCGGCGCTGAGCGCATGAAAACGCACCGAAACCGCCCCACGTAGACTCGTCGCGTTACGGCAGGAGGTAGTACCTGATGAGCGGCCATTCCAAGTGGGCCACGACGAAACACAAGAAGGCCGTCGTCGACGCACGCCGCGGCAAAATGTTCGCCCGGCTGATCAAGAACATCGAGGTCGCCGCCCGCGTTGGCGGGGGCGACCCAGCGGGCAACCCGACGCTGTACGACGCGATCCAGAAGGCCAAGAAGAGCTCGGTGCCCAACGAGAACATCGAGCGGGCCCGCAAGCGCGGCGCAGGCGAGGAAGCCGGCGGCGCGGACTGGCAGACCATCACCTATGAGGGCTACGGACCCAACGGCGTCGCGGTGCTGATCGAGTGCCTGACCGACAACCGCAACCGCGCCGCGGGCGAAGTGCGCGTCGCGATGACCCGCAACGGCGGCAACATGGCCGACCCGGGGTCGGTGGCCTACCTGTTCTCCCGTAAGGGCGTCGTGACGTTGGAGAAGGACGGCCTGAGCGAAGACGATGTGCTGGCCGCGGTGCTCGACGCGGGCGCCGAGGACGTCAACGACCTCGATGACGCATTCGAAATCATCTGTGAACCAACGGATCTCGTCGCAGTGCGGACCGCGTTGCAGGACGCCGGGATCGATTACGACTCCGCGGAGGCCGGGTTCCAGCCGTCGGTCACCGTGCCTCTGGACACCGACGGCGCACGCAAGCTGATGCGATTGGTCGACGCACTCGAAGACAGCGACGACGTCCAAGACGTCTACACCAACGCCGATATCCCAGACGAGGTGGTGGCCGAGCTCGACGCCGAGTGACTGCCCGCGTGTCGTTGCCTCGGGCTGTCGGGTCAACCCGATAAGGTTCAGTCGAACAGTTGTTCGGCATATCGGAGGCGGCGTTGCGCGTCATGGGAGTCGACCCGGGGCTCACTCGCTGCGGGCTGTCGCTGGTGGAAAGCGCCGGCGGCAGGCAGCTCACCGCGCTCGACGTCGACGTGGTCCGCACTCCCACGGACATGCCGCTGCATAAGCGCCTGCTGGCGATCAGCGACGCCGCGGAGCATTGGATGGACACCCACGCACCCGACGTCATCGCAATCGAGCGGGTGTTCTCGCAGCAGAACGTCTCGACGGTGATGGGCACTGCGCAGGCCGGCGGAGTGATCGCGCTCGCGGCCGCCCGCCGAAGCATCGACGTGCATTTCCACACGCCCAGCGAGGTCAAGGCGGCGGTCACCGGCAGCGGCGGGGCGGCCAAGGCTCAAGTGACCGCAATGGTGACGAAAATCCTTGCGCTGCAAACGAAACCGGCGCCTGCCGACGCCGCCGACGCGCTCGCATTGGCCATCTGCCACTGCTGGCGCGCGCCCATGCTGGCGCGGATGGCCGAAGCCGAGGCGCGGGCGGTGGAGCAACGCAAGAAGTTTGCAGCGAGAGTGAAAACGGCCACGACATGATCGCTTCCATTCGCGGTGAGGTTCTCGACGTCGCACTCGACCACACCGTCATCGAGGCAGCAGGAGTCGGCTACCGGGTGAACGCCACACCGTCGACGCTCGCGACCCTGCGCCGCGGCAACGAGGCGCGGCTCGTCACCGCGATGATCGTGCGGGAAGACTCGATGACCCTGTACGGCTTCGCCGACGCCGATTCCCGCGACCTGTTCCAAACGCTGCTGTCCGTCTCGGGCGTCGGCCCGCGACTGGCGATGGCGACGCTGGCAGTGCACGAAGGGCCGGCGCTGCGCCAGGTCCTCGCCGACGGTGACGTCACCGCGCTGACCCGCGTGCCGGGCATCGGCAAGCGCAGCGCGGAACGCATGGTTTTGGAACTGCGCGACAAGGTGGGAGCCGTCTACGCCACGGCCGGAGCTCCCGCCACCAACGGCCACGCAGTGCGTGGACCCGTCGTGGAAGCCCTTGTGGGCCTTGGCTTTGGGGCCAAGCTCGCCGAAGAAGCCACCGATAGGGTGCTCGCCGGCGAAGACGGCGCAACCACATCGAGCGCGCTGCGGGCCGCGCTTTCGTATCTCGGGAAGACGAAATGAGCCGCTTCGACCCACCCGACGACGCCGACGAGCGCGAGGTCTCTGCGGCGCTCACCGTCGGCGATGGCGACATCGACGCGAGCCTGCGGCCCCGCAGCTTGCAGGAGTTCATCGGACAGCAGCGAGTCCGCGAGCAGCTGCAGCTTGTCATCGAGGGCGCCAAAAACCGCGGCAGCACACCGGATCACATCCTGCTGTCGGGCCCGCCGGGCCTCGGCAAGACGTCACTGGCGATGATCATCGCCGCCGAACTGGGCACCGCGCTGAGGCTCACGTCCGGGCCCGCGCTCGAACGCGCCGGCGACCTCGCTGCGATGCTGTCCAATCTCGTCGAGCACGACGTGTTGTTCATCGACGAGATCCACCGCATTGCGCGGCCCGCCGAGGAGATGCTGTACCTCGCGATGGAGGACTTCCGCGTCGACGTCGTCGTCGGGAAAGGCCCTGGGGCCACGTCGATTCCGCTCGAAGTCGCGCCATTTACGCTCGTCGGCGCCACCACTCGCTCAGGCGCGCTGACCGGCCCGTTGCGCGACCGGTTCGGGTTCACCGCGCACATGGACTTCTACGAGCCCGCCGAACTCGAGCAGGTGCTCGTCCGCTCGTCGGGCATCCTCGGCATCGAGCTGCGCGACGACGCGGGCGCCGAGATCGCCCGACGTTCACGAGGCACCCCGCGCATCGCCAACCGGTTGCTGCGCCGGGTGCGTGACTACGCCGAAGTTCGCGCCGACGGGGTGATCACCCGCGACGTCGCCAAGCAGGCGCTGGCGGTCTACGACGTCGACGATCTCGGGCTGGACCGCCTGGACCGCGCGGTGTTGACGGCACTGATCCGCAGCTTCGGCGGGGGGCCGGTCGGGGTGTCGACGCTTGCGGTCGCGGTCGGTGAAGAAGCCACGACGGTGGAGGAGGTGTGCGAGCCGTTCCTGGTGCGGGCCGGAATGATCGCTCGAACTCCGCGAGGACGGGTGGCCACCGCGTTAGCGTGGACGCACTTGGGCGTTCAGCCGCCTGCGGGTGTGGGCGGATTGGGTCAGCCCGGACTCTTCGAGTAGTGAGGACCGCAGATGTGTATCGCAGCTTTGGTTTTCGCCGCTCTGGCGGCATTGGTCCACGTCTACATCTGGGTGCTCGAGTCGTTGCTCTGGACGACACCGCGTGCGCGAGCCGTATTCGGTACTTCCGAAGAGGAGGCGGCCACCACCAAACTGCTTGCGTTGAACCAGGGTTTCTACAACCTGTTCCTCGCGGTCATCACGACCGTCGGCATCGTGTTCTTCGCACTGTGCTGGACGCGGATCGGGTCGACGCTGATCTTCGCCGGCACCGGGTCGATGGCACTGGCCGCCGTCGTGCTGGTGGCCTCGTCGCCTGGTAAGGCCCGAGCGGCATTGGTGCAGGGCACTTTTCCAGTGATCGCGATCGTGCTGCTCGCGCTAGGGATCAGCAGCTGAATCATCTGGGCAACTTTCGCCAGCTGACGCGCGTGTAGGGCGGTTACGGCGCCGCGATGCGGGTACTCCATTCCGATCACGACAAAGGAGACGTCATGACCGAATTAGATACCGACGTTCCTGCCCGCGGAGGACGCATGCAGATCCCCCGCAGCCGCGGGGCCGCAAGCGGCTTTCTGCTGATCCTGCTGGGAGCGTGGGGGGCGCTGATTCCGTTCATCGGGCCCTACTTCGACTTCGCGTGGGGCACGAACGACGTGTGGGTCTGGACTGCTCCACGCGGGTGGCTTGAGGTGTTGCCCGGGGTGGCGACAGCGGTCGGTGGTCTGCTTCTGTTGGCTTCCGGTAATCGCGCGACGGCGATGCTCGGCGGCTGGCTCACGGTGCTCGCTGGTGCATGGTTTGTGACCGGCCGATCGTTCGCGTCGCTGTTGAACATCGGGGACGTCGGTCGGCCACTGGCCGAGACTGCGGCCAAGTATGCGGCGCTCGACTTGGCCTACTTCTCTGGGCTGGGCGCGGTGATCGTGTTCCTGGGCGCACTTGCGTTGGGCCGCTTGTCGGTTCGCTCGCTTCGCGATATCCAGTACGCACAGCGGCCAGTGGCCACGACCGCAGCTGAGCCGACGCCGACGCCCGTGACCGCGACGGAGCGTGCAGTGCCGCCGGTCGCGGAGCGTGAGGCACCGGCCGGGCAGAGCGAGGCGCCTGTCGGAGAGCGCGACACCGACGAGCTCGGGCCCACCGCTGCTGCCGCAGAGGAGCCGCGGCATCGCCGCTTCGGCGGCCTGTTCCGTCGTCGTCACGAGACGACGACCACCGGCTGACGGCTAATCACCTCGCCTGCTCGATGTCCTTCAGGA
>DASRFZ010000169.1:0-3737 GCA_035651275.1 Mycobacterium sp. | reverse complement strand
GAGTGCCGTGGGGCGTTTTCGATGTCGGAGCCGGAGCTGGGTTCCGACGTCGCCGCGATTCGCACTCGGGCGAAGCGAAATCCCGACGGCGACTACACCATTGACGGCCAGAAGATGTGGCTGACAAATGGTGGCAGCTCGACGCTGATCGCCGTGCTGGTCCGCACCGACGAGGGGGCGGACAAACCGCACCGTAACCTCACCGCGTTTCTCGTCGAAAAGCCCACGGGCTTCGGCGAAGTGGTGCCGGGACTGACGATTCCCGGCAAGATCGACAAGCTCGGCTACAAAGGCATCGACACGACCGAGTTGATCTTCGACGGGTATGCCGCGAGCGCCGACGACATCCTGGGCGGCGCACCCGGACAGGGCTTCTTTCAGATGATGGACGGCATCGAGGTTGGGCGCGTCAACGTATCGGCCCGTGCCTGCGGCGTGGGCATCCGCGCGTTCGAACTGGCCGTGCGATACGCGCAGCAGCGGTCGACGTTTGGCAAGCCGATCGCCGAACATCAGGCGATTGCATTTCAGCTCGCGGAGATGGCGACGAAAATCGAAGCGGCCCACCTGATGATGGTGAATGCGGCGAGGCTGAAAGACTCGGGTGAGCGCAACGACGTCGCGGCGGGCATGGCCAAATACCTGGCGAGCGAGTTCTGCTCCGAGGTCACCCAGCAGAGCTTCCGCATTCACGGCGGCTACGGCTACTCCAAGGAATACGAGATCGAGCGTCTGATGCGGGATGCCCCGTTCCTGTTGATCGGCGAGGGCACCAGTGAAATCCAGAAGCAGATCATCAGCAAGCGATTGCTGGCGGAGTATTCGATATGACCCTCTCG
Organism: Mycobacterium sp.; assembly: GCA_035651275.1. GTDB lineage: Bacteria > Actinomycetota > Actinomycetes > Mycobacteriales > Mycobacteriaceae > Mycobacterium. The sequence goes on along the minus strand of DASRFZ010000169.1, from coordinate 2,898 downwards.
GAGTTTGTTGCGAGACCGCAGCTTTCGGAGGATGTTGCCCGCCGGGTTCGTCAGCGGATATTCGAAGGGCGTTATACCGCGGGCCAATACGTTCGGCTCGACCAACTGGCCGCCGAGCTCGGGGTCAGCGTGACGCCGGTGCGCGAAGCGCTGCTCGAGCTGCGCGCGGAAGGGCTGCTCACGCAGCAGCCGCATCGTGGCTTCATGGTGTTGCCGGTGACCGACCGTGACATCGCTGACGTGTCAAATGTCCAGGCGCACATCGGCGGCGAGCTGGCCGCGCGAGCGGCGAAGGGGATCACCGACGAGCAGCTGACGCAATTGAAGGACATCCAGGCCCAGCTGGAGGACGCGTACGACCGCGACGACCACGAACGCGCCGTACGGCTGAACCACGAGTTCCACCGGGCGATCAATGTGGCGGCCGACTCGCCGAAGCTGTCGCAACTCATGGGCCAGATCACCCGGTATGCGCCGGAATCGGTGTTCCCGGCGGTGAAGGGCTGGCCGGCTCAATCGATCAAAGACCACCGCCGCGTGCTGACGGCGCTGGAGCGGCGTGACGAGAAGGCCGCGCGCGCCGCCATGTCGACGCACTTCGTGGCGGGCGTTGCGCCGATGATCGAGCACCTTGTCAGCCATGGAGTGGTGGGCCACTGACAATGCGTCGTGGGCGAGAAAGGTCGAGTACGTCACGCCCTGAGTGCAGAGTGAATGCCCTCACCGCTGCGACAGCATCTCGCGCAGCCGCGCGGCGTCGACCTTGCCCGTCGAGCCGCGGGGAATTTCGTCGTCGGATTCCAGCAACAGCCAGACTCTCGGAACCTTGAACGAACTCATCACTTTCCGCGCAGCCGCACGCAGCGAATCGGGCGTCGCCGTCGCGGTGTCGCATACCACTGCCGCGCCAACAGCACCGCCGACGTCGACGGCGAACGCGCCCTTGACCCCGTCGATGGCCCGAAGTGCGTCTTCGACTTCGCTCGGGTATACCGTTGCGCCGCTGACCTTGAACATGTCGTCGGATCTGCCGTGGTAGAACATGAACCCGTCGGCGTCGAGGCGGCCCAGATCGCCGGTGGGGTAGAAGCCGTCGAGGCTGAACACCTCCTCGCGGCTGCGCCGGCAGATGCCGCGCAGTGTGTGCGGGCCGCGGATCTGGATCATGCCGACGGTTCCTGTCGGGACCGGCTGTCCGCTGTCCGGGTCGACGATCCGAACCTCCACGCCGTCGAACGGCTTTCCGCAACTGCCCCATGCTGAGCGCGGCATATCGGTGTCGGCGGGATAGCCGCAATACGGCCCGAACGCCTCGGTCATTCCGAACAGCTTCGCCCGAGCGCCCGGTGCCGCGCGCTGGTCGGGCGGTAAGAGTGCTTCGAGACTGCCCGGTTTGAGTGCCGACAAGTCTGCGCCCACCGAATCCGCTTGACGTGCCAATGCTTCCGCCTGGTCGGGCCAGCCGCGGAACAACGTGACCCCCTCGCGTTCCAATAGCCGCAGCGTGGTGTCCGGACGAGGCGTCGGTTCTGTCACCAGCGTGGCCCCGGCCAGCAGGGCCGAAAGCAGCCCGCCCGCGAAGCCGCCGACCCAGAACATCGGCATCGGAAGGTAGAGCCGTGTCGTGGCGTCGATGCAGCGCGCACCAAGTCCCGATCGCACAGCCGCGAATGCGTTGCCATGCGAGTGCAGAACACCTTTCGGCGGCCCGCTGCTCCCGGACGTGAACATGACCGCAAGCAGGTCGCTCGGTGACATGCTCGCCGCCATCGCGTCGACGACACCCCTCGCCGGGTCTGCTGCGCGCATGTGAGCCAGCCGGTGTGCCGGCAGAACTTCGCGCAGCGCAGGAAGGTTCGCCAACGCGCCACTCACGTCCTCGAGGTAGCGATGCCCGCGGAACTCCTCGACGGAAACCAACAATTGCACCGAGGCGACCCGCAACTGCGCAAGCAGCTCGCGTGGCTGCAGCAGCGTGCTCAGCGGCACCAGCACCGCACCGATCCGCGTCACCGCGAGTGCGATCTGCACCCACTGCAGCCCGTTGGGCATGATCAGGCCGACGCGCGTGCCCTTTCCGACGCCGGCCTCGACGAACGCCGCCGCGAGCTCGCGCGTGGTCGAATCGATCTCGGCGTACGTAATGCGCGCCGACGGGTCGATCACCGCCGGCTTCGAGCCATATTGTGCCGCCCGCGATTTCAGTAGCTCGTCGACGGTCGACGGGTCAGCCATCGAACATCTTCTTCACTGCCGCCACGTCGACCTTGCCGCTGGACAGCAACGGAACCTCCGAGCTGCGGAGCGCAATGAACCGTATCGGAATCTTGTACGACGACAGTTCGTCCTTCAAGTCAGCGCGCAATACCGATTCGTCGAAGTCTCCGTCAGTGACCACGACCGCGGCGACGACCTCACCGCGTTCGGCGTCGGGAATGCCGACGACGTAGGCTGTCGCACCGCTGACCTTCGCTATCGCCTTCTCCACTTCTGCCGGAGCGACATTGGCGCCCGCGGTTTTGATCATCGATCCGCGCCTGCCGACGAAGTAGTAGAAGCCCTCAAGGTCGGTGCGCACGAGATCGCCAGTGTAAAACCAGCCGTCGGCGTCGAAGCACTCCTCGCGGCTGCGCCGGTGGTAGTGCTGCATCAGGTACGGCCCCCGGATACACAGCTCACCCGCATCGGTGGTCTCACCGGTGTCGGGATCGACGACTTTCGTCTCGAAGCCCGGGGCCGGCTTGCCGAACGACCCGCGCCGATGCTCGGGCTGATCGGTCTCGTCACCACTGAGCAGGACGACGCCGCCGGCCTCGGTCAAACCCAGCATGTTGTGGCGCAGTTCGGGATCCGACGGCCGCGCCTCGGGCGCCATGATCGGGTAGAGGTTGCCGCGCC
>DASRFZ010000168.1:0-13069 GCA_035651275.1 Mycobacterium sp. | reverse complement strand
GACCGCCTGGCCAACGCCCACGCCGATACCGCGGCGGTGGCCGGGCCGCACCCGGTGCTGCAGATCGGAATGGACACGCCGCAAGTCACCGCGTCGCTGCTCGAGCGATGCGGCGACGCCCTGTTGGCGGCACCGGCGGTGCTGGGCCTTGCTACCGACGGCGGCTGGTGGGTACTGGGCGTGCATTCGCCGACGGACGCCGACGTGCTGCGCGCGGTGCCGATGTCGACGGCGACCACGGGCGCGGTCACGCTGAGAGCGCTGCGCACCATCGGACTCAACCCGACGCTCGTCGAGGAACTCCAGGACGTCGACACGGCCGACGACCTCGTCGCGGTGGCGCAGACGTGCCCGCCCAGCTCAAGGTTCGCCAGAGCGGTCTTGTCCTACGACGCCGATTAGTACTACTATTCGTAGTAGAGCCTGGATGGCCGACATTGGGAGCACCGAGCATGAGTCCCAAACTGAGCGAGACCGCTGCACGCCACGCGGACGCCGCCGACGTCCGCTATCACCTGGCTGCGGGCCTGAGGCGCCAGATCAACAAGGTCTTTCCGACGCACTGGTCGTTCCTGCTGGGCGAGATCGCGCTGTATTCGTTCATCGTGCTGCTGCTCACCGGCGTGTACCTCACGCTGTTCTTCGACCCGTCGATGACCGAGGTCACCTATCACGGTGTGTACCAACCACTTAACGGCGTGCAGATGTCCCGGGCCTACGAGAGTGCCCTGAACATCAGCTTCGAGGTGCGCGGCGGGTTGTTCGTCCGCCAGATGCACCATTGGGCGGCGCTGCTTTTCGCCGCCGCGATCATGGTGCATCTTGCCCGCGTCTTCTTCACCGGCGCGTTCCGCAAACCGCGTGAAGCCAACTGGGTGATCGGCTCACTGCTGCTGATCCTGGCGATGTTCGAGGGCTATTTCGGCTACTCGCTGCCCGACGACCTGCTGTCTGGTACCGGCCTTCGGTCCGCGCTGTCGTCGATCACGCTGGGCCTCCCAGTGGTCGGCACCTGGTTGCACTGGGCATTGTTCGGCGGCGACTTCCCAGGCACAGCAATCATCCCGCGGCTGTACATCATCCACGTGCTGCTGTTCCCGGCAATCATGTTGGCGCTCATCGGAATTCATCTCGCTCTGGTCTGGTATCAGAAGCACACGCAATTCCCGGGGCCGCGCGCCACCGAACGCAACGTCGTGGGCGTGCGGATTCTGCCGGTGTTCGCGGTCAAGTCAGGTGCGTTCTTCGCGATGATCGTCGGCATCCTGGGCCTCTTGGGCGGTCTGCTGCAGATCAACCCCATCTGGCAGCTCGGGCCGTACAAACCGGCGCATGTATCGGCAGGCTCACAACCGGACTTCTACCTGATGTGGACCGAAGGCTTCCTGCGGATCTTCCCGGCATGGGAGTTCTACATCGGCCCGTACACGATCCCGGCGGGCGTCTGGGTGGCGGTGCTGATGACTGTGGTGTTCCTCGGCCTGCTGTCGTGGCCGTTCATCGAGAGGCGGGTCACCGGCGACCGGGCGCGCCACAACCTGTTGCAGCGGCCGCGAGATGTGCCGGTGCGCACCGCAATCGGGGCGATGGCGATCGCATTTTACATGGTGCTGACCATCGCATCGATGAACGACGTCATCGCGCTGAAGTTCCACATCTCGCTGAACGCGACGACGTGGATCGGCCGCATCGGTATGGTGGTGCTGCCGCCGATCGTCTACTTCATCACGTACCGGTGGGCAATTGCGTTGCAGCGCAGCGACCGTGAGGTGCTCGAGCACGGCATCGAAACCGGAATCATCCGCCGCCTGCCACACGGCGCGTACATCGAACTGCATCAACCGCTCGGACCGGTCGACGACTCCGGCGAGCCTATTCCGCTGGAGTATCAGGGCGCTCCGGTGCGGAAGCGTCTGAACAAGCTGCGCGCGGCCGGCGAACTCGTCGAAGCCGGATCACATACGCCACCGCACTGATGGCGAACATGCCTGCGGTCAGTAGCAGCCATCTGGCGAGGAACGGTTCCTGGGTTTGACCGGTCGCCGCCAAGTACGTCGGCGCGCCTTGCTCGATGATCCCGGGCAGGAAGACCAGCAGCGTCAACGCCGACCCGAGCGCGGGCACGCGAATGTAGTTCAGCGCCTTCAGTCGTGGTACCGCCGACGCCGTCAGGATCCGATCGGCAAGGGCATACAGCGGGAACAGGATCACGTCGTGACCGATGATCGCGACCGCGAACCACACGGCTATCGACTGCCACCACACGTGCGAATTCCACAGTGTCCCTGGCTTGATTGTGGCCAGGACATACCCGAGGAGCGCGAAACCGGCCAGCATCAGCAGCAGGTGCAGAGGGTGAGAGCCGTAGAGGCGGCGATAGCGTGCCAGCAGTTTCGTCATCGCGGCGCCTCGAAGGCGATCGATGCGACCCACTTGGTGTTGTGCACACCGGGCAGCGCGGGGACGATGACCCGCGCCGAGTAGCCGTGGTCGAGTGAGATCTCTGCGCCGTTGACGCGCAACGCGAGAAGCGAATCCGGATGTGTTACCTGATCCCCTTGCAACACAGCGTGATTGAATGCGCCGAAGGGTTCGAGGGAGGCCACGCGTGCGGAACGCGGCGACGGCACTCCGGCGAGGTGGGCAAGGTCGCAAAGCCGCACGCCGGTCCACGTCTCGGTGGTGGACCAGCCTTCGACGCACGCGATCGGAAGCCGGGCTGTGTGTTGCGGCATCGCCTCCAGGGCTCGACGGTCGAGGGCGACGGGCGCGGCTCCGCCGGTGAGCCTGAGACGCCAACCGTCGCCGGTGATTTCGGGCCGAATTCCCGCAGCGGCCGCGGTGCGGTTCACTTGGAAGTCGTTGGGGCCATCGCCGCGGTCGCGCCCACGCGGCAGTAGCAGCGCCGAGTGTCGCGTCCAGCCGCCGATCGTCTGTCCGGCGGTGATCACGGCCATGAACGCGGCGCCACCGCCGACGAGTGCGAGCGCCCCACGACGGCTGATCGTCGGGGCCGTCGGGTCGGCCGCCACCAGGCCATCGGGATCGCGGGCTTCCGGCACGGTGTCGGCGCGGTTGGTGCGCAACACTTCTCGCAACGACAAGGATCGCAGCGCGGTGACCATGCGGGGAATCTTGAGGGCGATGTGCATGAGAAAACCCGCGATGAACACCCACGCGCCGAAGTAGTGGGCGGTGTAGAAGCTGAACCCGAAGATGTAGTCGTACTGGATGTTCAGCACGCCGGTGACCAACTCGAACAAGATTCCACCGACCAGCATCACGAGCGAGAGGCGTTCCAGCAGTTGGGCGATCGACCGGCTCGGCGGCCAGACGAACAGCCGCGGGATCACCGACCACAGCTTGGCCAACACGACCGGAATGAGCACAAGGCCGAGCCCGACGTGGACACCTTGGTTGAGCCGGTACAGCCACGCCGGGTGGGTAGGCCAGTCGAAGATCGGCAGCCGCAGCCAGCCGACGTCGTGGGGCATCGCCTGCCCGAACTGAGGGCCGTACGCGATGAAGGACAGCAATCCGGTGACAATCACGACAGGAAGCGTGACCAACAGCGTCAGGCCCAGCACCGACGTCAGCCACGGGCCGCGAAGCGGACTGCGCCATCGCAACTTCACGGCCATCACCAGTTCGTCAAGATGACGTGGTTGAGCACGAGCGCACCGACGACGTTGGCGCCCAGCCACCATCGGTGCGACGGCCGGGGCAGTAGCGCGGGCGCCGCGGTGAGCCAGACCGTGAACGGCAGCCAGATCCGTTCGGTCTCGGCCTTGCTCAGCATCGACAGATCGGCGCACAGGATCGCGAGCATCGCTGCGAGCACCAGCAGGTGCAGGCCCGAGCGTCGGCGGATCGCGCTTACGTCGAATACCCTGCTGACTCCCGCGACGCCGCCGAGCCCGATCGCACACACCACCGACGCAATGTTCGCCCAGCTCCAGTATTGGAATGGTCGGTCACGCGCGATTCCTTGCCAATAGCGTTGCTGCACAAGGGTGTACCCGTCGAACCACCAGAAGCCCGCCCATGCGAACACACCCACGACCGCGAGCGCCGCTGGTATCGCGAACGCGAGACTGACGAGCGCGGCGCGAGGCTGTTTGGCGGCGATCAGGACCGCGATCGCCAGCACCCCGAGCAACGCAAGCCCGTAGTTGAGGAAAATCGACCATCCGAAGAGCACGCCGGCGGCGACGGCCGCGAGCGCCGGGACGCGCGCCCGGCCGCTGACAGCGAGCGCGAGAAGCGCCAGGCCCCACGCGGCGACGCCGGCGAAGTACCCGTCGGCCGACACCGCGATCCAGATCGCGGTCGGTGCCGCCGCGACGAACGGGGCGGCGAGCCGTGCGGTGGATTCGTCGTTGAGCGCGCGCAAGGTGACGACGATCGCTGCCGCCGCGCTGGACCCAACGAACAGGCACAGCGCCCCAGCCCACGCGCCGCCGCCCAGGCCTATGCGGTTCAACCAGACGAACGTCAACAACGCACCCGGCGGATGACCCGACACATGCGTGACCCACGAGTCGGGCTGGAAATCAGGTATGCGACGGGCGAAGCCGTGCAACGCTTTTGGGATATCGGCGACACGCGGAACCTCGTGGAGGAAGTCGCGAAGCGTCAACCCGGTCGCAAATCCGCGTTTCCAGCCGTTGATCATCGCCAGCGAGAAGGCCCACGCGCAGGAGGTCGCCCAGACGGCCAGCGGCAGCGCGCGCCAAGGAAGCCGCTGCGCTACCGTCGGCCCCCACACGACCACCCCGACGGCGATGACGATGGCCGCGGGGGTGCCCCAGCCGACGTGCAGATCCCAAAACCCGAAAATCGGTGCGGTCTCGGCGAATAAGTGAATGCGCAGACGCGATGCGTGGATCAGCGGGGTGACGACGCCGAGATGCAGATGCGGCACGACGAACGCGGCGGCCACCAGCACCGCGGCCAGCGGCACCGCGATCGCTTCGCTGCGGACCTTCACGCGCCCACCCTAGGAGAAGCGTGCGGCGAGCGCGCGGCGGTCGACCTTGCCGATGCCGCGCATCGGCAATTCGTCCACCAGATACAGCTCACGCGGCGCGGCGGTGGCGTCCAGCGACGCGACGACGTGCGCGCGCAGCTGCTCGAGCGACAACTCGCCGGACGCGACCACAGCAGCCACCACCCGCTCGCCCAGGCGCGAATCGGGCACGCCGAACACCGCGCAATGCGCGACCCGGGGATGTCGCGCGATCACGGCCTCGACCACCTGCGGAAGCACGGTCAGCCCGCCGGTGCTGATGCCCTCGTCAAGACGCCCGTGCACCGTCAGCACACCGCAAGCGTCGACGCTGCCCGCATCCTCGGTCACGAACCAGCCCGGCTCGGCGAACGGGTTGGGCGAGACAGGGTTGCGGTAGCCCTTCGCCAGCGTGGCGCCGCCAAGCAGCACGCGACCGTCGTCGACACGAACCAGGACGCCGTCAAGCGGTACGCCGTCGTACACGCAACCGCCGGCCGTCTCGCTCATGCCGTACGTGCGGACAACGGAAATCCCTGCGGCAGTGGCCTGTTCAGCTATTGCGGCCGGCAGAGGTCCGCCTCCGATCAGCACCGCGTCGAGTTCGGCCAGCGCCGCGGTCGCCTCGGGATCGGCGAGCACCTTGTCCAGTTGCGCGGCCACCAGCGAGGCGTATCGGCGCGCACCACCCATGCGACGCACCGCCGACGCCAGCATCGCGACGTCGAAACCCGCTGACACGTCGACGACGACGGGCGTGGTGCCCGCGAGCACGCTGCGAATCAGCACCTGCATCCCCGCGATGTGGTGCGCGGGCAGCGCCAGCAGCCATCGGCCGGGTCCGCCCAACCGGGCAGACGCCGCCGCGGCACTGGCCGTCAACGCGCTGGCCGTCAGCAGAGCACCTTTTGGCGTGCCCGTCGTACCGGACGTCGAGACCACCAGCGCAACGTCGTCGTCAATCGGTTCATCGACACGCAAAGCCGTTGTCAGCAACGCCTTTTCGGACGCCGGCGACGACGGGACGGGCAGTACCGCGTCGCCGTGCCCGGACAGCAACCGTTCCAGGACAGGCAACAGCGAGAGCACATCACCGCCAGCGGGGACGTCGACGGCGCGCAGCGTGGCTATCCGGTCTCCTCGGTGTCACGCGGATCGTCGAGCGGCCACCCCTTGGCCGCAAGCCGCCCGCGCACCCGCTCGATGTCGTCCGGAGTGGGCAGCTCGTCGGTGATCTGGGTGATAGCGACGCCGATGTCGATCTTGTCGAATTCACCCTGCTGCATCAGCGCGCGGGCGACTTCCTTCACCTCGTCGGTGGACAGTCGCCGCGACAGCAGCGCGAGCACGGGCATGTAGTCGGTCGGCGGCACACCTTCGGGATAACCGGCGCGCAGCCATGTCACGACCGCGTTGAGGAATCGGTTCACCGGCCGTCAACTCCCGTGCCTTGGCGCCTCCGCCATGTCAACTTTCACGATCCCCCACAATGCTAGTAGTTGGCTGCTACTTGTGCTGCGCGCCGAGGATGTACCACCCGGTGTGATGGCCGATGAAATCCCGCGCGATGAACAGCACACCGAGCAGGACCGCGGCAAGCACGAGCGCGAAGATCAGCCAGCTCAACGCCAACAGCACAGGGTTGCGTCGCGCGACGCTCGTCGCTCCGACACCGTCGGCGTTGAGTCGTACGCCCACCGCGAACAATGCGGGCAGCGCGGCGCCGACCAGCAGTCCGAAGATGACGATCTTCGAGACTGCGATGTAGTTGAACCAGGCGCTCACTGTTGGCCTTTCGCTCGCTAGCCGACGTCCACCGGCAGGGCCGGAGCGGGAGTCTTTGCCTCGGAAGGGGTTTCGTCGACGCCCGCGGTGAGGCTGCCTTCCCACTCGTGGTTGACGTTCTTGTGGGTGATCGGGGTTCGCCGCGAGCGCAGCCAGATCACCCCCGCTAGGGCCGCCAGTAGTGCGAATCCAATTGCTGCTCCGGCGAATCCGCCGATCCCATGCACGATGAAATAGGTATTGGCACCGACCAGGCCCGCCAGTGGCAACGTCATCACCCACGCCACGGCCATCCTGCCCGCGACGCCCCACCGCACCTCGGCGCCAGGCTTGCCGACCCCGCTGCCCAGGATCGAACCGGTGGCCACGTGCGTGGTGGACAACGCGTAGCCGAAGTGGCTGGACAGCAAAATAATTGCGGCCGAGGCTGATTCGGCGGCCATTCCCTGCGGCGACTGAATCTCCACCAGTCCCTTGCCGAGTGTGCGGATCACGCGCCAGCCGCCCACGTAAGTTCCCAGTGCGATCGCCAACGCACAGCTGACGATGACCCACAGTGGCGGCATGGGGTCCTTACTGCTTGCGGCGCCATAAGCGATGAGCGCCAAGAAGATAACGCCCATCGTCTTCTGCGCGTCATTGGTTCCGTGGGCCAGCGACACCAGCGAAGCCGAGCCGATCTGCCCGTACCGAAAGCCTTTGTTCGTGCGCTCCTCCGGCACTTTTCGCGTGGTCCGATACACCAACCAGGTGCCGATGGCCGCAACCAATCCGGCGACCAGCGGTGCCAGCAGCGCCGGCACGATCACCGACGACATCAGGCCGCGCCAGATCACTCCGTGACCGCCGACCGCGGCGATCATCGCCCCGACGATCCCGCCGATCAGCGCATGCGACGAGCTCGACGGGATGCCCAGCAGCCACGTCATCAGGTTCCAGACGATCCCGCCGACCAGGCCGGCGAACACCAGCTCCAGCGTGACCAGGTGAGCGTCGATCAAGCCCTTGGCGATCGTCGCCGCCACCGCCGTCGACAAGAACGCGCCGACCAGGTTCAGCACCGCCGACAAGGCGACCGCGACTCTGGGCTTGAGCGCGCCGCTGGCGATCGAGGTGGCCATCGCGTTGCCGGTGTCGTGGAACCCGTTGGTGAAGTCAAAAGCGAGGGCGGTGACCACGACGATGATCAGCAAGAACAGCTGAAGTGTCACACCTGGATTCTGGCGGTTATAACGGCTCGATGTCGAACTTATCGGCCACTTTTCCCCTGGCGAGTCTTAACTCGACCGCAAGAGTTTGCCTTCCGTTAACCTCTGGTGTCCCGGCGCAGCGGATGTTCGGGCGGAACCTGCACGAAAATCAGCGTGATGCCGTCGGGATCTGTGACGTGCATCTCATGCAGACCCCACGGCTCCTGGCGGGCTTCGCGGGTGATGTCGACGCCGCGTTGCGTGAGTTCGCGTTGGGTGTCGTAGACGTCGCGGACCTGCAGCCAGATCGCGCCGTCGAACCGGCCTGCGCTGTCTTCCGCGCGGCCGTGCCCTGCCAGCTCGATCAGCGACTGGCCCGCGAAAAAGACTGTGCCAGCGCCATATTCGCGCCAGATCGCCAGGCCGATGCCGTCGCGGTAGAACGCCACCGACCGCTCGTAGTCGGCGGGCCGGATGAGGATCCGGCTGGCCAGAATCTCCATGGGTGCGTGTCTATCACGCAGGGTCGGGACGGTTGGGTTGAATGCGTTGCCGCTTCATCATCACGTTGACCAGGTCCGGGCTGACAGTGTCGAGCGCCTTGGCCAGCAGCGCGATCCGGGGTGCGATGCGCACCGGCCGTCGCCTGGCCGCGATGACCATCCACTCCGCCGCCTCCTCCGGCGTCAGGGCAGGCAGCCCGTCGTATGCCCTCGTCGGGGCGATCATCGGCGTGGCCACCAGCGGGTAGTACAGCGTCGTCGACTTCACGCCCCGGCCCGACCACTCCGTTTCGATCACCCGGCTTACCGACGCCAGCGCGGCCTTCGACGCGTTGTATGCGGCGAACAGCGGGGACGCCTCGCTGAAGACACCCCAGGTCGCGACGTTGATGATGTGGCCCTCGCCGCGGGCCATCATTCCGGGCGCGATGCCGCGGATCAGCCGAAGCGGCGAGTAGTAGTTCAGCGCTATCGTCCGCTCGATGTCGTGCCAGCGGTCGAGCGACTCGGCGAGCGGCCGGCGGATCGACCGGCCGGCATTGTTGACCAGGATGTCGACGCCGCCGAACTGGTCATCGACCTTTTGCACCAGGGCGTCGACAGCGTCGAGGTCGGACAGGTCGCAGGGCAGGGCGATGGCGTTTCCGCCGTTCGACGTGATCCGTTGCACGACGGTGTCGAGCAGGTCGGCGCGGCGTGCGACGACGACGACCGTGGCGCCCTCGCGCGCGAACTGTTCAGCGGCAGCTTCGCCGATGCCTGACGACGCGCCCGTGAGCAGGACCCGCTTGCCGGTCAGGTCGACGCGATCCGCGGCCGGTCGGTGCAGGAGCAGCTGCTGGGGGATGGGTGGCCGCATGCTGGCCAGCGCCACTGCCCGCGACAGCCGCCGAAGGGGACTCTTCATACGCCGAAACGGTATTCCACGTGGTCTCTGCTCGAACTTCCCCACGGTGGTTACCGGCTCGGCAGAAGATGGGAGCATGCAGACACATCTCGACACACGCTTCAGCGAGGCCACCGAGCCGGTGCCGTGGCAGACCGCAGAGGGATTACTGCTCGACGCCGAGCTCTACTGGCTGACGACCGTCCGCGGCGACGGCCGCCCGCATGTGGCCCCGCTTGTCGGCCTGTGGGTTCCCGGCGCCTTCGTGTTCTGCACCGGTGCGGACGAGCAGAAGGCGCGCAACCTCGCACACCACGCCGACGTCGTCGTCACCACCGGGGTAAACACGTGGAACCACGGCGTCGACGTCGTCGTAGAAGGCGCCGCCGAGCGGGTCAACAGTGATTCGGCATTGACCGACGTCGCCGACGCATACCGCGAAAAGTATTCGGGCGATTGGGATTTCGGGGTGTCCGACGGCATGTTGACGCACTCGGACGGCGGGCGGGCCCAGGTGTTTCAAGTGCCGCCGCGGAAGGTGATCGCGTTCGCGAAGTCACCGCACGGGCAGACGACGTTCCGCTTCTAGGCGGGCGATTTCGGTGCGCTAACGTGCGCTGAGCGCCGGTTAGCGCACCGAAATCACTCAGAAGTAGCGAGGGAACGGGCTCCAGTCGGGGTCACGCTTCTGCAGGAAGGCGTCGCGGCCCTCGACGGCCTCATCGGTCATGTACGCCAAACGCGTTGCCTCCCCCGCGAACAGCTGCTGACCCACCAGCCCGTCGTCGAGGAGGTTGAACGCGAACTTCAACATCCGTTGCGCCTGAGGCGATTTCGCGTTGATCGCCTTCGCCCACTCCATCCCGACGGTCTCCAGCTCCCCATGGTCGACAACCTCGTTGACCGCGCCCATCCGGTGCATCTGCTCGGCGGTGTACGGACGGCCGAGGAAGAAGATCTCGCGGGCGAACTTCTGCCCGACCTGGCGCGCCAAATAGGCGCTGCCGTAGCCGCCGTCGAAGCTGCCGACGTCGGCATCGGTCTGCTTGAAGCGGGCGTGCTCGCGGCTGGCGAGCGTCAGGTCACACACCACGTGCAGGCTGTGCCCGCCGCCGGCCGCCCAGCCGCTGACCAGGCAGATCACCACCTTCGGCATGAACCGGATCAGCCGCTGCACCTCGAGGATGTGCAGGCGCCCGGCGCGGGCGGGGTCGACGGTTTCGGCGGTTTCTCCGGACGCGTACTGGTAGCCGGTGCGGCCGCGGATGCGTTGGTCGCCGCCGGAGCAGAACGCCCAGCCGCCGTCTTTCGGCGACGGGCCGTTGCCGGTGAGCAGCACGACGCCGACGTCCGGCGACATGCGGGCGTGGTCGAGCGCGCGGTAGAGCTCGTCGACGGTGTGCGGCCGAAATGCGTTGCGTACCTCCGGGCGGTTGAACGCAACCCGCACGGTGCCGTCGGACACGTGGCGGTGATAGGTGATGTCGGTGAGGTCCTCGAATCCGGAGACCGGCCGCCACAGCGAGGCGTCAAAAGGGTTGGGAGAGTTCATGAGATCGGGTCGAATCGAAACACAGCGCAACGGCCCGCGAGCGCCTCGAATTCCTCTGGGCGGCCGTCTTTCACCAGGCCCGCGTTCTTCATGAAACTCACGCCAGTGGGCACTTCGATCGGGAACGCTCGTAGCAGCGGACGCGCCTCGTCCACAGACATCTCGACCATCCGCACGCGTTCGGAGTGCCGACCACGTTGCAGCGTCGCCTCGCCGGCGGCGCGGGCGTTGCTCACCCAGTCCGCGCCCGGAAACCCGCCCACCACATAGCGTTTGCCGTCGACGGTCATCGGGGTCACAGGCGTGGACCGCTTCTTTCCCGACTTCCGGCCGACGACCGTCAACACGACAGGACTTTCGCCGCCGAAGCTCATGCCGAGTTTCGACATCGCGATGAACACCTTGTTCGCCGGCTTCAGCCACCATGGCGGCCGGATTCGCTGTTCAGTCATGGCGGTGACGCTACCCGACAGCGCGGCCCGCGCCCTCCCAGAACTTGGCCCGGACTGCCTTCTTGTCCGGCTTGCCGAGCCCGGTCAGCGGCAGCGAGTCGACGACGACGACCTGCTTGGGCGACTGGACAGATCCCTTGCGCTCCTTGACCATTCCCTGGATCTCGACGGTCATCGCGGTGATCGACTCCTGGTCGCGGGGCGCGTCGTCGCGCAGCACGACGACGGCGGTGACGGCCTCACCCCACTTCTCATCGGGCGTGCCGATCACGCACACCTGCGCGACGGCCTGATGCTCGGCGACGACGTCCTCGACCTCGCGCGGGTACACGTTGAATCCGCCGGTGACGATCATGTCCTTGACCCGGTCGACGATGTACCAGAAGCCGTCGTCGTCCTCGCGGGCAAGGTCGCCGGTGTGCATCCAGCCGTCGCGGAAGGTCTCGGCTGTCGCGTCCGGCAAGTTCCAGTAGCCGCCCGCCAAAAGCGGGCCGCTGACACAGATTTCGCCGACCTCACCCTGGGGCACCGGCTGCCCGTCCTCGCCCAGTAACGCCGTGCGCGCGAACAGCGTCGGCCGCCCGCATGACGTCAGCCGCTTCTCGTCGTGGTCGGCCTTGGCCAGATAGGTGATCACCATCGGAGCCTCGGACTGGCCGTAGTACTGCGCGAAGATCGGGCCGAAGCGGTCGATCGCCTCCTTCAGCCGCACGGGGTTGATCGCGGATGCGCCGTAGTACACCGTTTCCAACGACGACAGGTCGCGGGTGCGCGAATCCGGGTGATCCAGAAGGGCATACAGCATCGACGGCACCAGCATGGTCGCGGTGATGCGTTGCTCCTCGATAACCCGCAACACCTCGGCGGGGTCGAATTTCGACAGCACGATCATCTCGCCGCCCTTGACGACGGTCGGCATGAAGAACGCCGCGCCGGCGTGCGACAGCGGAGTGATCATCAAGAAGCGCGGGCTCTCCGGCCACTCCCACTCGGCGAGCTGGATCGTCGTCATCGTCGTGGTGGTCTGCGTCGTCATCATGACGCCCTTGGGCTTGCCGGTCGTGCCGCCGGTGTACGTCAGGCCGACGATCTGGTCCGGCGGAAGGTCAGCGGCCACCAGCGGGCGGGGTTCGTACTTCGCGGCCTCGGCGGTGAGGTCGACGGCGGCGTCCGCGAGCGCGTCGGGCACCGGCCCGATCGTCAGGATCTGCTTCAGCGAGTCGACGCGCTCCATCAGCCCCAGCGCCCGCTCGGTGAACATCGGATTGGGGTCGACGATCAGCGACGTGACGCCGGCGTCGGACAGGACGTAGGCGTGGTCGTCCAGCGAGCCGAGAGGGTGTAGTGCCGTACGGCGGTATCCCTGGGTCTGCCCGGCGCCGACGATCATCAGCACCTCGGGGCGGTTCAGCGACAGCAGCCCGACCGTCACACCCGTGCCCGCGCCGAGCGCCTCGAACGCCTGAACGTACTGGGAGATGCGGTCGGCGAGCTGACCGCCGGTCAGCGTGGTGTCGCCGAGAAAGAGCAGTGGCTTGTCCCTGTTTCGCTTGAGCGCGCCGACGAGCAGGTGACCAGAGTGGAGTGGATGGCGCAGCAGTTCGTCCCTCATGGGCTAAGACTAGAACGTGTTACAGAAATGGCCCAGCGCCGCCCCTGCCTAACGCCGAGCAGACGCGGAATCGCATTACCA
>DASRFZ010000167.1:0-7525 GCA_035651275.1 Mycobacterium sp. | reverse complement strand
GTTCGAGCCAATGCTGGTGGAGGGCAAGGCGATTCAGCTGCACCCGCTGGTGTGCGAGGCCTTCAACGCCGACTTCGACGGCGACCAGATGGCCGTGCACCTGCCGCTGTCGGCGGAGGCGCAGGCCGAGGCCCGCATCCTGATGCTGTCTTCCAACAACATCCTGTCGCCGGCGTCGGGCAAGCCGCTCGCCATGCCGCGTCTGGACATGGTGACCGGCCTGTACTTCTTGACCACCGAGGTTCCCGGCGATGTCGGCGAATACCGGCCGGCCGCCAAGAACACGCCGGAGTCGGGCGTGTACAGCTCGCCGGCCGAGGCGATCATGGCGATGGACCGGGGTGCGCTCTCGGTGCGCGCGAAGATCAAGGTGCGGCTGACGCAGCTGCGCCCGCCGGTCGAGCTCGAGGCCGAGTTGTTCGGTGACGAGGGCTGGAAGCCGGGCGACGCGTGGACCATCGAGACCACGCTGGGCCGGGTGATGTTCAACGAGCTTCTGCCGCACGGGTATGCGTTCATCAACGAGCAGATGCACAAGAAGGTGCAGGCCCGGATCATCAACGATCTGGCCGAGCGTTACCCGATGATCGTCGTCGCGCAGACCGTCGACAAGCTCAAGGACGCCGGCTTCTACTGGGCCACCCGCTCGGGTGTCACGGTGTCGATGGCCGACGTGCTGGTGCCGCCGGAGAAGGGCGAGATCCTCGAACGCTACGAGAAGGAAGCCGACGGGATCGAAAAGAAGTACCAGCGCGGTGCTTTGAACCATCAGGAGCGCAACGAGGCTCTGGTGAAGATCTGGCAGGACGCCACAGAAGAGGTCGGTGAGGCGCTGCGGTCGCACTACCCCGAGGACAACCCGATCATCACGATCGTCGAGTCCGGGGCGACCGGTAACTTCACCCAGACCCGGACGCTGGCCGGCATGAAGGGCTTGGTGACCAACCCGAAGGGTGAGTTCATTCCGCGGCCCATCAAGTCCTCGTTCCGTGAGGGCCTGACCGTGTTGGAGTACTTCATCAACACCCACGGCGCCCGAAAGGGCTTGGCCGACACCGCGTTGCGTACCGCCGACTCGGGTTATCTGACCCGGCGTCTGGTGGACGTGAGCCAGGACGTCATCGTTCGCGAGCACGACTGCGGCACAGAGCGCGGCATCACCGTCACGCTCGCCGAGGAAACCCCGGACGGCCTCGTCAAGGACCAGTACGTCGAAACCTCGGCGTACGCACGGACTTTGGCCGAAGACGCAGTCGACAAGAAGGGCAATGTGCTCGTCGAGAAGGGGCACGATCTCGGTGACCCGGCGATCGATCTGCTGCTGGAGCACGGTATTTCGTCGGTTCGGGTGCGCTCCGTGCTGACCTGCGCGTCCGCCAACGGCGTGTGCGCGTTGTGCTACGGCCGCTCGATGGCGACCGGCAAGCTCGTCGACATCGGCGAGGCAGTCGGCATCGTCGCCGCGCAGTCGATCGGCGAGCCCGGCACGCAGCTGACCATGCGGACGTTCCACCAGGGTGGCGTCACCGGCGGTCAGGACATCACCGGTGGTCTGCCCCGCGTGCAGGAACTGTTCGAGGCGCGGATCCCGCGCGACAAGGCGCCGATCGCCGAGGTCGCCGGGCGGGTCCGCATCGAAGAGGGTGAGAAGTTCTACAAGATCACCATCACCCCCGACGACGGCAGCGAAGAAGTGGTGTACGACAAGCTGTCTCGTCGTCAGCGGCTGAAGGCGGTCACCCACGAGGACGGCACCGAGGGCCTGCTGCGCGAGGGCGACCACGTCGAGGTCGGCGACCAGCTGATGGAGGGTTCGGCCGATCCGCACGAGGTGCTGCGAGTGCAGGGTCCGCGCGAGGTGCAGCTGCACCTGACCCACGAGGTGCAAGAGGTGTACCGCGCGCAGGGCGTGTCGATCCACGACAAGCACATCGAGGTGATCGTGCGCCAGATGCTGCGGCGCGTGACGATCATCGACTCGGGCGCAACGGAATTCCTGCCCGGGTCGCTGACGGAGCGCTCCGAGTTCGAGGCCGAGAACCGTCGAGTGGTGGCCGAAGGCGGCGAGCCGGCCGCCGGCCGTCCGGTGCTGATGGGCATCACGAAGGCGTCGCTGGCCACCGACTCGTGGCTCTCGGCGGCGTCGTTCCAGGAGACCACGCGAGTGCTGACCGATGCGGCGATCAACTGCCGCAGCGACAAGCTCAACGGTCTGAAGGAAAACGTGATCATCGGCAAGCTGATCCCGGCCGGCACCGGCATCAACCGGTACCGCAACATCCAGGTGCAGCCGACCGAAGAGGCCCGGGCCGCCGCGTACACGATCCCGAGCTACGAGGATCAGTACTACAGCCCGGACTTCGGCCAGGCCACCGGTGCTGCTGTGCCGCTGGACGACTACGGGTACAGCGACTACCGGTAAGTGATTTCGGTGCGCTACCGTGCGCTGAGCGCCGGTTAGCGCACCGAAATCACCGTGTGGGCTACTGCCCAATCAGCACCACCAGCATCGACGAGACGTCGAGTCCGTCGATGCCGAGAGTAGAGTCCACCACGTCGTCGATGAAACCTGCTGTCGCACAGACCTGTAAGTCGAGCGCGGTGGCCACCAGGTACAGATTCTGGGAGACGTGCCCGACGTCGAGCAGCGCGAACCGATAACCACGGATGCCGTACTTGGCTTGCAATCGTCCGACGGCCGCAGTCAGCACCAGCGCGACGGCCGCCTGGGAGAATTCGGCCTGAAAGAAGACGGCCTCGCGCAACCAGTCCGGGTAGGCGCCCGCGTGGAGTTGCGTGAGATCGTGCCTCACGCTGTCGAAGTGGTAGATGCCCGGATCGACGCCAACGACATTGAGGACGATCGGGAAGATTTCGACCGAACCCAGATCGCCGGAATTCGCTGCGGCACGACGATAGAACGTGCTTCGCCCGGTTCGCATCGTCGCGAGCACTCCATTCGCGTGCCGGAGCAGGGTCGCCAAGCTCGCGGCATCGAGAGGCTTCGCCGTGTACGCACGGCCACTTGCGCGCCGCTTGATCACAGTGAGCACGGATTCCCCAGCGGATGCGTCCTCGGTCGGCAGCGCCACCCTCGGACGGCCATCAAAGTGCAGCGGCGCGTCGTTGACCAAGTCGCGGATCGACGGGTCGTAGTGAATGTCGTGAGACTTGTAAGAACGCTTGTAGGCCGCTTGATTACGGCTGGCGACGTGGAACTCCGCCGACAGCAATACGGCCGCGTCGGACATGTCGGCGATCGGCACGTCAGCAGGCATGGCAAACCGGCACTTTCACGAGAACGGATGAGGGAAGGGATTGAAGGACGATGCGAAAAGCGGACCGGTTTGTCCCTCGCGTCGCAGCCGCGGTGTCCCCAGCCAGCGTACCCGATGCGGCTGTGACAACGGAATCATCTGTGGCACAACAACCTTCACCACATGACCATGCGATCGCAGCTCGTCCGCAGTCATGTCGGTCCACAGCACTGTCAGCCCGATCCGCTGCAAATCTATTGCAAGCGCCCGCAGATCGGACATAGTGTGCGGCGCGGGCGGTGTCGGTCGGGCGGCGATTTCGTCGAGGGTGATCGGGGCCGCGACCCCGTTCAGCATGAAGTCGAACGCGTGGCGGAGTCGGCCGGTCGCGTACAGCTGCGCGTGCTGTTCGAGTTCGATGAGCCAGCCAAAGTCTTCGAGGTCGGGTGGTTCGCAGCGATCCCAGCCGTGCACTGCGACCCTGATCGAGACCGCCTCGTCCAGTGCTTTGGTGCAGGCAGCGCGTACGTCATGGCGTGCGCACACGCCCACCGCCAGGTAGGGGAACGACTCGCCGGTCAGCACACAGCACACCGTCGGTATCGCGAAATCCGTTGTGATGTCGAAGAATCTGGCCGTCAAGTCGGCTGCGGACAGCCGCTCGATCCGGTCCGCCAACCCGGCAGGCGTGTCTGGTCTCGGCTGCCCGGACGGGCACGTGAGGATTATCTCTGCGACCGGCCGACGCTGCCACCACGTCAACATCATCGCGTCGCGTTCGGCGACCTCGCACAATCCGCGCCACACTGCGGTCTCCAGCGTCGGGTCGAACGCCAGACCGGTCGACACCGGAAACGTCAGCAACGGTTCGTGTGCGGCCTGAAAAGACAAGTGTGCGAACCCCGCGGGAACGTCCAACGGCGCACCGTCGGCCAATCGCGACATCTGAACGTGCGTGACGGGCACCTGCGGCTGCAAATCCTTGAAGACGTCTGCGCAATCTTCATCGACGGCACAGCGCGGGAATTCGCTCATCAGCGACGGGTCGACGGGGTGCAGCGTGGGCTCGATCGGCGCTGTCAGCGCGCTGTATCGCTCTGCCACCTCGCCGAGACAGCGCAGCAGTGCCTCCTCGGCATCGATCGACGTTCCGGCGGCGCCCCCGGCGGGCCCACCGAACCATCTGCCCACTGGAGTACGTGAAAGCGTTGCGGAGAACACCCAAAAGGTCGGTTCGGGTGAGGCCATCCGGATCCCCGTCAGTTCCTTCACCGGTCCGTAGTCGGCGTCGACCCAGTCGAGAACCGCCCGTGTCCAGGCGCCGTGGTGCTCAACATCGGGCCACGGGACGGCGCGGCTAAGCATCTGCCATTTCGGCGAGGGGCACTGGGCTGCGGGAACATTCGGGACATCGCGGCACGCGCAGAATCATGTTCGCGCGTTGCTCGCCGGTGATCGGCGACAGCGTTACCACGCGGTTGAGCAGCGTGGGCATCGCGATGCCCGTGATGATGCGCACGACTTCACCGGTCAAGTGCGACGCCCCCAACGTGGCACCGAACAACGCTTCTCCGATCGGCGGTATCCCGTCTGGGGAGGGTCTTTCGGCGCGGTCCGCATGGTCGAGTTCGCGTTCGATCGCCAACGGATCCGTGCTCCGTCTGCGCAACTGAAGGCATGTGAAGCACGCCGATGAATTAGGGTGCACATAGGGTCCGAGCTCAATCGACGAGGCTTCCAGATTGCCACGCAGCCAAGGGGTTCCCGCGCGCAGGCTGATCCGATTGACGGCGTCGAAGAGCTGGTTGGGAGCATTGCGAGTCGCCGTCACAATGAGGTCGGCGTCAATTGCCCAGTTGCGCACGACTTCTGCTGCTGCGTCGAGTGTTGACGGGCCGCCTCGTTCGATCGCGATCGGTTCTTGAGGTGCTGATGCGGGCGCGTCGACGATCTGGGCATCGTCGTCCCACGCCAACATCTTGACGTTTGAGCACCCGGTACGCATCAACAAGTCTGCGGTCGATGCGCCGAACAGCCCGGTGGCGACGACCACGATGATCGCTTGGTTGAGCCGGCGCTGAACTACTTGCGCGGAGTCTGCGGCCCGCGTGATGCCGAGATGGCGCCCCCAGAACAGAGATTGCCGTCCGATCACCGGATCGGACGGCGGTGAGGATGTGGCACCTCCGTCGACCAGCAGGCCTTTGGCGTGAAGGAGCCAGAGCGTGCGGGAAATCGTTGCGAGCGGGAGGTCGGGCGGAACGGCAGACGCGAGGTCGTCGAGATCGCGCGACCCGTCCAGGTACTCGTGCAGGAAGGCGAACGACTTTTCGGCCAGCCGCCCGCGCAACACGACGGGTGTGTCCCCGAAATGCAATTGCAATCCCAGACCATCGGGCATCTGAAAGATGCGGAGATCCTCGATGATCCGAGGCCTGGCCGGGAACCGCAGATTGGCGTCGTTTCGAAGTCCGCTCAGCGAAGGCGCATTCACGTCTCCGCGCGGCCCGGTCATTCGTCGGGACTGAGCCAGATCGAGCCGAACGTTCCGGCACTGCCAAGGCATCCCCCAGCCGTACCCACACAAGCGAAGGTACCGATCGTGGACACCGATCCCGCGGAGGAATAGCCGATTCGGTTGAATGTGGCGGGCTTGCTCACCATTTCCTCGACATCAACTTCTTCCCACGCCTTCTTCATCGCCTCGAGATAGGCGCGGTAGGCGGCGGCGAATGGATCTTGACCCTTACCGGGTTTCTTGCTTGCAGCGTCGGCCATGTCGTTCCTTCCGGTATTTGCCTCGCCGTCAGTCTGGCACGCCTACGGGTTCACTGTGAGCTGTTTGAGCCAATGCAGGGAACAACCTGTCTACGTCCGGCCTTGCAGGACGCCTTCGATGTTGCGCTCCGCGAGCGCGGTAATCGACATGAACGGGTTGCAGCCGAGATAGCCGGGCAGCAGTGACCCGTCGTTGACGTACAGCTTGTCGTAGCCCCTGACGCGGCCATAGCCGTCGGTTGCTTTGCCGCGCACACATCCGCCCATCGGATGAACTGTGTTGGGTGCGAACGCCTTTCCCTCGAACAGGTCGTCACGGTACTCCACGCCGTTTGCGGCAGTGACCTTGTCGAACACGATGTGCGCGCGGGCAAACAAGTGGTCGGTGAACCCGTCGGGCCAGCGGATGTTGATGCCGTCGGACGCCTTGTCGTAGACGATGTCCGCGCGGTCGCCGGTCTTCACCATCACGTAATAGCCCATCGCGTAGGTCTCGACGGGAAGGGGTACCGAGAAGATGCTGGCGTACACGGGGTTGACGGGATCGTTTCGGCCGTCGAGGTTGATCATTCCCATCAGCGACTGCTGCGTGCCTGCCGGATCGGTGTTCTTCAGCATGTGCGCGACCATGCAGTCGCCGTTGTTGCCGTAGCCGCGCCCGACCTCTTCGCTGAGGTCGGAAAGCGCGCCGGTATCCCGCGCGCGCAACAAGATCGCGGTGGTGCCTAGCACGCCGGCGCTGAGATGCAGCTCATCACAACCGATTTCGGAACGCCCGAGCTCTTTGCCCCACCGGTCGATTTCGCGGGTCGACACGACATACTCGCCCGAGTGTTCACGCCGAATGGCCGTCACCTCGGTCAGCGGTTTGAGCGTCACCTTGCCGGTGGCCAGCGCCGCGGCGATGTAGGTCTGGTCGACGCTGCCGAACCTGCCGTAGTTGTTTCCGTACTGCTGTTCGAGAGCGCATGCGGAGCGCGGAACCTCGCCTGCCGCTTCCTTTTTCATGTAGTCGAAGGAGTAGGAGCTGCCGTTGTAGTCGACGGGGTAGCCGGCGGCGGCCGCGTACTTACGCCCGACGCGGGCGTATTGGTACCAGGGTGTCTGCTCGAACCAGCCCATGTCGCGATAGCTGATCCGCAGCATCTGCTTGGCGCGCTCGATGTATGTCCCGAGAAATTGCGAGCTGTCGATGTCTGGAAATGCTTCGCGCACTTGGCTTTCGGTGGGGATCGCGGCGATGCCGGCATTGACCATCGAGCCGCCGCCCACGCAGACGCCCCGGAAAATATTCTGCGGGCCCTGCACGACCTGCTCGCAGATCCCGGCCTGCACCGGCTGCGGCGACGGCGCGTGCTTGGCGACGTCCGCGATCGAGATGCCCTTGAACGACGGCACCAGACTGGGCGCGACGGCCGTGAACCAGCCGGCGCGGTTGTCGGGCGGCAGCATCTTCGAGAACCGCCTGCCGTCGTCGTCGGGTTTGTCCC
>DASRFZ010000166.1:0-6395 GCA_035651275.1 Mycobacterium sp. | reverse complement strand
AATCCTGACGATAGAGAAGCATTTGAGCAAACTAAATTCCAATAATGATGCTCAACCAGCTAATCCAATAGCCTATAAAAGGCGAGGTTATCGCAGGCTACTAGAGCCGCAGCTAATACGGGATGTCTCGGTCAGCAAAGGCAAGGAGTAGGATAGTAAGCCCGATCGGCTTACACTGCTATGGAAAAACGATGCAGAAGATCCCCCGAGACTGTTAATTTGCGAGTTTGCTGTATTCGCACATCGTGAAATCGAAGTCCGAGGCAACCTGGGGCGCTGGCAAACCGACCGAGCGGCTCGCGACGGAAGTTACGCCGGCACCAGCTCCACACCAGAGAGGACCGGCTCGTCGTCGCGGCTTGGCGCGGTGACGACGGCAACGATTCGCTCGTCCTCGAGCCAGATCCGCGCCAGCAGCATTTCTCCGGGGATCGCAACGCCGGCGAATCTCGCGCCGTAGGAGCGCACGCGGCTGACGTCGCTGTCCAGGCACGCGTCGACGATCGCTTTGCATGTCATGCCGAAGGTGCACAACCCATGCAGGATAGGACGCGGAAAGCCTGCCGCCGCCGCGAACTCCGGGTCGGAGTGCAGGGGGTTGCGATCCCCGCATAGTCGGTACAGCAGGGCCTGCTGCGGCAGGATCGGCAGCGGCACCTCGTGATCGCACGGACGCTCAGGAGCCGCCGACGACGTCGACGGGCCGCGTTCGCCACCGAATCCGCCCTCGCCGCGCGCGAAGATCGACCGGCGCTGCGTCCACAAGGGTGTGCCGTCGGGAGACACCACCGACGTTTCGAGAGCAATCACGGCCGCCTTACCTTTGTCCCAGACTTCGGTGATTCGGCTGACCGCTCGCGCGCTGCCGGAAGGTGGTAACGGCGCCGGCACGATCACCTGCTCGGACGCGTGCAGAATTTTCGCCAGGTCGATCTCGACGCCCGGCCAGTGCACCTTCGGTGGTTCGGTGTCGTGGAACGTCGCCGCGACGCAGCCGAACGTCGGCAGTACCTGCGGGGTGTTATCCACGACGTAGCTCAGCTCACGCGGGTTCATCGGGTCTGCGCCGGCCCCCAACGCGAGGTGATAGAGCTGCACATCGCTTGCCGTCCAAGAGAATTCGGCCGCATTGAACTCTGCGCCGATCGCGACGGCAGGATCGATCGGCATCTCATTCCTTCCCGGCAATGTGGCGTGCCGCGAGGTAACCGAACGCCATCGCCGGGCCGATCGTCCCACCCGGCCCGGGATAGGTGTGGCCCATCACCGGCGCACTGACATTGCCGGCCGCGTACAGGCCGGGAATCACGCTGCCGTCGTCGCGCAGCGCGCGGCCGTGCACATCGGTGCGGATGCCGCCCTTCGTGCCGAGGTCACCCGGCACCATCTTCGCCGCGTAATACGGAGCATGGCCGATCTCGCCGAGGTTCGGGTTCGGCTTGTTGGTCGGGTCGCCGTAGTAACGGTCGTATGCGCTTTCGCCGCGATGAAAGTCCTCGTCGACCCCGGAACGCGCGAAGCCGTTGAACCGCTCCACGGTCTTGCGCAGCTCGTCGACGGGTAGGCCGACCTTCTCGGCCAACTCTTCCAATGTGTCGGCCTTGACGATGACGCCGCTCTCCAGCCACTTGCTCGGAATGCGTTGTCCCGGATTCAATCCCGCGAAGATGTAGCGATCGCGGTATTGCTGGTCGAACACCAGCCACGCGGGTACGTTCTCGCCCGGCCCGGGGCCCTGCCCCCATTCGCCGCCGTACATGTGGTGGCAGGCTTCGACGTACGGCATCGACTCGTTCATGAACCGCTTGCCGGCCATGTTCACGATGATCGATCCGGGCGAGTTGCGCTCCGACAGCGCGAACCACGGCGCACCCACCAACGGCACGGTGGGACCCCACCACGCGTCTTCCATCAATTCGAGGCCGGCGCCAAGCTTCTCGGCCGCCTGAATTCCGTCGCCGGTATTGGCTTTCGCACCGACCGTCCACTCGGTGGTGATGGGCGCGCGCTGGTACTTGACCCGCATCTGCTCGTTGTGCTCGAAGCCGCCGCAGCCGAGGATCACGCCGCGCCGGGCCCGAATCACTTGCGGCTCAGCGGTTTCCGGACCCGTCGTATCGCGTACGTAGATGCCGCGCACCACGCCGTCCTCGACGTACAAATCTGTCAGCGCGGTGTTCAGCAGCACCTGCACGCCGGCTTCGCGCAGCCCGATTCGCAGCGGCCCGATCAGTGCACGCCCCATGCCGACGAGGTTCTTGCCGGTCGCTTTCGCCCACATCGTCCGCGCGCCGACCTTCAGGCTTCGCAGCACACCCCGCGGGTGACGCTTGAGCATGTTCAGTCGCACGTAATCCTGTTGCATCACAACGACGTTGAGCGGCACCTTGCCGTAGGCAGGTTCGAGGCCATCTTCGTCGGGACCGAGCTTTCGGGCATTGAACGGCTTCGGCTCGATCGAGCGGCCACCGGGCCGTCCGCCGGGCGCCTCCGGGTAGTAGTCGGAGTAGCCGGGCACCCAGCACATCTTCAACGGCGTGTGCTTGAGCACGAACGAGAGCATCTCGGGAGCGCGCTGAAGATACGTGTCGATGCGCTCCGGCTCGACGACGTCGCCGATGATCCCGTGAAGGTAGGTGCGCGCGGCCTCAGGCGTGTCGGTGACGCCGTCCCGCTTCAGCACTTCGTTGTTGGGGATCCATACCCCGCCGCCGGATCGTGCCGTCGAGCCGCCGTAGTGGGGGGCCTTCTCGACGAGCACAGTCGACAAGCCCTCATGGGCCGCGGTCAGCGCGGCTACCATGCCCGCAGCACCGCTGCCGACGACGACGACGTCGTACTCCTGTCCAGTCATACTAGAACACGTTATAGAATTGGCCGGGCCGGGCGCTACCGACCCCGCCGCATCGAATAGAGGGGCGACCATCAGATGCTCAGCGTTGTCAGGCGCGATGAACTGGCTGCCGACCTGGCCGAGGCCGAGCGAAGCCGGGTTCCGATAGCCCCGCTGACCGACGGAAACCCCACGATAGACGTGGTCGACGCCTACGAGATCCAGCTGATCAACATCCGCCAGCGGGTCGCCGAGGGCGCCAGGGTCGTCGGGCACAAGGTCGGCCTGTCGAGCAAGGCGATGCAACAGATGATGGGCGTCGAGGAACCCGACTACGGGCATTTGCTCGACGAGATGGAAGTGTTCGAAAACAAGCCCGTCAAGACGGCCAGATACCTCTATCCGCGCGTCGAGGTCGAGGTGGGTTTCATCCTCGGTGAGGATCTGCCCGGTGCTGACTGCACGGACGAGGACGTGTTGGCGGCGACGGCGGCGTTCGCGCCGTCGATCGAGTTGATCGACACCCGCATCACCGACTGGAAAATCAAGCTCTGCGACACCATTGCGGACAACGCGTCGTCGGCGGGTTTCGTGCTGGGTGCCGAGCGGGTGGCGCCGGCGGACATCGACATCAAGAGCATCGACGCGGCGCTGACCCGCAACGGCGAGGTCGTCGCCAAGGGCCGCAGCGACGCGGTGCTGGGCAACCCGGTGACCGCGGTGGCGTGGTTGGCCCGCAAGGTGGAGAGTTTTGGTGTGCGGCTGCGCAAGGGTGACATCGTGTTGCCGGGCTCGTGTACGCGGGCGATAGATGCACGGCCCGGGGACCAGTTCGTCGCGGAGTTCGACGGGCTAGGGTCCGTGCGATTGACTTTCGAATAGAGGAGCGTCATGCCTAAAGCAAGCGTCGCCATCGTCGGCTCCGGCAACATCAGCACCGACCTGATGTACAAGCTGCTGCGGTCCGACTGGTTGGAGCCGCGCTGGATGGTCGGCATCGACCCGGAATCCGAGGGACTGGCCAGGGCGCGCAAGCTCGGACTGGAAACCACGCATGAGGGCGTCGATTGGCTGCTGGCTCAAGACGAAAAGCCCGACATGCTGTTCGAGGCGACGTCGGCGTACGTGCACCGCGACGCCGCGCCGCGCTACGCGGAGGCCGGGATTCGCGCGATCGACCTCACGCCGGCGGCCGTCGGTCCTGCGGTGATCCCACCCGCCAACCTGCGCGAGCACCTTGACGCGCCCAACGTCAACATGATCACATGCGGGGGACAGGCGACGATCCCGATCGTGTACGCCGTACGCCGCGCGGTGCAGGAACAGGGCGGAACGGTGCCGTACGCGGAGATCGTCGCGTCGGTGGCTTCTGTTTCTGCGGGCCCCGGCACCCGCGCGAACATCGACGAGTTCACCAAGACCACTGCGCGCGGCGTCGAAACGATCGGTGGCGCGCAACGCGGCAAGGCGATCATCATCCTCAATCCAGCTGATCCGCCAATGATCATGCGCGACACCATCTTTTGCGCTATCCCCGAGGACGCCGACACTGAGGCGATCGCGAAGTCCATACACGACGTCGTCGCCGAGGTGCAGACTTACGTGCCCGGCTATCAACTGCTCAACGAGCCGCAGTTCGACGAGCCGTCGATGAATTCCGGCGGGTACGCATTGGTGACGACGTTTGTCGAGGTCGAGGGTGCCGGCGATTACCTGCCGCCGTATGCGGGAAACCTCGACATCATGACGGCGGCGGCGACGAAGGTCGGCGAGGAGATCGCCAGAGAGAGTTTGGCTGTGGGGAGCGCGCGATGAGCGACATCTTCTTCAACCCGGTATGGGACGTCAGGATGACGGACACGTCCCTTCGTGACGGGTCACACCACAAGCGTCATCAATTCACCAAAGACGAGGTGCATTCGATCGTCGCGGCACTCGACGCCGCCGGGGTGCCCGTGATCGAGGTGACGCACGGCGACGGGCTGGGCGGTTCGTCGTTCAACTACGGGTTCTCGAAAACGCCTGAGCAGGAACTGATCAAGCTCGCTGCCGACACTGCGAAGGAGGCGAAGATCGCGTTCCTGATGCTGCCTGGCGTCGGTACCAAAGAGGACATCATCGAGGCGCAGGGCAACGGCGGGTCGATCTGCCGGATCGCCACCCACTGCACCGAGGCCGACGTGTCTCGCCAGCACTTCGGCCTTGCGCGTGACCGTGGTTTGGAGACAGTCGGCTTCCTGATGATGGCGCACACGATCCCGCCGGAACACTTGGCCAAGCAGGCGCGGATCATGGCCGACGCCGGATGCCAATGCGTGTACGTCGTCGACTCGGCGGGCGCGTTGGTGCTCGAGGGAGTGCGGGATCGGGTGGCCGCGTTGGTCGCCGAATTGGGTGATGACGCTCAGGTCGGTTTCCACGGACACGAGAATCTCGGTCTGGGAGTGGCGAATTCGGTCGAAGCAGTGCGAGCCGGCGCCAAACAGATCGACGGGTCATGCCGCCGCTTCGGTGCGGGCGCCGGCAACGCTCCGGTCGAAGCGCTGATCGGTGTGTTCGACAAGATCGGCGTCAAAACCGGCATCGACTTCTTCGACATCGCCGATGCCGCGGAAGACGTTGTGCGACCGGCGATGCCGGCTGAGTGCCTACTCGATCGCAACGCATTGATCATGGGATATTCGGGTGTGTACTCGAGCTTCCTCAAGCACGCGATCCGGCAGGGGGAGCGGTACGGCGTCCCGGCCCATGAACTTTTGCACCGGGCCGGACAGCGCAAACTCATTGGCGGACAAGAGGATCAGCTGATCGACATCGCGCTGGAGATCAAGCGCGAACAAGCGAGCCAGCATGCGTAGTTCAGTGGTGCGCCGAACCCGTTAGCGGTTGTCCGTTCGCGTCTGCGAGTAGGCAGATGACGGTTCCTGGCGCATTCGGCACGTCGCCGGTGCGGTCCTGACCCGCGTCGACGAGATAGGACACGGTGTAGCGACTGCCCGCGAGCGACAGCCCGGTGTACTTCGGGAACCCAGCGGCGCATTGCTTGTTCGCGATGTCGGGGACGGTGGTGTCGACCCACATCGGAGCGCGCAGGTATACCTCCGCGGTGTGCGGGGTCGCGCAGTCCACGACGGTGACTGTCACGTCGCCGAGGTCGACGTGAGGGAGCTGGGCCACGCACTGGCCGACATCGAGGTCAATCCACTTCACGGTCTGAGGGGGTGGCGCGGGTGCGGCCGCCGCTGTCCAGGTGTGCGTTGCCGTCGCGCTGCTAGTTGTTGACATCGTGTCTGAGGTGGCCGCGTGCCCCGCGCAGGCGGCGAGCACAAGCGCAACCGGGAAGGTCGTCAGCGCGGGGTGTGTCAATCGGCGTCGGATGGTGAAAAGTCTAGGGCTGACCCAGGAGATTGCCAGCCAGCAGGCGTCACAATGTTGCGATGACCGCAGTACCCGCCGTGCGCCAGTGGCGCCCGGGTTCGATGGAGCTGCTGCTCGTCGTCCTCATCATTTTCGCGGTAATCGGCGGGTTTCTGAGTGCGTTCATCGCTCAACGTCCAGCGCT
>DASRFZ010000165.1:0-6230 GCA_035651275.1 Mycobacterium sp. | reverse complement strand
CACGAAACTCCCGGCGAAGAGACCGGCGGCCGCGATGCGCGGTTCGACCACCGCCAGGCGGATACCGATGGCGATCAGCCCTCCCGAGTAACCGACCGGGCCCCTGACCTCGGGCAGCGGAAGGAGCGCGTCGCGAGTGGTCTGCCATTCGGGACCGCCTTCTCGACATGCGGGATGACAAGCCGGTCGACGATCTCGTCGACCGGTTCGCCGGCCGCCAACGCGCGGCGAAGATCGGCGCGCGCCTGCTCGGCGCCGGCCGACCGGGGGCGGTCACCGCTCCCGGGAAGCTCGATGCTGGCCGCGGCAAAGCCATCCGCCGAGCAGCGACGCGCGCGGCCCGCAAGCCGCGGGTACATATTGCTCAGTCCGCCGGGGTGACCGAGCAGGATCAGTGGCGCTGGTGAAGAAATGGGCGTCCACAGAATGCCGGGGATGTTGCCGAGGGTGAATTCGCGTTCAAGGGTGTCGTCGTCGAGGCGCCGTTCGGAAATGAAGTGCATGGTCGTGCCTTTCGGGAGAGCTCGCTAACGGCGCTCCCGGACGACCTACCGCCCGACCGTGACTCCAACGAGGAGCACCCACGTCGATACGTTCACGAGTACCACCTCCTCGTCGCCTCGCACGGTCTCCGGAAAAGTAGCAGCGGACGGCGTTGCATGCCAACCGGCTTCGCGGCGGGTCGGTCACGATGAGTTTTTCAGGGCACGTCAGTCTTGCTTAGAGGCAAACCGAAGTAATCACAGCCGGATGGAGGCTTTTGTGCCCAGAACCAACCTTTCGATGTCGATCTCTGCCGACGGCTATGTCGCCGGGCCCGCCCAGAGCGAGCAGCAGCCGCTCGGCGTCGGCGGCGAGGCGCTTCATCACTGGCACTTGGGCCCCGCCAAGGACCATCCGGTCAACCGGCAGGTGGTCTCCGACATGATGGACGGCATGGGAGCAACGATTATGGGCCGCAACATGTTTGGCCCAATTCGTGGCGAATGGGGGGACTCGGACTGGAAGGGCTGGTGGGGCGATACCCCGCCCTACCACTGTCCAGTGTTTGTCCTGACCCACTACCCGCACGATCCGATCGAGATGGAGGGTGGGACCACCTTTCATTTCGTCACCGACGGGATCGAGTCGGCCTACGCGCAGGCTAAAGCGGTTTCTGGTGGGCGCGCCATCTCGATCGCCGGAGGAGCTTCCTGCGCCCGGCAGGCGATCGCAGCGGGAATAGTCGATGAGATCGATCTTCAGATCAGTCCGGTCATCCTCGGTTCAGGTGAGCGCCTGTTCGACGGATTCGAGGCGGGCAAGCCCGCGCTCGAGCTAGTCCGGGTGCTCGAGGCTCCGGGCGTCGCCCACCTGCGCTACCGCGTCGTCCGATGACCCGGTCGTTGTACTAGTGGTCGAAGCGGCACGACGCGACCGCGAACCGCCGCAGCACGTTTTCGTCGCGGGCCCCGGCCGGTTGAGCGGCCGCTGTTCCCCTCCGGTATCTTTCGATGCACAATCGATGCATCAATGCGGGAGAAATGGGTATGAGGGCTTTCGCCCGGTTGGTTTGGTCGTATCCGGGTAACTCAACTTCGCGGGCGGCAGAGGAGGCTTCGTGAGCGCCTACGAGCAGCGGCCGCCGGCTGGGGCAGTGACTTTCGCCCAGCCGCCGACCGACCGAGGTGGCCGGATCCGCGGCAGCTTCGCGGACTGGCGAGACGCCCTGCGGACCGACGTCCTCGCGGCTGTCACCGAGTTCGTCGTGCGAAGGTGCGCTGCGGACATCACCCCCGCAGGCGTCGACGTAGCCGCCGAGGTGTTGCGTGACTTCGTCAGCGGCGGCAAGTGCGTGCGATCCACGTTCGCCTACCTGGGCTGGCTCTGCGGTGCCCACGACGATCCCGCGGCGCTGCAGGCAGCCGCCAGCTTCGAGATGCTGCACGCGTTCGCGCTACTGCAAGACGACGTGATGGACGGGGCGACGATGCGCCGGGGCCGTCCGGCAGCGCACGTCACGTTCGCCCGATGGCATCGCGAGCGCGGATTGCATGGCTCGGCTCGCCACTTCGGCGACTCGGCGGCGGTGTTGCTCGGCGATCTCTGCCTGGTCTGGGCCGAACAGATGCTGCGCGAAAGCGGAGTGTGCCCAGATGCGCTGTCGCGGGCGTGGCCGCATTACGACGCGATGCGTACTGAACTCGCAGTCGGGCAGTTCGCCGATCTGATCAACCACGCCGGCGCTTTCCCGACTCTCGCTCATGTGCTCGATGTGTCACGACGCAAATCGGGCAACTACACCGTGCGCCGCCCTTTGGAAATCGGCGCCGTCCTCGCCGGGTGCCGACCGGGCACGCTTACTGCGCTCGCTAACTACGGGACTGCGGTCGGCGAGGCATTTCAACTGCGCGACGATCTGCTCGGCGTGTTCGGGGCCGCCTCGGTAACGGGTAAGCCGTGCGGCGACGATCTGGCGGCGCAGAAAGCCACCAGCGTGGTCGTCGCCGCACACCATATCGCGGATTTCACGACCCGCCGTCAACTCTGCGAGTTGATGAGCGCCCGTGAGCTCGGAGAGGAAGACCTTGCGGTGTGGCGCACGCTGCTGGTCGCCAGCGGCGCAGTGGATTGGGTTGAACAGCAGATCAATTCGCGGCTGAGCCGCGCATTGGAGTGGCTCGACACCGGGTCGGTTTCCGGCGTCGTGCACGCTGCGCTCGCCGACATGGCGGCAGCATGTGCGGACCGGGCCGCCTGATGCGCACGGTCGAGCGGAAAGCAGACCACGTGGTGGTGGTCGGCGCGGGATTGTCCGGCCTGGCGACCGCACTGCACCTGGCCGGACGCGGTCGCACTGTCACGGTGGTCGAGCGAGACAGGCACCCGGGCGGTCGCGTCGGTCGCCTCGACATCGGCGGGTACCGGCTTGACACCGGTCCGACCGTCTTGACGATGCCCGACATCATCGACGACGCATTCGCCGCGGTGGGCGAGTCTCTGTCCGACCGGTTGGATCTCGCTGCGGTCAACCCGGCGTATCGTGCCTCGTTCGCCGACGGCACGGCATTGCATGTGCACAGCGACCGTGACGCGATGGCGGCCGAGGTCGAGCGCTTCGCCGGGCGGCGAGAGGCCGACGGGTATCTGCGGCTGCGGAACTGGCTGACCCGGCTCTACAGGACCGAGTTCGACGGCTTCATCGCTGCGAACTTCGATTCGCCGCTGTCGCTGGTGACCCCGCAGCTGGCGCAGCTGGCCGCCGCGGGCGGGTTCCGTCGTTGGGACGCGATGGTGCGCAGATTCATCACCGACGAGCGGCTGCTGCGGGTGTTCACGTTTCAAGCGTTGTACGCCGGTGTGCCGCCACAGCGGGCACTCGCCCTGTACGCGGTGATCGCCTACATGGACACGGTTGCGGGCGTGTACTTTCCGCGCGGCGGCATGCGAGCACTTCCCGATGCCCTAGCCGCAGCGGCGGCGGACGCCGGTGTCGAATTCCGCTACGGCTCACCGGTTTCCGCGCTTAAGCGTCGCGGGCGTCGGGTAACGGCGGTGCATACTGACGACGGAAACCACATACCGGCGGACGCAGTGGTGCTGACGACCGAATTACCCGAAACGTACCGGCTCGTGGGCCACACGCCTCGCCGGCTGCTGCGGTTGCGACCCGCCCCGTCGGCGGTTGTCGCCCATGTCGGCTGCCGCGCGGTCGGCGCCGACATCGCCCATCACAGCATCGTGTTCGGCGACGCATGGGAGCAGACGTTTCGCGACGTCATCGACGACGGTCGTGTGATGGGCGATCCTTCGCTTCTGGTCACCAGGCCTACCGCCAGTGACCCTCAGCTGGCGCCGGCCGGCCGCGATCTGCTGTACATTCTCGCGCCGGCCCCGAATACCGTTGTGGGCAAGGTCGATTGGGCTACGACCAGGTCGGCGTACACCGACCGCATCGTTGACGCCGTGACACGCCGAATCCCGCGGCTCGGTGTCGACGCCGAGGTGCTCCATGTCGTCGATCCGGCCGGTTGGGCCGCTCAGGGCATGGCGGCGGGCACGCCGTTCGCGTTGGCGCACACCTTCAGTCAAACGGGGCCCTTCCGTCCTGCCAACATGCTGCGCGGTATCGAGAACGTCGTGCTGGCCGGATCCTCGACAGTGCCGGGCGTCGGTGTGCCAACGGCGCTACTGTCCGGCCGATTGGCCGCCGACCGGATCACCGGCCAGGTGCGGAAGCCACGCGTTCAGGTCGTGCGGACATGATCGGATCCGAACTCGACGCCGCCGGCGTGCGTGACCCGATGCTTCGTGACGCCTATCGCCGCTGCCGCACGATCAATGCCGCACACGGCCGCACGTTCTTCCTCGCGACGCGGCTGCTTGCGCCTGAGCAGCGACCTGCCGTTCACGCGCTGTACGGATTCGCCCGCCGTGCCGACGACATCCTCGACGACTTCGATGCGAACATCACCACCTCGGCACGCGCAGATCGTCTGCAACGCTTAGCCGATCAGCTGTTCAGCCACCTCGTCGGGAACACCGTCGACGACGACGACCAGTGCGTTGCAGCCGTCGTCCACTGCGCACGCAGATACGGCATCGCGTGGGAATTGTTCGACGACTTCCTGGCATCCATGCGGATGGACCTGACGGTCACCGACTACCCGGACCGGCCGGCTCTGGACCGCTACATGCACGGCTCGGCGGAAGTGATCGGATTGCAGCTGCTGCCGGTGCTCGGCACCGTCGGTCCGGCAGAGGAAGCCGCGCCCTATGCTGCGGCTCTGGGAAAAGCCTTCCAGTTGACCAATTTCCTGCGCGACATCGACGAGGATCTGCAGCGCGGCCGCGTGTACCTGCCGGCCGACGAGTTGGGTGTCCACGGTGTCGACCGCGAATTGCTCACATGGTGCCATCGCCGGCGGCGCACCGACGTGCGCGTGCGACGCGCCCTGACCGAGCAACACGGGATCACACGTGGCGTATACGAGTTCGCGCGGCAGGGCGTGAAGCTCCTCCACCCGCGCTCGCGGCCGTGTATCGCCGCAGCGCTGACCCTGTACTCGGAGATCCTGGACCGCATCGAAGACATCAACTTCGAGGTGTTCAGTCATCGCGCGAGTGTCGGTAACGGACGTCGCGCGCAAGTGGCAGCCGCCGGCCTCGTGAAAGCATGGCGTGCAAGGATTTCGACGCGCGAACTGGGATGAACATGGACCGCTGGCAATACCTGATCGTGCTGGCAGCATGTCTGGCGATTACTGCTCCGCTGGAGGGATTCGGCGATGGGGTATACCGCCAACCGCAGCGCACCGCAACCGCCGTCCTTCCCGTGGCCGCGGTGTTCGTGCTCTGGGACGTCACAGCCATTGCCGCCCATGTGTGGACGTACAACTCGCGTTATCTCACCGGCACTCGGCTGCCGGGGGCCCTGCCGATCGAGGAGCTCTTGTTCTTTGTGGTGATCCCGCTGTGCGGTCTGCTCACCTACGGCGCGGTGGACGCCCTGTTGGAAAAGGTGCGCTCATGACTGGGGTCGGCTACACCGTCCCCGTCGTGGCAGCGGTAATCGCCGTGCTGGCAATGGAATTCGGGCTGCTGCACACAGGGCTGTTCCGCCGC
The DNA here is from genome assembly GCA_035651275.1 of Mycobacterium sp. GTDB lineage: Bacteria > Actinomycetota > Actinomycetes > Mycobacteriales > Mycobacteriaceae > Mycobacterium. The sequence goes on along the minus strand of DASRFZ010000165.1, from coordinate 626 downwards.
CCCGCCTACTGGGTCTCGATGCTGATCATCCTCGGCTTCCAGGTCCTGGTCGACGGGTGGCTCACCAAACTCAGCGCGCCGATCGTCATCTACAGCAGCACCGCCACCAGCGGGTGGCGGTTCCCATTCGACATCCCTGTCGAGGATTTCGGATTCGGTTGGGCGATGGTGACCGCAGTTCTGCTGCTGTGGGAGCGGCAACGCCGCCACGGTCGCGGGAAGGATGCGCCATGACGCTCAGCTTCGCCGACATCCCGCGAGCGTTCGACGGCGGTGCGTCCGCCTACGACAAACTCGTCGGCGCCAACCCCGGCTACCACGCGCATCTGCTTCTCTCGGCGCAGCGAATGCGATTGCCGGACAACGGTCACGGACTCCGACTTCTCGACGCCGGCTGCGGCACCGGCGCCTCGACCGCAGCGCTTCGCGTCGTCGCGCCGAGCGCCGAGATCGTCGCCGTCGACGCCTCCGCCGGAATGCTCACTCAAGCGCTGGCGAAGCGTTGGCCGCCGTCGGTGCGCTTCGTGCACAGCCGCATTGAGGACATCGCCGCCAGCGGAATCGACGGGCCGTTCGACGGCATCCTGGCCGCATACCTGGTTCGCAATCTCGCCGACAAAGACGCT
>DASRFZ010000164.1:0-16891 GCA_035651275.1 Mycobacterium sp. | reverse complement strand
CACCACGACGTCCTGCTGGCCCGACATCACCGCTTGCACCGCGAAGTCCAACGCCTGCTGGCTGGAGCCGCACGCGCGGTTCACCGTCGTGCCGGGGATCGTTTCCGGCCAGCCCGCCGCGAGCACCGCGTACCGACCGATGTTGCTCGACTGGTCCCCCACCTGCGAGACGCAGCCCCAGACCACGTCGTCGACGATCGCGGGGTCGATGCCCGTGCGCTCGACGAGCGCAGTGAGGACGACCGCAGACAAATCGGCGGCGTGCATCCCGGAGAGCCCTCCGTTGCGCTTGCCGACGGGAGTGCGAACCGCTTCGACGATCACTGCGTCAGGCATCGTTTGCTCCTTTCACTCCCCACCGACCCGTGAACCTCGGCGTCCTCTTCTCCGCGAATGCGGCATACGCCTCGGTTGAGTCGGCGGTGGCAAAGTTACCCGGTTGCGCGCGAGCTTCGTTGGCCAGTGCCTCGCGCAGTGTCGCGTCGGCGCCGTCGTTGAGCAGTCCCTTGCTCTGGGCCAACGCGAAGGGCGGTCCTGCCGCGAGCCGCCTCGCGAGGTCATCGACGAACCCGTCGATCTCGTCGGCCGGCGTGACCCACGTGACGAGCCCAAGCGAATGAGCCTCGGCGGCATCGATCATGTCGGCCAGCAGCACCAGACGCTTCGCCTGCTGAAGCCCGACGAGCTTGGGCAGCAACCACGAGCCGCCGAGGTCCACCGACAGACCGCGCTTCGAAAAGATCTGGCAGAACCGCGATTCCGGTGTGGCGACGACGAAATCGCATCCCAACGCCAAATTCCAGCCTGCACCGACCGCGACGCCGGTCACCTTCGCGATGGTAGGCACCGACAGTTCGTGCAACGCCAGCGCAACGTCGGTCAGCCTGCGCAACTTGTGTTGCGGGTGAATGTCTTCCGGCACCGAAATGTCCGCGCCGGAGCAGAACGCATCCCCCGCACCCGTGATCACGAGGACGCGAAGGTCGCGGTCGCGTGCAGCGGACCGCAGCGCGTCGGCCAATTCGACCCACAGTTGCGCGTTGATCGCGTTCTTGCGCTCCGGACGGTTCAAGGTCAGCGTCCGAACGCCATCGGCGTCGGTCGCCAGCAGCACGGGGTCAGGGCTCTCAGCCATCGTGGTACGCCGGCCCGATCGCGCCGTCCTGACGCAGTCGGGCGATCTCGTCGTCGTCGAGACCCAATTCGGCCAGCACCGAATCGGTGTGCTGCCCAAGTCCGGGAATCGCCCCCATCGGAGGGTAGTATCCCGCGATCACCGGCGGCGGCAGCAGCGCCGGAACCTCGCCGGCCGGCGTGTCGATGGTCCGCCACCGGTCGCGCGCCTCCAAGTGTGGATGCTCGAGGACCTCGCTTGACACGTTGTAGCGGGCGTTGCCGATACCCGCCGCGTCGGCGATCTTCTGCACATGTTCCAAATCATGTCGCGCACACCAGGATCCGATCGCTTCGTCCAACACGGCCCGGTGCGCGACCCGGCCCGAGTTCGTCCGGAAGCGCTCGTCGTCGGCCAGGTCGTGGCGCTGCACCACGTCACGCGCAAGGCGTTGCCACTCACGATCGTTCGTGGTGCCCAGCACTACTGTCTGGCCGTCCGCGGTGCGGTACGCGCCGTACGGCGCGACGGCGGGCGAGCTCATGCCGAGCGGCTGCTGGTCGACCCCCGAGTGACGCGTGTACGTCAGGTGATAACCCATCAGCTCAGTCGCGACGTCGAACAAACTCACGCGAACCGCCTTGCCAGCAGTGCGGTCGCGGTCGCACAGCAGAGCGAGGATCGACAGCGCAGCATACAGTCCGCTGCACACGTCGGCCATGGGCGGTCCCGGCTTCGCCGGCTCGCCAGGCCGGCCTGTCACTGAGCACACACCGGATTCCGCTTGGATCAACAGGTCGTAGGCACGCTTGTGCGACAGCGGACCACCTGGGCCGTAGCCGTCGATTTCGACGGCGATCACCCCAGGATGCAGCGTCGCCATGTCGTCGGCGGAAACCCCGAGGCGGGCGGTCGAGCCCGGCGTCAGGTTGGAGACCAGGACATCCGCACGGTCGAGCAACCGGTGCAGCACCGCGATCCCGCCGGGCTGCTTCAGGTCGAGTGTCACCGACTCCTTGCCGCGATTCACCCAAACAAAGTGGGCGGCAAGGCCATTCACGACGTCGTCGTAGTGGCGGGCGAAATCTCCGCCGTGCGGGTTCTCGACCTTGATCACGCGTGCGCCGAAGTCGGCGAGCGTTCGGGTGCACATCGGCGCGGAGACGGCCTGCTCCAGCGTGACGACGGTGATCCCCGCCAGCGGCGCCGAGGCGGGTGCCGTCATCACATCACCATGCCGCCGTCGACCGGCAGCACCTGGCCCGTGATGTAAGACGCCGCGTCAGAGGCGAAGAAGACGAACGCGCCTGCGACTTCGTCCGGTTCTGCCCACCGCTTCATCGGGATGCGGTTCATCATGTTGGCGGCGAACTTCTCGTTGGTGCGGATCGTTTCGGTCATCGGGGTGGCCGCCAGCGGCGCAAGCGCGTTCACCATGATGTTCTTCGTAGCAAGTTCGCGGGCAAGCGATTTCGTGAAACCGATGATCCCCGCCTTGGCTGCCGAGTAATTCACTTGGCCTAACGTGCCGGTGAGGCCCGCGGCAGAGGTGACGTTGATGATCCGGCCGGTGCCGTCGGTCGGGATGTGAGGCAGCGCCGCCTGCGTGCAGTGAAAGGTGCCCATGACGTGAACTTCGAAGGTCAGGCGGAACGTCTCGTCGGTGAGCTTGGGAAACATCGCGGGCGACGTGACACCGGCGTTGTTGACCAGGATGTGCAGGTTGCCGCCACCGAGCCCGGCAGCCTGCGCTGCCGCGGCGTCGGCGGCTTCGCGGTCGCCGACGTCGAGCGCACACGAGTCAGCCTTGCTGCCGGCAGCCCGAATCCGTTGCGCCACAGCCGATGCAGCGTCGGCATCGATGTCGGTGACGAGCACGGCCGCGCCTGCGTCGGCAAGAGCCGCGGCCACGGCTGCACCGATCCCGCCTCCGGCACCTGCTCCGGTGACCATCGCCGACCGCCCGGTGAGGTCGAAGTAGCCCATCAGTAGCTCCTCGGCATGCCGAGCACATGCTCGCCCAGAAAGTTCAGAATCATCTCCTGGCTCACCGGCGCAATTTTCATAAGCCGCGATTCCCGGAAGTACCGCGACACGTTGTACTCCTCGGAGTAGCCCATTCCACCGTGCAGTTGCAGCGCGCGGTCAGCGGCGTCGAAACCGGCGTCGGCGCAGAGGTACTTCGCTGTATTCGCTTCGCGGCCACAGGGTTTGCCGTTGTCATACAGCCAGGTCGCCTTGCGCAGCACCAACTCGGCGGCATCTAGTCGCGCCAACGAGTCGGCCAGCGGGAACTGCAAGCCCTGGTTCATTCCGATCGGCCTGTTGAACACGACACGCTCGTTGCCGTACTTGACGGCCTTCTCCAGCGCGACCCGACCGATGCCCAGCGCCTCGGCCGCGATCAGCATCCGCTCGGGGTTCAGGCCGTCGAGAATGTATTTGAATCCCTTGCCCTCCTCGCCGACCCGATCGGAGACCGGCACCATCAAGTCGTCGATAAACACCTCGTTGGAGCTGACGGCGTTGCGACCCATCTTGTTGATCGGACGAATGTCGACGTGGTCGCGATCGAGGTCGGTCAAGAACAGTGTCATGCCGTCGGTCTTCTTGGTGACCTCGTCGTGAGGCGTTGTGCGGGTGAGCAACAGGATCTTCTCCGACTCCAGCGCCTTGGAGATCCACACCTTGCGGCCGTTGACCCGATAGTGGTCGCCCTCTCGCTTCGCGGACGTGGTGATCCGCGAAGTGTCAAGGCCCGCACCGGGTTCGGTGACCCCGAAGCAGACGTGCAAGTCGCCGTTGACGATCCGCGGCAGGGTGCGTGCTTTGAGCTCATCGGACCCGTGCTTGACGACGGGCTGCATCCCGAAGATCGACAGGTGGATTGCGCTGGCCCCGTTCATCGCCGCACCGGAACGCGAGACCTCTTCGAGCAGCAGCGTGGCCTCGGTGATGCCGAGACCATGTCCGCCGTACTCCTCGGGAATCGTCATCCCCAGCCAGCCGCCCTTGGCGATCGCGTCGTAGAACGCGTGCGGGAACTCGTGGCGCTGGTCTTTTTCCATCCAGTAGTGGTCGTCGAACTTCGACGCCAGCTCTGCGACCGACTTGCGGATCAGCTCCTGGTCATCGGTCAGCTCGAACGTCATTCCGCCGCCGGGCACTGCTGCACTCCTAACGTCAGGTGAGGCACCCGGCGTGGGCCGAGCTACATACGAACGGACCTAGTCCGTGTTTCCGGTGAGCTCCTTGGCATTCGCCGCGAAGTCGGCGAACGACGCGCCGCCATGCTCGTGCTTGGACAGCGCCCGGATCGAGACGTCGTGGCCTTCCGACGCTTTGCGCAACGCACCGACCGTCGCCTGCTCGCGGCTGATGTGGGTGAACGGATCCCAGTGGTACCAGCGCATCGCGTTCTCGTAGGTCATCTTGTTGACCTCGTCGTCTGGAACGTTGTTCTTCTCGAGCACCTCGTGCAATTGCTCTGGCGCGCCGGGCCACATCGAGTCGCTGTGCGGGTAGTCGGCTTCCCAGCAGATGTTGTCGATGCCGATCTCGTTGCGCAGTGCGACGCCGACGTGGTCGGAGATGAAGCATGTCAAGAAGTGCTCGCGGAACACCTCAGACGGCTTCTTGCCCTTGAAGTCCTGGCCGGTCCACGTCGCATGCATCTCGAACGTGCGGTCGGCCCGCTCGAGGAAGTACGGAATCCACCCGGTGCCGCCCTCGGACAGCGCAATCTTGAGATCGGGGTACTTCTTGATCGGCTTGGACCACAACAGATCTGCCGCCGCCTGCACGATGTTCATCGGCTGCAGCGTGATCATCACGTCCATCGGCGCGTCGGGCGCGGTGATCGCCAGCCGGCCCGACGAACCGATGTGCACGTTCATCACGGTGTCGGTGTCAACCAGCGCCTCCCACAACGGCGTCCAGTAGTCGTCGTGGAAGCTGGGGTAGCCCATCGCTGCTGGGTTCTCGGTGAACGTCAGCGCGTGCACACCGCGCTTGGCGTTGCGCCGCACCTCGGCAGCGCACGCCTCCGCATCCCAGATCACCGGCAAACACATCGGAATGAACCGCGCCGGGTAGGCCGCGCACCACTCCTCAACATGCCAGTCGTTGTAGGCCTGCAGCAGTGCCAGAGAGAACTCGGGATCCTCGGTCGCGAACAGGCGACCGGCGAAGCCGGGGAACGACGGGAAACAGATCGAGCCGAGGATGCCGCCGGCGTTCATGTCCTTCACGCGCTCGTCGACCTGCCAGCATCCCGGCCGGATCTCGTCGAGCCCCTGCGGCTCCAGCCCGTACTCCTCCTTCGGCCGGCCCGCCACCGCGTTCAACGCGACGTTGGGAATGATCACGTCGCGGAACTGCCAGGTGTCGGAGCCGTCAGGGTTGTGCACCAGCCGCGGCGCGTCGTCGATGTATTTCTTCGGCAGGTGGTTCTTGAACATGTCGGGCGGCTCGACGATGTGATCGTCGACGCTGATCAGGATCATGTCTTCTTTACTCATTCCGTGCATCTGCCGCTTTCCTTTCGATCGAAGCCTCGACCGTGGTAGATCGCTGTTAGTTCCCACGTTGTTCTCTAGCTATGGAAACTATCTTCTCGTGCTGCGAGAATCAACGTCCCATAGTCTAGTCCGAACCATCGGCCCGGGTGCTTGTGGTTGCGCCGCCACCACCGGCGGTACCGCGCCAAACGACCTGGTGTTGACCATCCGCGCGAAACGTGGAAACCTGTTAGGCAGATTTAGAGAATCCAATTCTCCGATATGAGAGGATACCGACCGTGCGGCTGCCGCCCCTTCCCGCGGACGAGTGGGACGACCCTGCCGTGCAGGAGGCGCTGGCCGTCATGCTCCCCAAGGAGCGGCGCAATCCGGAGCTGGCCAGCAACATCCTCTCGACGTTCGTCAACCACCCCGCCCTGACGAAAGCGTTCCTGCAATTCAACGTGCATTTGCTTTTCCATTCGACGCTGCCCGCCCGGCTGCGGGAGCTGGCGATCCTGCGGGTCGCGCACCGCACCGATTCGAAGTACGAGTGGGAACAACACGTCAAGATGGGCCGCCGCGTTGGGCTCACCGAAGACGAGATCGCCGGAGCGCAGCACGGCGATGCGGCAGATCCCTTCGATCGGACCGTGCTCGCAGGCGTCGACGAACTGCTCGCCACCTACCAGTTGTCGGACGCGACGTGGTCGGCGTTGGGTGAGCGCTTCGACGAGCGGCAGCGGATGGACTTCGTCTTCACAGTGGGCTGCTACATCACGGTGGCCATGGCTTTGAACACCTTTGGCGTTGAGCTCGAACAGGAGAGGTAAGAAGTGGCACATTTCCCGAAACCAGCGGCAGGCAGCTGGACGCAGAACTGGCCCGAATTGGGCACCGCGCCAGTCGATTACACCGACTCCATCGACCCCGAGCACTACAAGCTCGAGCAGGAGGCGATCTTCAAGAAGCTCTGGCTGAATGTCGGGCGAGTCGAACGGCTTTCGCGCAAGGGAAGCTACTTCACCAAGGAGATGCCGTCGGCCGGGGTGGGCACGTCGGTGATCATCGTGAAAGACACCGACAATCAAGTCCGTGCCTTCTACAACATGTGCCGTCACCGCGGAAACAAGCTGGTGTGGAACGACTATCCGGGCGACGAGGTCTCCGGCTCGTGCCGCCAGTTCACCTGCAAGTACCACGCGTGGCGGTACAGCCTCAAAGGCGACCTGACGTACGTGCAGCAGGAGGACGAGTTCTTCGACCTGGACAAGGCGAAGTTCGGCCTGGTGCCCGTCCGCTGCGAAGTCTGGGAAGGATTCATCTTCATCAACTTCGACAACGACGCCGAACCGCTGGTCGACTACCTCGGCGAGCTCGCGAAGGGCCTCGAGGGCTATCCGTTCCACGAGATGACGGAGACCTACACGTACCGGGCCGAAGTCAACGCGAACTGGAAGCTGTTCATCGACGCGTTCACCGAGTTCTACCACGCACCGGTGCTGCACCAGAAGCAAGCGACGAAGGAAGAGGCTGACAAGCTGCTCGGATACGGCTTCGAGGCCCTGCACTACGACATCAAGGGTGACCACGCGATGATCTCGTCCTGGGGCGGGATGTCGCCGCCGAAAAACCTCAGCATGGTCAAGCCCATCGAGCGGGTGCTCCACAGTGGCCTGTTCGGCCCGTGGGACCGCCCGAACATCAAAGGCATTGCACCTGAGGAGCTACCCCCGGCAATCAACCCGGCCAGGCAGAAGAGCTGGGGCACAGACTCTTTCGAGTTCTTCCCGAACTTCACACTGCTGTTCTGGGCACCCGGCTGGTACCTGACGTATCACTACTGGCCGACTGCCGTCGACAAGCACATCTTCGAGTGCACACTGTATTTCGTGCCGCCGACCAACACCCGCCAGCGCCTCGCCCAGGAACTGGCCGCGGTGACCTTCAAGGAGTACGCGTTCCAGGACGCAAACACCTTGGAAGCCACGCAAACGATGATCAACACGAAGGTCGTCACCGAGTTCCCGTTGTGCGACCAGGAGATCCTGCTGCGACACCTGCACAAGACCGCGGGCGACTATGTCGAGAAGTACAAGAAGGAGCACATCGATGCCTAAGCTTCCCGCCGAGTTCGCCGACCTCGAGAAGTTCAGCGACTGGTGCCTGCCCACCGAGGAAGACCGCTACCAGAAGCGGCTCAATTCGACGATGGCCGAGATGCAAGAGTTCTACGACGCCGCGTTCCCTCGGCTCGAGGAGGTCATGGAGTACTGCGACGCCCGCTTCCCGCTGAACGAAATGCCCGACGACGCCAAGGCTCTCATCCACATGATGCAGTCATTGGTCAACGTGTCGTTCCCGATCGAAGTCTGGAAACAACCGCGCGTGCTCGACAGCGGTGCCACCTATATCGAGCTCGTCAAGGAGCCGGTGGTCTAAATGATCTCGTGGCCGCCGAGACTACGGTTTGTGACGAAATTCGGCCCAAATCCATCAACAACCGTAGTCTCGGCGCTGGGATGAGCGCGCTTACCCTCAAAGCAGCGGGGTTCGTCGACGTCGACGCCGGCGAAATCGTCCGGCCCGCAATCGTTCGCGTCGAGGATGATCGTATTGTCGGCCTCGGCGGTTCGCCCGAGGGCGACGTGATCGATCTCGGCGATGCGATCCTGCTGCCCGGGCTGATGGACATGGAAGTCAACCTGCTGATGGGCGGGCGCGGTGAGAACCCGGGACTCTCACAGGTGCAGGACGATCCGCCGACGCGGGTGTTGCGCGCGGTCGGTAATGCACGGCGGACACTGCGCGCGGGCTTCACGACGGTGCGCAACCTCGGCCTGTTCGTCAAGACGGGCGGCTACCTCTTGGATGTGGCGCTGGGCAAGGCGATTGACGCCGGCTGGATCGACGGTCCGCGAATTGTCCCGGCGGGTCACGCGATCACGCCGACGGGCGGGCATCTCGACCCGACGATGTTCGCGGCGTTCATGCCAGGCGTTCTGGAGCTGACGGTCGAAGAGGGCATCGCCAACGGAGTGGACGAGATCCGCAAAGCCGTGCGCTACCAGATCAAGCACGGCGCGCAGCTGATCAAGGTCTGCTGCTCAGGCGGCGTCATGTCATTGACCGGAGAGCCTGGCGCACAACACTATTCGGATGAAGAGCTGCAAGTTATCGTCGATGAGGCGCACCGGCGCGGCTTGCGGGTCGCCGCACACACCCACGGCGCCGAAGCGGTCAAGCATGCCGTTGCGGCCGGCATCGACTGCATCGAGCACGGTTTCCTGATGGACGACGAGGCCATCAAGATGCTCGTCGACAACGACCGGTTCCTGGTGACCACGAGGCGGCTCGCGGAGGCGATGGATGTCTCGAAGGCGCCAAAAGAACTGCAGGACAAGGCCGCCGAGATGTTTCCCAAGGCGCGCACGTCGATCAAGGCGGCGTATGAGGCTGGCGTGAAGATCGCCGTTGGCACCGACGCACCCGCGATCCCTCACGGACGCAACGCCGACGAACTCGTCACGCTGGTCGAGTGGGGTATGCCTGCCGACGCCGTGTTACGGGCCGCGACGGTGGTCGGCGCGGATCTGATCAACAGGACCGATCTCGGCCGCGTCGCCGAGGATTACCTCGCCGACATCATCGCGGTGCCGGGAGATCCGCTGACCGAGATCACCGTTACACAAAATGTCACTTTTGTAATGAAGGGGGGTAAGGTCTACAAGCATGACTCGAACTGATGATTTGGTCGAGATCCAGCAGCTGCTGGCCAAGTATGCGGTGACGATCACTCAGCTGGACATTGACGGCCTGGTCGAGGTGTTCACCCCCGACGGCACATACAGTGCGTTCGGCGAAACGTATGCGCTGGAACGCTTTCCGGTTCTCGTCGACGCCGCCCCGAAGGGCCTCTTCCTCACCGGTACCGCACTTGTCGAGATCGACGGCGACACCGGCACGGGCACGCAGCCACTGTGTTTCATCGACCACGCGAGCCATGACATGCGTATCGGTTACTACCGCGACACCTACGTGCGGACCTCCGACGGGTGGCGGCTCAAAACCCGGGCGATGACGTTCATCCGCCGCAGCGGAGCACACGACTCGGGCCGCCCGCACGCCGTCGGCCGTCCGCCCGCATGACAGCAATGAATCCGCCCCAGTTCCAGGCGAAGTTGCGTGCCTGGCTGGACGAGCACGACCTGACGCCCGGGCCGGACCACTCGCTGGAGGGTCACATCAAACAGCTCGCCAGAGTTCACCGCGCGCTTTATGACGCGGACTGGATGCGGTACGGCTGGCCGGAGGACGTCGGCGGATTGGGCGGTCCCGCAATGCTTCGCGCAATCGTCGGTGAAGAAGTCGTCGGCCGCGGCCTCGCCGAGCCAGGCCCCTATTCGATGGTCGAGGTGCTTGCGCCGACGATGATCGACTATGCGCCACCAGAACTCGCCGCGGAAATGGTTCCGCGGCTGCTGTCCGGCCGCGAGCAATGGTGTCAGGGATTCTCCGAACCCGGCTCAGGCAGCGACCTGGCGTCGCTGACCACGCGGGCGACACGACGCGGCGACGACTGGGTGGTCAACGGACAGAAGGTGTGGACCAGCTTCGCGCAGTACTCCACGCGGTGCATTCTGCTCACCCGCACCGGCACTGCGGACACGCCGAATCACGAGGCCATTACCGCGTTCTTTGTCGACTTGAACACCCCCGGCATCACTGTGCGGCCACTGCGCACGATGCACGGCGTCGACGAATTCTGCGAGGTGTACTTCGACGACGTCGTGATTCCCGGCGAAAGGATGCTCGGCAAGCCCGGCGATGGCTGGCGCCTGGCGATGGACCTGTTGCCCTACGAGCGGTCCACGTGCTTCTGGCAGCGGATCGCTTATCTCTATTCACGATTCGACCGACTCATCGACCAAACCACCGCGCCCGACGACACCGAACTCGGCGAGGCGTACCTCGCGTTGCACACCCTGCGCTGCCGGTCGCGCGCCACCCAACACCGGCTCGCGGCCGGCGCACGACTGGGTCCCGAAACGTCGATCGACAAGATCCTGCTGGCGACCGCCGAGCAGAAGATGTACGACGCCGCTCGCGATCTGCTGCCCGGCGCAATCGAACTCAACGACACGTCGTGGCGGACCGAGTTCCTGTACTCGCGCGCGGCAACCATCTACGGCGGCACCGCCGAGATTCAGCGCAACATCGTCGCCCGCCGCCTGCTCGACCTGGGGAAGGAATGAGCATGGACGCCGCTGAACTGAGCCTGCTCGCCGACACACTGCGCAAGACGATGGTCGAGCATTCCACTCTTCGCGCAAGCGGCTCATCGACGGCGTCGGGTCACGAACTCGACAAGGCTCTGGCAGAGCTCGGCTGGCTCGACATGCTCGACGACATGCCGGACACTGCAATTCGGTTGGTGTTCAAGGCCCTTGGCGAGACCGGCGCCCACGCGCCGGTCCTGAACGACGTGGTGCTGCGCGAGGCGCAACGACCCGGCGGGCAGACCGTGCCGCTGCCGTATGCGGGCGGCGCGTGGGTGGTCTGGGAACGTAAGAACTCGCGTACCGTCGCGCTCGACGGCGAACTGCCGATTCGCCGTGTCGCCGACGGCGACGCTGTGCCGCTGTCACGCGGTCGAATCGCGCTCGGCTGGTGGCTCGCCGGGACCAGCCGCGCCATGCTCGCGCTGGCCCGCCAGCATGCGGTGGACCGTGTGCAGTTCGGACGACCGATCGCGTCGTTTCAAGCGATCCGTCATCGGTTGGCCGACACGCTCGTCGCGATCGAGGGCGCGGAGGCGACGCTCGGCGCCGCGGACGACGACCTCAGCTCGCTGCTGGCCAAGGCAGCCGCTGGGCACGCGGCACTCGTCGCTGCCCGGCACTGTCAGCAAGTCCTCGGCGGTATCGGCTTCACCGCCGAACACGAGTTGCACCGACACGTCAAACGGGCCCTGATTCTCGACGGCCTTCTCGGCAGCGCGCGCGAACTCACCAAACAAGCGGGCGCCGAACTTCGAAAGCGGGGCTCAGCGCCGCGGCTCGTCAGCCTCTGATTGCTCGTCGGTCTGCCGCCACACGACGACGATTCGTCGCATCGGCCAACGCGCGCGGCGCGCCAACTCGCGGCGGCGCGGCCAGCTGTATGTCCAGCTCCTCGGAAACATCACGGGCCCTCACGAAGGACTTCCTCAAGAGGCGTCAAGAGAATACTATTCTCATCATGGGAAAGTTACAATCTCGGACACGTCCACCGATAGGGCTTTCTAGACCACTTTTGCACGGCGTTCTCCTGTACAGTTCAACCATGTTCTCATTTCGCTGCACGCATCGGGCAGCAAGTGACTAGCCCCAGCGAAGAACCGGCCTGGAAGCAGCGCGCGGTCGAACGCTCGATCAAGACCGCAAAGTTGCGGGCCGCACAGCGGGTTCAGCGGTTCCTCGACGCCGCCCAGGCAATCATCATCGAGAAGGGCAGCACCGACTTCACGGTTCAAGAGGTCGTCGACCGGTCACGCCAGTCGTTGCGAAGCTTCTACCTGCAGTTCGACGGCAAGCATGAGCTTCTGCTCGCCCTCTTCGAGGACGCGCTGAGCCGCTCGGCGGACCAGATCCGGGCGGCCACCGAAGGCCATTCCGACCCACTCGAGCGCTTGGAGGTCGCGGTCAAGCTACTTTTCGAGACCTCGCGTTCCGACCCCGACGCGAAGCGGCCGTTGTTCACCGATTTCGCGCCCCGACTGCTGGTCTCGCATCCGTCCGAAGTCCGGATCGCCCATGCGCCACTGCACGCGCTGCTGACCGAATTGATGGAACAAGCCGGCGCTGCAGGCGAATTGCGCAAGGGAGTGAACCCGCGGCGGATGGCGGCGATGACGATGCAGACGGTGATGTTCGTCGCGCAGCAGTCGGGCGCCGATGCCGAGGACGCCGCCACGCACCCGATCTCCGCGGACGAAGTATGGGATTTCTGCGCCCGCGGCTTCGTCGGATCCTGACCAAATCTGCTCCCCGACGGGTGCTGAGAATCACGTTCTCCGATCCAAAGAACAAATTGAGATCCCCTCGGCCGATCCGCGGAAACCGCCGGATCTGCGCCCCGTGAGTGCTTCGATAGAACCCATTACAAGACCGCCGTCAAAGGGTGGGGTGCGGATGAAGCGACTCAACGGCATGGACGCCATGCTTCTCTACAGCGAGACACCCAACCTGCACACCCACACGTTGAAGGTCGGGATCATCGATGCCTCCGGCTTCGACGGAGAGTTCGATTTCGAGGTATTCCGCCGCACGGTCGCGCGCCGGCTGCACCTGCTCGACCCGCTGCGGTACAAGCTCGTCGACATCCCATGGCGACTGCACCATCCGATGTGGCTGGAGAACTGCGACGTCGACCTCGACTATCACCTGCGCCGCGTGCAGGTGCCGAGTCCCGGCGGCAGGCGCGAGCTGGACCAACTGATCGGCGAGATTGCGAGCACACCGCTGGACCGCAGCCGTCCGCTCTGGGAATTCCACTTCGCCGAAGGGATGGCCGAGGGGCGTTTCGCGTTGATCGGCAAGGTGCACCACACGCTCGCCGACGGGGTCGCGTCGGCGAATTTGCTTGCGCGGCTGATGGATCTGGCCGGCTCGGACGATCCGGGCGCGGTCGATCAGCCCTGTGCGACGCCGTCGAAGGCGCGGCTTCTGTGGGAAGCCCAGCTCGACCACTTCCACCAGATGGCCGCGCTGCCCGGCCTGATCGCCGACGCCGTGCGCGGCATCGTGCGATTGCGGCGGCGCGCGAAGCAACGCCAGGACCATCCGGAGCTGGCGAAAATGTTCAACGCACCTCCGACGTTCCTCAACCACGTCGTGTCACGGGTGCGGACATTCGCGACCGCGACACTGTCGCTGGCCGAAGTGAAGGAGACGGCCAAGCACCTTGGCGTGACGTTCAACGACGTCGTACTGGCCATTGCCGCCGGCGGGCTGCGAGAGTTGTTGCTGCGCTACGACGGACGCGCCGACCGGCCGCTCTTGTCGTCTGTCCCGGTCAGCACCAATCGCTCTCCGGATCGGGTCACCGGCAACGAGATCGGCGGTTTGATGGTTTCGCTGCCGGTGCACGTCGACGACCCGCTCGAGCGTGTCCGCCTCATCTCGGTGTCGAGCAGTATCGCCAAGGAGAACTACGAACTGCTCGGCCCGGAGTTGCAGGGCCGCATGATGGAGTACCTCCCCCCGCCTCTCGCACCGGCCTTGTTCCGGTGGCAGGGACGGCATGCCGACCGCAACAAGATGATGAACGTCGCGGTGTCGAATGTGCCGGGGCCGCGGGAACGCGGTCACATTGGCGGTGCGCCGGTGACCGAAATCTATTCTGTCGGAGTGCTTTCCGCGGGCAGCGCGTTCAACATGACGGTGTGGAGCTACGTCGACCAGGTCGACATCGCGGTGCTGTCGGATGACCGCACGTTCAACGACGTGCACGAGGCGACCGCCGCGATGGTGCACGCTTTTGCCGAAATACGCCGGGCCGCAGGATTTTCCGGCGATCCCGTCGTCGTCGAAACCGCGATGGCGCCGGCCAGCGCGGTCTGAGGGGAGAACAATGTCGGGCGCCGTCGTCGTCACCGGAGGCTTGGGCCTCGTGGGGTCCCAAACCGTCTATCGGCTGGTCGCCGACGGGCGCGACGTGGTGGTCGCCGACCTCGACACCCCGGCTAATCGCAAGAAGGCGCGCGTGCTGCCGCGATCCGCGGAGATCCGATGGACCGATCTCACAAATCCCGCCGAGGTCGACCGACTGGTGTCGGAGGTCGCTCCCGACGCGATCATCCACTTGGCCGCCGTCATCCCGCCTCCGATTTACCGAAATCCCGCGGTTGCCCGGAAGGTGAACGTCGACGCCACCGCGACACTGGTGCGGGCCGCCGAAGCCCAGCCCAATCCGCCGCGGTTCGTGCAGGCGTCGAGCAACGCCGTCTACGGTTCACGAAATCCGCACCGCAACGACGGGCCGGTCACCGCGGACACCCCGACGCGCGCTGTCGACGTCTACAGCGGAACGAAACTCGAAGCAGAGGAACTCGTTCGGGCCTCCAGGCTGCCGTGGGTGGTGCTGAGGCTCGGCGGGGTATTGAGCACCGATCCGAAGGCGATGCCGTTCTCGGGTGACGCATTGTTCTTCGAAAGCGCGTTGCCGACCGACGGCCGGTTGCACAGCGTCGACGTTCGAGATGTCGCAACGGCTTTCGCGAACGCCACGACCGCCGATGTCGTCGGCGAGATCCTGTTGATCGCCGGTGACGATTCTCACAAGATCCGGCAGGGTCAAATCGGCGCGATGCTCGCCGCGGCGCGTGGCTTGACTGGCGTGCTGCCGCAAGGCCGTCCGGGAAATCCGGACAGCGACGACGACTGGTTCGTCACCGACTGGATGGACCCCGCCCGCGCGCAGGAAGCTTTGTCGTTCCAGCGCCATTCACTGCCCGACATGATGTCGGAGATGCGGGCCAAGGCCGGGTGGACGCGCCACCTGATGCGTCCGCTCGTTCCGTTTGCGAGGCTCTATGTGAAACGTCAAGGGGCTTACTACAAGTCGCCGGGTCAGTACGCGGACCCGTGGGGCGCTATCCGGGCCAGACTCGGCGAGCCCGCCTTCGAGAAGACGTAGTCACATTGCGAGTGCGCGCCCGACGATCCCCTGCCGTTCGAGTTCGTCGATCTCGGCGTCGGTCAGCCCCAGGCTGCCGAGCAACTCGTGATTGTTCTGCCCGAGCAGCGGCGCGGGATCTCGATGGAATGTGTGCGGACCGTTGGAGAATCTCATCGGCAGCGTGCTGTGCGGCGCAACGCCGTTGACCGGGTGGTCGACCTGCTCGAAGAATCCACGGAATGCCAGTTGCGGCAATTCCGTCTGCCGGTGCGGTTGCATCACTTTGGCCACCGGCACGCCCGAATCCCACAACCGTTCGACGATCTCGTCGCCGGTCCGACGTCGGCACCACGCGGACAGGTGTTTGTCGATGAGGTCATGGTGCTCGCGACGTTGGTCGACCGTCGCGTACTCGGTCGCCCAGGCCGGCTCGCCGATCGCTGTGCAGAGCAGCCGCCACTGCTCGTCGGTGGCCACGGCGATCGCGACCCAGCAGTCGTCGCGGCCGAATTCGTCGATCTCGTTGGTTTGGTACAGATTCTGCGGAGCCGCCGTTGGCCCGCGGTTGCCCGCACGCTGCAGCAGCGCACCGTACGCGGTGTACTCGATGACCTGCTCGGCAGCGATGTTCAGCGCCGCGTCCACCATCGACGCCTCGACCAGTGAACCCTCGCCCGTGCGACGGCGGTGTTCCAGAGCCAGCAGCAGCCCGTTGAGCGCATGCACTCCGGCGTTCGGGTCGCCAACGGAGTACGGCTCGTAGGGATTTCGGTCCGGGTAACCGGTGAGCCAGCTCAACCCTGCGGCCGCCTCGATCGCATACGCGAACGCGGGGTTGTCCCGCCACGGCCCGTCGAGTCCGAACCCCGGCATCCTCACCATGATCACGTCGGGCCGAAGCGCTTGTGCCGCAGCGAAATCCAGTCCGATCTGGTCCATCACCCGTGGGGTGAAGTTCTCGATGATCACGTCGCAGGTCGCGATCAGTCGACCCAGTAGATCCCGGCCTCGCGGGCTCTGCAAGTCGAGAGTCAGGTCCTTCTTGTTGGTGTTCAGGCCCGAAAAGATCGGTGATTTCTCCCACCACAGCTTTTCGGTCACCGGCACGCCTGCGATCAGCCGGGTACCGTCGGGCCGGCGCGTCGACTCGACGTGGATCACTTCGGCACCCAGCATGGCGAGCACGTGCGTGCAGCTGGGCCCAGCCCAGAACGTCGTCATGTCCAGCACCCGCAACCGCCCCATCTCCGCCGAAATTGCATTCCGCGCGGACTTTTGCGGGTGAGGACCGCGTGGAACGCTATTTCGGCGGTAGTGCTCGGTGTGCTCACCGAGCCTGGGCGCCGGCATCGGGTCGCCCAACCGCCCGGGCGGCATCCGGTAGGGGCGGTCCGGTTGCAGGAACCCGCCGCCGGGGTTCGTGGTGAACGACCGGCGTTCGCGGAAGTGGTCGAGGTCGGCGATGTTCGCGCCGTTGGCGACCGGGGCGTTGGGGATGCGGAAAGCCGTTGCCAGTTCGCGGATCTCGTCAACAGTGTGGTCGGAGACCCAGGCGAAGATCTCGTCGGCCTTTTCGTTGGCCTGCTCGGTGATCGACAGGGGCGAGTCCTCGTCGATC
>DASRFZ010000163.1:0-15272 GCA_035651275.1 Mycobacterium sp. | reverse complement strand
AGGTTGAGCACCTCGCTGGCGGTGGCGCGGCCGCCGGCGAGCTCGAGAAGGTGTGCGGCGACAGCGAGGAGCGGGTTGGTCTGGACGAGCGAGCGGTCGGCGAGTTTGACGCGGAGCTGATGGGCGGGGTGGACGTCCTTGATCATGTCGCCGAGGCCGAAGTCGGCGACGATCAGCGGCGCGTAGGTCTCGATGTCGGGGCACATGACGAGGATGTCGCGAGGTTCGAGGGTGTCGTCGTCGTCGAGCAGTCCGAGGAGGACTTCTCTGAGGACGTCGATTTGGCGGGCGGGGCCGTGGCAGCTGTGGACTTGGACTGACCGGTCGTGCTTGGTGTGTTTGCGTCCCTTGGTCTGGATTGCGTTGGCGGCGATGTCTTGCTGCAGCCAACCGAGCAGCGTGTTGGGTTTGGTTGTGGCAGTGAGGTATTCGTCGGCCTGCGGGGTTGGCAGTGAGCGCTGCAGTTCGCGGAGGTCGCGGCCGAGCGTGGCGAGCAGCGGGTGGTGGACCTCACGGTGGCTCGTGTCGTCGCGGCGGGGGATCGGCCCGCGTTCATCGGCGAGCCTGTTCCAGAGTTTGTCGCTGGGGTGCGGCAGCCACAGGTGCAGGTCGTGGTGAGCGGCGAGCGCTTCGAGGAGTTCGATGTCGGTGATCGCGAGGCGGGTGTGGCCGAACAGGGACAGCCTCTCGGGGAGGTCGGTGGGTGACTCTTGAAGGCGCGCAATGGTTTTCTGGTGCCGGACGTGCGTGGGGTCGGCGTCGACGCGGTCGACTAGAGCACGCCAGATTTCCGGTTGCCAGCGCAGGTCGTCGTCGAGGTCGTGCGTTTTTCCGTCGAGCCAGTTTTCTAGTAGCTGGGGGCGCTGGCGGGCGTAGGAGGCGAAGAGTCCGGCGAGTCGGCGGGCGACAGCGTAGCGGCGACCTTGGCGCAGTTCTTTCTCGTCGGGTTGTTGGAAGTGGCCGAGGTGGGTGGCGAGGGTGGTGCACCAGGGTTCGTCGAGGCTGTGGTCGATGGCGTCAAGGAGGGGCCAGACCATGGCGTCGGGTGCCCACGGGTCGTCATCGACGGTTCCGGTGATCTCGGCGATGAGCGAGTGGGGATTGCGGAAGGCGATGCCTGCGCAGACGCCGTCGTTGCTGTCGCCGCGGCCGAGGACGTGGGAGAGCCGCTGGCTCAGCCACCGCTCGACGCCTTTCGCCGGGACGATGACGAGCTCCTGGGCGAAGGGGTCTTCCAAGGGTGTGGACAGCAGTGCGCAGAGGCCGTCGGCGAGGAGGTCGGTCCGTTCGGCACGGTGAAGGTGAAACGCCATACGACCGCCACGATAGGAGACGGGGCTGACAGGTTGCGCCGGAACCGGCCGCTTGCCGGTGAAGATACGCGACTGCGGGGCCGCTTCGTACCGTTCGCTGGTAACCGGCGCGTCGAACAAACTTGATTCCTGTCGCTGCGTACGATGACGCCACCTGGCAAATACATCGGAAGAGTGGCGCATGGGCAACGATCCGCTGATTGACGCGATCGCCGATGCGGTCGAGCGTGCGCCGGATGTGCCCGTCCTGCGTGCTCACTTAGCTCAGCTGCTCGTCGACAAGAATCGCTACGCAGAGGCAGTGACGCACTGCGGGGTGTGTTTGACGCAGGATCCGGGCAACCCGTTAGGTTTGCAGATGCTTGAACAATGCGTCGTCGCGCTGAAAGGGCACGCGCGCTGGCTCGAAGCCAAACGAACAGATCCTCCTCAACCACCCACTGCCGCAAAGGTTTCCGCGGCGGACCGGCAGCCGACCGTCGACTTCCGCGAGGTACGCCACGCTGCGGCCGAGGCACCGACGGCCCCCACCTTCGAGCGCCTCTCGGCAGACATCGACGAGCTGATCTGGAGCCTTCACCCCGAAAAACCCGCCGCAGCAAACCCACCACCAGAACCCGAGGCCGTGGCGCGTCGCCGGCAAGTGGTCGCCGCACTAGTCGACTTCACCGAGTCTGGGATGGACGACGTTCCGCTCGGGTCGCCCGGCTTCACGTCGTCCTCCGACGCCGACCAGCTCGTCCTGACGAACCCCTTTGCCTTCCTGGTTGCCGTGCAATTCGACCAGAGCGTGCCCGCAGAACGCGCCTGGCGCGCCCCGCATGAACTCGCGCTACGCCTCGGTCACCTCGATCCCCGGCGCATCGTCGAGGACCGGGATTCCGTGCGCCGCGCCATCACCACGCCGACGAGCCTGCACCACTTCGCCGACAACATGGCGGCATGGATCGTCGCCGCGGCCATCGTCGTGGTCGACCAGTACGACGGCGACGCCGCGGCCATCTGGCGAGGCAACCCGACCGCTCGCGATGTGCAGGAACGACTCGAGTCCTTCCCCGGGATAGGGGAGGCGAAAGCCGCGATGGCCGTTCAAATGCTTTACCGCGACTGCGATGTGCCCATCCGGGACGTACCTGGTTCCGCCGCGGCCTACGATGTCCACGTGCGGCGGGTCCTGCTGCGAACCGGTCTCGCCGAGGCCGACGAACTCGACCACATGCGAGAGGTCGTCCGTAGTTCAGATCCCACAAGTGGCGCTGGAATCGCGCTGCCGGCATGGCAAGTCGGCAGAACATGGTGCCGGCCCAGACACCAGCAGTGCCATTCTTGCCCGTTGGCCGAGGTGTGCCAGAGCTATAGCGGTCGCACCTGGGCTCGAGCGAACCTGGAAGGGTGGCTGGCTCAGAGGAAGCCGTCTGTGCCGCGGATTGTCGACAACGACTGCGCCTGAGCGAGCAAGCGCCCACAAGACCAGATTGAACCGTCAACCCAACCCCACCGTGTTAGAAGTGTGAGCGTGACGACGCCAGTCAGGACCGTCGACGCCGGACCGCACCAAGTCAGCCGGTCCGTCGAAGTCGCCGCGCCAGCCACCGAACTGTTCGCCATCGTCGCCGACCCCCGCCGCCACCACGAACTCGACGGCTCCGGAACCGTCCGCGACAACATCCGCGCCCCAGAGCACCTCCAACCCGGCTCGCGGTTCTCCACCAAGATGCGCATGCTCGGCCTGCCCTACCGCATCACCAGCACCGTGACCGCATTGAAGCCCGACGAACTGATCGAATGGCGCCATCCGTTCGGCCACCGCTGGCGCTGGGAATTCATAGCCATCACGCCGACCGTCACTCGCGTCGTCGAGACCTTCGACTACCGCGACGCCGGCACCCTCAAGAACCGGCTAAAGTATTACGAGGCAACAGGTTTCGCCAAGCGCAACGCCGCCGGCATCGAGGCTACTCTGAACAACCTCCGCGACCGCTACACCCCTTAAGCCGCGAACCACGCCGTCGTGACATTGTGCTGCGTCAGAAACCCCAGCGGCGTCAACGGCGGACCCAACTGGCCCACCCTCACCGTCCACACCGGCTTCGACCGATCGATTGCCGACGCCGGATCCTGTCCCGGATCCACCAGAACACCCTGCGACGACGCGCCCCTGCCGCAGAAATACGCCGCGAACCTCTCGTCAGCCCTCCCGCCCAAGTCCACCCCGCTCGGCAGCACGCACGGCGTCCCGTCGTCGAGGCGCAGCGCGAACGGCATTGGCGTCGCCGGAGGATTCACCGCCGGCAGCGACCCGGGCGACGGGAAGCGGCGCAGCGTCTTGCTCCACGGGTCGACCAAGCACAACACCGATGCCGGCGCCGGCCAACACACCTGTGCCGCAGCCTGATCCGGATCGCACGCGTAAATGTTGTCCCGAACCGCCGCCGGCGACGGTCGCACGCATCCCGACAAATCCGGCGACGCCTGCCGGTTGATCACCCGGAATCCGTTGATCGCCTGCCCGCTCGCGTTCACCGGTACGACGCCGATGACCTCCGTCGCTCCCGCGTCCGCACGCACGTTTCCCGGCGACGACACTGCGACGACGGCCACGAACACCCCTGCCGCAGCGGCCCGCGACAATTTGCGCATACAAACAGCTTTCCCGATCGGGTTCGTCCGCGGGAGTGAAATCGCCCCGCGTTGTCATCGGGTGACCGACATTGTTACGGTGGCGTTGTATTGCGCGGGGGAGAGGAAGAACAGATGGCCCTGACTCGATATTCGGTGCCCGTGATCGCCGCTGCCGCCACGGTGTTGGTCGCCGGCTGCTCGAGCTCACCATCCCCCGACACCCTCGCGGCGACCACCGACGTGTCGACCACTCGCATCTCCACACCGACCGGGCAGTTCGTCGTGCAGGGCGCAATCATGCAGAAGTTCAACGAATCCGGCGGCTCCAACGGCCCACTGGGCATGCCGATCGCCAACGAGCAATCCGGCCCCGACGGCGGCCGCTACAGCAAGTTCCAGCTCGGAGTCATCTACTGGACACCGCGCACCGGCGCCCACATCGTCTGGGGTGACATCCGCACGGCCTGGGAAACCAACGGCGGAGCGAGCGGCCCGCTGGGCTACCCGAGCAGCGACGAACAGCCTGTCCCCGGCGGCTGGAAAGCCGACTTCGAACACGGCGTCATCACCTTGGTCGACGGCCACGTCGACGTCCAGACCCATTAGTCCCGGGGCAGGTGCGCGCTACCCGTAACCGCGTTTCAACAGGTGCCGGGCACCGGCGTCCATCGCGGCGGGGCTCGGGACGCTGAAGCCGAACGCATCCGCCAACCGGTCAGTGATGTTGAAGGCCAGGCACACAGCGAGGGCATCGCGGATCTGCTCGGGCGACACGCCCGCGGCCAGCGCAGCGCGCATGTCCTCGGGAGCTATGCCGTGTTCACGGGTGAGCGTGCCGAGAATGCGCAGCGTGGCCCGCAGTGGCTCATCGATCGGCGCAGTCTCCACATCGGCGAGTGTGGCGGCCACTTTCACGTGATCGCCGTACCACAAACGCGACGTGGCCGAGTGCGCGGCGATGCAGAACTGGGAGTCGTTGACCTTCGAGACGAACGCCGCCATCAGTTCGCGATCGCCGACCGACCACGCTGACGGTCCTCGCATCGCCTCCTCGGTGAGAGCCCCGCCGCCGTAGAACTCGGGGCGATAGAGCGCCAGCTTGACGGCGTCGACGACCGGCTGCCGCGAAAGCAGCCGAATCACCCCTAGCAACAACCTCGTTCGAGGGCGATGGCCCGTATCGAGGATGGTGAGCCTCACCGCTCGCTTCCTTTCGTCGCGCGAGCCAACGCATCAAGTGCGGCGCTGTATTGGCGGGTCCCTTGACCGACGGCGGCGCACACCACGATCTCGAAGATCTGATCCTCGGTGAGGCCCGCGGCCCGGACGGCGGCCACGTCGTCGTCACTCACCTCGGTGGCGTGGAGGGCCACCTTCTCGACCAGCGTCCGCAGAGGTTCACCAAGGCCGGTGTTCTCGAAAGCGGCTCGGCGCAACGCGATCGGCGCCTTCGCGTCGTCGGCTAGGACGCGAGCGATCAGCGCGCGATGCAACCGGGAAATATCAGACATCGATCGATTCACGTCGTCTTCATGGCGGCGAGCATGCCGGCCTCATACGAGCCCGCCGGGGTGCGCGCGATCACGTTGAGCCGGTTGGCCGCGTTGATCATCGCGATGAGGGCGACGAGCGCGGCGATCTGATCGTCGTCGTAATGCTTGCGCACCTGCGCCCAGGTTTCGTCGGCCACGCCCGGGTGCGCGTCGGAGATCCTTGTGCCCTCCTCGGCGAGGGCCAGCGCGGCACGCTCGGCGTCGGTGAACACGGTCGCGTCTCGCCACGCAGCGACCAAGTTGAGCCGGACCGCGGTTTCACCGGCCGCCGTCGCCTCCTTGGTGTGCATGTCGGTGCAGAAACCGCAGCCGTTGATCTGGCTGGCACGCAGCTCTACCAGCTGCTGGGTGGCCTTCGGCAGCGTCGACTGGGCGATCAGCTGGCCGAGGTTGGCGAACCGTTTGGCGAACTTGGCGCCGACGTCGGTGCTCAACAGGTCGATACGGGGTTCCATGATTTTGTCCTAATGTGTGGCGACGCGTGCCGCACGGATCATTCGCGCGGCGTCTTACAACCCCTAAGAGGCCGCGAACTCGGGATCTGTGACAGCACAGACGTGTGACGTGCACCACACCTGGACGATTCGAGTTCGACTTGTTCGATGGTTCAGCGGCGCCACCGGAGGCGTCCGCTCGGGCGGTCCTCGGCGTAGTGGTGGTGCGTCACCGGTATCTGAACTGCGCCGGAGTTCCGGCGGTAGGGATGTCCGCGGTCGTAGGCGGCGCGCCGGCGGGGGTCTCGCAGCAGGGCGTACGCGTCAACGATTTGGCGCAGTCGTTCGTCTGCATCAGCGGTCGGGTGGTCACCGCGCAGATCGGGATGGTGCTCGCGCAGTCGGCGGCGGTAGGCGTGCGTGATTTCGGCGTTGGTCGCACTGTGCGACACGCCCAATACCGAGTACGGATCGATCATCGCGCGCACCCGTGTCTTCTCGTCTCACCAAGTTCATGGGTGGCGCAGGTCGGCTCGTGGTGCGCCACCCAGGCTCGGCGGTGTTCGTGGCGTCCACGACTAAGGCCACGACAGGTGGCAAAGCGCGCGCCGTGTGGCGTCAGACGCGATCATCTATGGCAAGGATCGTGGACGACACGAACTGCACCGTCTGAGTTTCGACTGTCGACGCATCACCTCCTTCACGCTTCGGCTCTACATGCGGCGGCGACAGCGGTACGTCCAGCACCAGCTGTCACCTCCGATCCAAGCAGAATATGTGTCTGTGGAGATAGATTTTTGATAGCATCCCGCGCATGTTCACGCAAGGGACCCGCGGCAAGTTTTCGGGAGAAGTCTGCTGAGCGGTGACGCGACGGCCCGCTCCGCGCGCGGGGTCTACGGGATATCGGTGACTTCGGAGCTGTCCGGGATCGCGCAGCAGACGCTGCGGCTCTACGAACGCCGCGGGCTGCTGACGCCCGCGCGCACCGACGGAGGCACCCGCCGGTACAGCGACGACGACCTGCACCGGCTGCGTCGGATCACCGAACTGGTCGATCAGGGCGTCAACTTGGCGGGCGTCGGCCACATCCTGGACTTGGAAACGCGAAACAGCCAACTGCAGTCGCGCAATGCCAAACTCGAGGCCGAGCGCGTCCGCGGGCCGCGTCGCCGCCGTCGCCGTGACAAGACGTAGCGGTCAGGATGCTGCGGCTGGGGCAGGTTGCGGCGCCGGGGCCGGCGGGAGGTGGCTCACGACGAACGCGGCGGCCTGATCGGTGCTGCCGTTGCTGCCGTAGAGGATGTGCGCGATGGTCGGTTGGCCGTCGGGGGCGCCGTTGCAGATGGTGTCGTCGGGCGCGCACAACTGGATCGTCTTGTTGACGTAGCGCGGGCCGATGGTGATCGGCGGAGCGCCGTGCTCGGTCAGGAATTGATTCGACGGCAAGCCGAACAGGGTAACGGCCGCAACGTGATTGGCCACGGACGCCGGCAACGGCTTGGGCAGGTACGGCCGGTACTGCGCCGGGACTTCCTTCGGTATCGCGGCCGACGTGACGAACCCGGCCAGCGCCGCGCCCTGCGAGTACCCGCCGAGCACCACGCGCGTGTTGGGGCAGTGCGCCGCGGTGGTCTGCAGATGGTTGGCGGCGTCCTTGATGCCGTCGACGAAGGTGCGGGCGAACTCGATGCCCGCGTCGAAGTCGCTGGCCGCCGGGTAGTCGACCGGGTACACGTCGACTGATCGGCCGCCGGCCTGGGCGTTGAGCGCGTCGACAAACGCCTGCCCGATCGAGCCGACGCCCGGCGGTTCGCCGGTGCCGCGAGCGAAGATCACCTCGACGTCGGGGCAGGGGTCGGCGGAGGCCGAGGGCGCAGTCAGCGGCACACTCAATAGTGGTGCCGCAGCCACGACGGCCGCGGTGAGGATCCGCGCCGCTCTGTACCGGCTCGAATGGTTGGCGGTGGTATTGACGGTCCTCATCTCGGCCCCCTTACGTCGAGCGCGTGCCGGATGTATTGCCTATTTACGGTGCCACGCAAACCCGTCAGGCACGGGGGATTTGGCTTACTGCGGTCGCACTCGCGCCGCGATCTGGTTGGCGATGTTGATCGCCGAGTCGCCCGGATTGGCGCTGCAGGTGTTCACGTCGATCACGACGTTGTTTCGTCTCGTCAGCGCCCGCCCGCATGCCCAGCCGGGGGCCGTCGCGTTCTGCTCGGTCGCGGTGACGCTCAGAACACCGTTGGCGTTCGATACCGGCCCGACCGTCCACTGCGACCCCGATTGGGTGTGCGTGTACTGGCGGCAGGCCGGCCACTGCTGGGCCGACGCGGTGAAGAACTCGCCCGCGAGGTTGGCGGACGGAAACAACACCACCGCCTGTTCCGCGAAGTGGGTGAAGTTGTCGCCGTCTTGCAGTGTCTGGTCGCGCTCCGCGGTGAACGCGCTGCCGGCGTAGACCTGAGCCTGGGCCGCGCCGTCGACGGGCAGGCATGCTCGGGGCTGCATGGTCGCGCTGTCGTCCGACATCGCGATGCGAGTTTTGGTGACCGTCATCGCCTTCGCCCCGAGCGCGGAGTTCACCTGCTCGGGGCTCAGCAGCAGATCCGGCATCGCTGTTTCCCAAAGCGGAGGAATTACAGTCGTTGTGGCCGGCTTCGCGGTCGTGGACGGTTTGGTGCCTGAGCTGCCGCCGCAGCCGCCGGTGATCACGCACATACCGACGACCAGCGCCGCTATGACCGTCTTACCCTGTTGCGTTGCCCCCCGCATGCCGAAATTATCCCGCGGCGGAGGCGATTAGACGTGTCACTGGCGTCGTGTCCCGCCGCCCCTTGAGGTTCAGGCGCGGTTGAGCCGCCAGATGCGTGTGGACATCACCGTCGCGAACGTGCACCACTGCGGATAGGGCACCAGAGCCGCCCTGGCCCGCGCATCGGCGTCACCCACGCGGCGGACCACGTCGGCGCTGCTGACGGTCAGCGCGGCCGCCCGCACCGCCGAGGTGCCCAGCCGGTGGGAACGGAAGAACAGCCAGCGGCGGCACATAGAGCCCGGCCGCCGCCGCCGCCAGCGAAAAGCGTTGGGGCGCAGAGGATTACTCTGCTCATTACTTCTTGAAGGCGTCCTTCACCTTCTCGCCGGCGTCCTTCAAGCTGGCCTTTGCCTGGTCCATTTTGCCCTCGGCGCGGGAGTCCTTGTCGCCGGTGACCTTGCCCATTGCCTCCTTGGCCTTTCCGCCCAGGTCGTCAATCTTGTTGCGTGCCTTGTCTTCAGCGCTCATGTCTATCCGCCTCTCCGCGGTGTATGGGTGGTGCTCAACGGCTTACCCAAAAGGCTGTCCGGCTCAAACGCGCAGACCGATCAGCAGGTGGCGGGGGCGCGCCTCAGCGCAATACCGCCGCGCGCTGCATGTTCGTGTTCTACTTGCGGAGCGCGGTGGCGCCGGACGGGAGGAGATTTCGGTGGCCGACGGGGCAGAGGATTTTGCTGTCGACATGAACGTGCGCGTGTATCCCGGGTCCGACCGGGAGACAGGCGGCGTCATCGTCGAGGATTTCGGCGGGACGACCGGAGAGGGAGTCGACGTCGCCAGCACCCACTTCGCGGACCCCGCTCGGCGATGGGCCGTACGCCTCGATTCGGGCGAACTCGTCTTCGTCGACAGTCACCAACTCGGCCGCGCCTAGGTGTCGACGGCCCGCAGTGCTTCGATACGGGCACTCAGCGTGGCGGTCCATTGCGCGAGGTAGCCCTCGTCGGACAGGTCGGATTTCGGCGGGTGGAAAAAGGTGCTCGTCGCACGCTTGCCCAGCAGCGCGTTGACCGCAACCGCCGACAGCGCCGTCGCCTCGTCCTCGGCGATCGCCGGGACCCAGCCGCGCAGCCAGTCCGCCAACTCGGTGTAGAGCCCGTCGAACAATGCGGCGTAGGCGGTGTGGAGCCGCTGCGACAGCTCGGCGGGAACTCGCGACGCTATCTGCAGCAGCTGGGTTTCGTCGTCGAGCACCATCAGGAGGTATCGGCCCAACATCGTCAGCTCGCTTTGCAGGTCGCCGAGCCCCGCGAAGAGATTGCGGATGTCGCGCATGGCATGACGGCGATCCAGCTGCCGGTCGATGCCGGCCTCGAGAAGTTCCTCTTTGGATCGGAAGTGGTGATACAGCGCGCCCGAGCCCGGGGCCAGGCCGGCCGCCTCCTCGATCTGCGCGACGCTGGTGCCCTGGTAGCCCTGCTCACCGAACAGTCGCATCGCCTCAGTGACCAGACGCTCTCGGGTCGGTGTTGCTGTCGCTGCCATCGAAGACTCCTAAGCGCTCACTTACTGCAAGTAACTCTACCTTGTAGAGCTTGCCGCCGACCCGTATCCCACTACGATTTTTGCGGTGGCGGCCGTCGGCGATTCGGTTCCGCAGGGGCGGATCCGGCGCGCCCTTCCGTTGGCAGGCTTCACCGCCCGCGCGGCCGGGCAGCGGTTGGTGGCCGAGCTGCGGGAGATGGCTGGCGATCCCGATGCCGTGGCCCGCTTCCATGCGCGCGCCGCGGACCATTACGCGCAGCTGCTGGGCCATTCCAAGGGCGTGTTGATGAAGGCCGGCCAACTGTTTTCGACGGTCGACACCAATGCGATCGCAAGCGGGCAACTGACGCCCTACCAGAAGGCGCTGGCGCGGCTGCAGGCCGATGCGCCGCCGATGGACCCGACGGTGGCCGGCGAGGTGTTGCGCGCCGACCTGGGGGCGCGCGCCGAGCAGGTGTTCGCTGAGTTCGACGCGGAACCGTTCGCGGCGGCGTCGATCGGGCAAGTTCACCGCGCGGTGCTGCGCGACGGCCGCGACGTCGCAGTCAAAATCCAGTATCCCGGTGTGGCAGAAGCGATTCGGGCCGATCTGGCCAACACCGAACTCCTCACGACGTTCTTTCGATTCCTTGCCGCCGCGACTCCCGCGCCGATGCCCGACACCCGACAGGCGACTCGCGACATCTTGGCGCGCATCACCGAGGAGGTCGACTACCGCCACGAGGCCGCCAACATCACGGCGTTCGGCGAGCTCTACCGCGACCACCCGTTCATCCGGATACCGGAAGTCGTTTCGCACGCGAGCGGCGAGCGAGTGTTGACCATGACGTACATGCGTGGCATGGACTGGGCGGCGGCGCAAGAGGCCGAGCAGGAACTCAAAAACACCTGGGCGGAAGTCATTCTGCGGTTCACGACGAGCTCATACCGGCACGCCAACCTTTTCCACGGCGATCCGCATCCGGGCAACTACCGCTTCGGCCCCGACGGGCAGGTCGGCTTTCTGGACTTCGGCTGCGTCAAGGTGCTGCCGGAAACGTTGCGCCGCAACGTCGTTGGGCTCCTTCGTGCTGCGGTCGAAGGACGAAAGCGCGATCTGCGAGACATGATGGTGGACATCGGCTTTTTCACCGACGATGCTCCGTTGACCGCCGACGAAGTGTATGGCTGGTACGCCGATCTCGTCTACGAAGTGCTGGCGCCGCAGCCCGTCACATACTCCGCCGACATTGCGCAGCGCGCGGTCCGCGCGCTGATCGATTACCGCTCGGCGGATCATCCGGTGCGTCGCATGGCAGTGCCGGAGGACTTGGCGCTGACATCCCGAATCAACCTCAGCGTGACGTCGATCTGCGCGGCTCTGCGCGCGACAGTTCACGTGCGCGCGACGCTCGACGACCTCGATGGGGTTGCGGCGCCGGTTACGCCGTTGGGCAAGCAGCACGACGCGTGGGCGCGCGACCGTGGCCTGCCCTATGGGCTCGACCGCCATGATCGGCCGTGACGATCAGCTCATCGCCTCGTGCCGGGGGGACCCAGCTGGGCGACGCAATTCTGGTACGTGCCATACGCGTTCATGCAGCCGCCGCTGAAGTCGCCCGGGCCGCCGTACCCACCGCTCGGCGTTCCGCACTGCAATGACACGGAGCCGTTGGTGCTGACTTGGGTACAGGGTTGAGCGAGGACGTCGACGTCGGCTCTCGGGTGTGCGGCCACCGCGACTGCGGGAGCGATGACTATCGCCGCGACGAATGCTCGAACCCAATTCGCCCGCACCGAAATGTAATTAATCGCCATCTGTCATGGCCCTGTCTCGACCCACTGGTTACCAATTCCGACTGTAGTCCCGCGGCGGGTTGCCGGGGTGGGCAATGCGGACCCCGTGGACTGCTCGCGGGGGGCACCTGGCGTGGGACTGTGCCTTGTCTGGCAGTTCGGTGCAGCCCTACCATTGCTCACATCGGTCTGCGGCATTCACCACGATTGCGGCGTTTGCTCACCGCGGGATCGTGAGTCGCCTGGGGAGGGCGCAGGGGGTAGAGGAGCACCATGGTCGAGCGGACCGTTGTTCAGATCTTCGACGATCTGGATGGCTCGGAGATTGCCGAGGGGGAAGGCGAGGAGATCGAGTTCGCGTATCGCGGAACCGAATACCGACTCGACCTGTCTCGCGCAAACGTTCAGAAATTGGAGAGCGTATTGGCGCCGTACATCGCGGCGGCCCGCACGATCCAGCGCAGCGCAAACGCACACCTGTCAGCACGGTCCTCGCTGCACAGCGGGCCCGGTGAAGCCCCCGCTATCCGCGCGTGGGCCCGCGAGAACGGCTACGAGGTCGGGGCTCACGGCCGCATGCCTACTGCTGTGCTGCGGGCTTATCAGGAAGCTCACCAGTCCTGACGTCGGCCCGCTAAAGCCAACCGCCACAACCGGTTTGGCAATGAAGCGGTCGTGGTTTCCGGGTCCGTTCCGCGGCCGCAGTTTCGGCCGTCGTCGCCGATAATGACGCGCAATCCCGGACGAGTCGGGCATATTTTCAGCCGTTCTGGCCGGGTTGGAAGTCCGTTGTCGATGGCAAATCCGCAATATCAGATTGTGTCGGCCTCTGCCAGCATTCGACCCCGCAGGGCGCCGCAATTCGCGGCGGGCAGAGTTTCGTCGACCGCGTTTGCTGATGACATGTAACTGATGAGGTCGGCCGTTGCTGGGGCGCCAACGCGGCGTATTTGCGCTCGAACGGTCGGAACCAGGACGTGGCCCGCGCCTGCGGGGCCTGCGGCAGCAGCATGCCGTGCGGCCATCGGACCGACATCGAATTTCTGTTCGCGGCAACACTTGCACAATCAACGAATGCGTCTTGCTGCGTTGAAGCCAGACGGAGACCGATAAGCCTCCGAAGTGGCAGTTCGACCGCAGCGTCTGCGCCGGCTCCCAGGGCCTCAATCGCCGACCGCTGGCAAACCGTACGGCCGAGGCCCAATCAACGTATTGCAGGTCCGTAGAAAGCGTGATAAACATACTTCACGTATCAATTGAGGCGGAAAAAGGACGGAACAGTATGCTCGCTGAAGCAGCAGTTCTCGGGTCCCTTCCCGCGTCACCGCTGGGCCGAGTCGTCGAAGCCGCTTGAGTCGACTATGACGCAGCCAATGGCCCGGTCAATCGGCCGCCGTCCGAATAAGCGATCGTCGTCAAGTATTTTTTCGGCGACGAAAATACACTACCAGTCGGTAAAACCACGTTTTGATCAACTACTTGCCGGTTATGATGCGCAAGTGGCGTTCGTTTGTCGCACGGCTGTCCAGATCGTCACGCTGACGGTGGTCGGGTTGTGTGCACGTCAGCAATTCCCGAGCGGCCGGACCACGTCGGCGCCCGTTAATGATGACGCGGCAACCCCCGGAGGCCCGATGAACGGCAACGGCGACGTCCCGCGCCCGCAGCCGGCCCCAGAACCGCCGCAGCTAGAGCACCGTCATCGCTTCGGTGTCCCACCGACGGAAGTCTCAGTGGAGCGATGGCGGCGCGCGGACAACTTCACCCCGGCCGGCCGGCGCGTGGTCGCGGAGGCCCACCTGCAGGCCTACGCGCATCGCAGCGACCACGTCGGCACCGAGCACCTCTTGCTGGCACTCGTGGCAGCGGGCCACCAGGAGGTCGACGACATCCTCGACCGCCTCGGCCTGTCCGCCGACGACTTGCGGAAGCGGGTCGAAGAGGCGATCGGTCCGGCCCAACCGCCGCGGGCCGCACACCTGCCGTATTCACCGCTCGCGAAGCAAGCCTTCGCGGCCAGCCTGCAGCAGGCGCAGGCCCAGAACGGCCGACTTATCGGTGTCGTCGATCTGGTATACGGACTGTTCTCCCAACCCGCCGGAGCCGCCGCCCGATTCGTTGCCGACTTGGGGGTCGACCCAGAGTCTGTGTGCGATTACGCCGCGCCCGAGCACGCGCGGCTGGATCCGCCGAGATTCTCGACGGGGTGACTGCGGCTTTGGACCCGCTGCGCGAGGCGACTCGACACGGCGGCAGCCGCGTGCGACTCTGCCAACAGTGACAACTGAGCGGCCTTCCGGCGAAGAGTATCGCGCGCGCGTTCTCGACGCCGACCATGAGTTGCTGGCCCGCTTGCGCGGCGATCCGTGCATCGAGATCGTCGACGCCGTCGGCGCCCAGCAGCGCACCCTCGCCGGGCTACTGCCGCCCCCGGCCTTGACCGATGAGCCGACGCGTTGGGCGTACTACCCGTGGCGGCGTGCGGTCGTTGCGGTCGTGGGCCCGAGAGCGTTCCGCCGGGCACGGTTGGACCGCAACCGCAACCTGATCAGCGCGGCCGATCAGGACCGTCTCGCGGCGCTGCGTGTTGGCGTCGTCGGCTTGAGCGTCGGCCACGCTGTCGCGTATACCGCTGCGGCACAAGGCGTTTGCGGATCCCTGCGGCTGGCCGACTTCGACGACCTCGAACTGACCAACCTGAACCGGGTGCCCGCGACGGTGTTCGACCTCGGCGTCAACAAAGCCGTCATCGCCGCGCGGCGCATCGCCGAACTCGACCCGTACCTTGACGTCGACGTGATGACCAGCGGGCTGACCGCGCAGACCCTCGACGAATTCCTCGACGGCGTCGACATTCTCGTGGAGGAGTGCGACGCACTGGACATGAAGGTGCGGGTGCGCCAGGCCGCTCGGGCCCGGCGGCTGCCGGTGCTGATGGCCACCAGCGACCGCGGGCTCGTCGACATCGAACGTTTCGACCTGACGCCCGACCGTCCGATCCTGCACGGTCTGCTGGGCGACGCCGACGCCGATACGCTTGCCGGTCTCGGTGCGGCAGAAAAGATCCCGTTCGTGTTGCGCCTCATCGACGCCGGCCACCTGTCCGCCCGCGGAGCCGCCTCGCTGCTCGAGATCGGGCACACTCTGGCCACCTGGCCGCAACTGGCCGGCGATGTCTGGGTCGGCGCCGGCGCGGTCGCCGAGGCCATCCGCCGAATCGGCCTCGGTGAGCCATTGGCGTCGGGCCGGACCCGCGTCGACCTCGGGG
>DASRFZ010000162.1:0-5469 GCA_035651275.1 Mycobacterium sp. | reverse complement strand
CTGCGAGAAAGAACTTCGTAATGCCTGCCGCGTGGGCCGCGTCGACGACACCCGCAACGTCGGTGCGATAACGCGCGTCGGTGCCGCAGATGACCGCGATCTCCGACGGACCGGATTGTTGGACGCAGGCCGCTATTCCCGCCGCATCGACGGGCCCAGGGTTGACGGCCTCAATTCCGCCCGCCGCCAAGAAATTTGTGATGAACGTGGCGCGCACGTTGTGCTCGGCGAGCGGGCCGAGCGGCAGCAGCAACACGCGCGGGCGGGCCCCGGTGCGTTGGTGGTAGGCGTCCGACCGGTCCCGCAGCGCTTCGAAGTCAGCCGCATATCGTTGGACACCAGGGACTTCCGCGGTGTGCGCAAGCGGCTCCTCGTCGAGGTTCGGGTACTCGTTCACGCCGGTGATTTTCGTGCGCCTGTGGTCGATGTCGTCGGCGCGCTTCTCCTGCACCTGCGCGATCTGCGCGGTGATGAAATCCCGCGCGTCAGCGAAGCCGCCGTGGGCTTCGATCTCCTGGAAGTGCTTCCACGCTTGCTGCGCAAGGGTTTCGGTGAGGTCGTCGACATACCACGAACCGCCGGCGGGGTCCAGCACGCGGCCGACATTGGACTCTTCAAGTAGCAGCAATTGGGTGTTGCGGGCGATACGGCGGGAAAAGCCGGCATTCATCCCAGGCGCACCGCCGGGGATCGCCACGTCGAACGGTTGCACCAAAACGGTGTCGGCGCCGCCGATTCCGGCCGCGAATGCGGCAACGGTGGTGCGCAGCATGTTCACCCAGGGGTCGCGCTGCGTCATCATCGGTAGCGACGTGACGGCGTGCAGCGTGGCGCCGCCGGCGTCGGGCGCACCCACCACCTCAGCGATGCGTGCCCAGAGTTGGCGCGCCGCGCGGAATTTGGCGATCGCCATAAACTGGTCATCGTCTGCGGCGAACCGGAAACTGATTTGGCGCAGGGCGTCGGCTGCGCTCAGCTCCAGCAGCGACCGGAAGTAGGTCACACCCGCGGCGATCCCAGCGGCAAGCTCCCATGACGCGTTGGCGCCGCGGTTGTGAAAAGCCGTGCCGTCCACCGTGATTGCCCGGACGCCGCTGCGATAGCCAGCTGCGCGCGCCGCGATCGCGACCACGTCGTCGAGGCTTGGCGACGGCCGGTTGCTCAATGCGGCGGTCAGCGGGTCTGCGCCGAGGTCGATCGAGAGCATCGGGCGTTTGTCGTCGTCGAGGCGGTCCACCAGTGCAAGTACCGATTCGGCAGCGGCGGCGAAGTCGGCACCCGCGTCCAGAATGATCGGGACAAGTTCGAGGAAGATGCCTTCGAACAGCCGATCGAGATCGCCGGGCGCGACGCCGTTCTCACCGACGCGCAAAACGATCGCACTGACGCCTTCGGTGAGGGCGAGCAGCATCGTGCCGTTGACGTCACCGCGGGCCGTCGCCAACGGGAACGACTCGGCGACTTTCCATCCGGTGTTGACGTCGCGCAGGGCGTCAGCGCCTCGGACGAACGGCCAGCGTCCCGGCAACGGGTTTTCGGGACGGGCGTCGAGCGAGGTGTACAGCGGCCGGATGGGAAACCCTTCGTACGTCGCGGCGTCGAGAAGGCGTTCGGGTTCGTCCGGAAGGTCAGAGGGGTCGCGGCGCGTCGTCTTGGCGACGACGGAGGCCACTGCCGATCGCCACTGGCGAAGGCCCCGTTCTACCTCGGCGGAGTCGACCGGGGCGTGGATGGACACGCCATCAGGCTAATTGATGGCCGACGTCGCAAAGCCGTAGGGTTGACAAGCGTGCGCACGGACAAAATGCGCGACGACCTGCGCAGTCTGTGGTGCGCGCTGGCCGCCAGCGCCCGGCAGGTGCCGCGGTGGCGAATCGTCGTCACCGTCGCGGCGATTGTGATCTTGGTCGCAATCGCGACGTTCGCGCCGGTGCCGAGCGCGATCCAGGTGCGTGACTGGGCAACGTCGGCGGGCGCCTGGGTCCCATTGGTGTTTCTGGCCGCGCACGTCGCCGTGACGGTGTTTCCGTTCCCGCGGACCGCGTTCACGTTGGCCGCCGGTCTTCTGTTCGGCACTGCGCTCGGCGTCGTCTTGGCAGTAGTGGCAAGCACGCTGAGCGCGGTTATCGCACTGTGGCTCGTCCGGGTATCGGCGTGGCGACTCGATCGGCTGATCAGTCATCCCCGTGTCGCCGCAGTGGACGCGCGGCTGCGACGGCGTGGATGGCCAGTTGTGTTCTCGCTCAGGCTGATTCCGGCCGTGCCGTTCTCGGTGATCAACTATCTCGCCGGCGCGTCAACGGTGCGGGTTGTTCCGTACACGCTCGCGACGTTCATCGGCCTAGCGCCGGGGACGTTGGCCGTCGTCGTCTTCGGCGACGCCTTCACGGGGCACGTCAACCCGTGGCTGATCGTGGTCTCGGTGGTGACGGCCTGCGTCGGGTTCGCCGGGCTTGTCTATGAGTACCGGTCTGGCGCTCGTTCGCCGGAGCGCAGTAGTTCGGCATCCGCGTCAGCGACCTCCGAGTAGTCCACCGAGGGTTTGTGTAGCTCAGTAACCCGGCCTTGCGTCTACTAAACAGACGTTTACAATAGTAAACATGGGTTCACCTCAGTCCGACGATCGCACCGCCCGCGCGCGCATCCGCGACGAGGCGCTGCGACTGTTCGCCGAACGCGGGCCCGACGCCGTCACGCTGCGCGACATCGCCGCCGCCGCCGGCGTCTCCCCCGCCCTTCTCATCCGGCACTACGGCTCCAAGGACGGACTCGTCGAAGCCGTCGACAACCACGTCGTCGCCGCATTCGAAACCTTGTTGGCAGAAATGACCACGCAGACCGCAGAAGTCGGCCTCACCGTGTCGGCCGTCCCGAGCATGCTCGACGGACTCGCAGCCCACCTACCTCCGGACTCCGCTATCCCCGCTTACCTCACTCGGCTGCTCATCACCGGCGGATCGGTGGGCTCCGCGTTGTTCACGCGACTCCACAAAATCAGCAAGACCGCTCTCGGCGCCATGGTCGCGGCGGGCGTGGCCAGCCCCGGCGCCGACCCGGATGTGCGCGCGGCCTGGCTGCTGGTCAACGACCTCGCCGTGTTGACCCTGCGCGCCCGCCTCACCGAGGCACTCGGCGTCGACCCGCTCTCGCAAGAAGGGATGAAGCGTTGGGCCGGTGAGGTTTTCGCAATCTACCGAGATGGGCTCAAGGCTCAATAGATGGGAGGCAAAACCATGTCCACGAACGCATTCGCCAACGCCGGCGCGCGAATACTGCGTAACCGCCGCCTCATGCGCGCACCCATCTGGCTCTATAAGGCGCGCCTCGGGGCCTTACTGACGTCGGGGCTGCTGATGCTCGAACACATCGGCCGCAAGTCGGGCGCGCGCCGTTACGTCGTCCTCGAAGTCGTCGGCCACCCGACGCCCGACAGCTACGCCGTCGTCGCCGGCTTCGGCTCAGCCGCGCAGTGGTACCGCAACGTGCAAGCCAACCCCCACGTGCGCGTCTACGCCGGAAGCCGAAAGCCCGCACCGGCGACCGCACGCACGATGGATCAGGACGAGGCCGACCGCACGATGGCCGCGTACCGCGCCAAGTATCCGCGCTTGTGGGAGCAGTTCATGCCGATCCTCGAGGAGGTCAGCGGAGAAGCTATCGGCGACACCGACTTCCCGCTGCCGGTCGTCGAGCTGCGACTCGATCCGCGCGCATGACCGCAACGACGTTGCGCCGCACCGTGTTTCCGCGGCGCACGGCCAACGAGACTGCAGTGTGCGTGACGGGCACCGCGCTCGTCATCGCCTTGCTCGCCGGTTATATCCAGCATGTCGGCGGGTGGCAGAGCCGGTCGATACCCCAGATCGTGGCCCTGGCGCTGATCGTCTTCGACC
This sequence comes from Mycobacterium sp., assembly GCA_035651275.1. GTDB lineage: Bacteria > Actinomycetota > Actinomycetes > Mycobacteriales > Mycobacteriaceae > Mycobacterium. The sequence continues at coordinate 1,576 of DASRFZ010000162.1, read as the reverse complement.
TGATCTTCGGGATGTTCATCATCTCGACTGTCACCGCGAAACGCTGGTATCACCGTCCCGGCGCCGACGCGCGCCGATTCCGGGTGGTCTTCGTGCTGGGCCACTTGTCCTATCTGATTGTGGCCGCGGCGATGTTCAACACGGGATGGACGTGGGCGCTTGCCAACGCGGCAATCTTGGTTGGCGCCGCCACAGTGATCGAAGCCGCGCCCGTCGACCTCAAAGGCATTGTCGCGACAGGGCTGACGGTCACCGCCGCGCTGGTGAACCTGATCTGGCTGCCGATTCCGGCCGCACTCGCGTGGCGTGCTTCTTGGTGCCGGTCCCCGCTAGCGAACCTCGAGCGGGTTCCACGAGTGTGAACCTAGGTATGTGACACGCCGGCGGACGCCTCGCCAAATTCACACTCGCGAGCGCTACTCGATCGTCGGCCCCTTCGCCGTCATGATCGCGTAGGTCACCAAGAACGACGCCGCCGGAATAGTGTTGACGATCCGGTCGCGCACTCGAATATGAGCGCCCACCGCAAGCACGAAGTACAGCGTCAGCATCGCTGTGGTCAGCCGCGCCAGTCCCGGGTACCGGCGTACCGATAGCAGTCCCACCACCGACGCAGCCTTCACGACCGTCATCACCCAGTGAGCTTTTTCTGGAACACCAAGAGTCTCAAGCGAATTCGCAATATATTTCACCGGGACGGAACATGCCACCGCATCTCCGGCCTGAAACGCTGCCAACCCAACGTAGGTTCGCGGCGCGCTCAGGGCAGCGGTCATGATCCCGCCGGACCGCTCTGCTGCGGTGGCGACGACTGGGTCTGCTGCGACAGCGGCGGATATTGCATCGGGGGTAGCGGATCCACCGGCGCCGCACTGATCGCGCCGACGTCGCTCGACCGCGCATCCGCGACTGCCGCGGCAACGGCCTGCGCGATCTCCGGGTCTGTCTGGGTGTTGAACCAGTCGGCGACCTCGGCCGAATCGTCCTCGGGCTTCGGGACATTGCCGTCGTCAGGCGAGGGCTGGAATCGGAACACGCCGTCCTCGCCCGGCGCACCGAGCAGCTTCGTGAAGCCCTGCAGTGCCGAGCCGAAGTCGCTGGGCACGATCCACACCTTGTTGGCTTCGCCCTTGGCCATCAACGGCAGCGTTTGCAAGTACTGATACGCGAGCATCTCCGGCGTGGGTCGGCCCGCCTTGATCGCAGCGAACGTCTTCTCGATCGCCTTCGCCTGGCCTTGCGCCTGCAGGTACTGCGCCGCTCGCTCGCCCTGAGCCCGCAGCATCCGGGATTGCCGGTCAGCCTCGGCGGCCAGGATCGCCGCCTGCTTGGCCCCCTCGGCCGCGAGGATCTGCGCCTGCTTCTGCCCCTCCGCCTGCTTGATGGACGCCTCCCGCACGCCCTCGGCGTTGAGGATCATCGCCCGCTTCTCGCGGTCGGCCCGCATTTGCTTTTCCATCGAGTCCTGAATCGACGGCGGCGGGTCGATGCTGCGCAGCTCGACGCGGGCGACCCGCAGCCCCCACTTGCCGGTGGCCTCGTCGAGCACGCCGCGCAATTGTCCGTTGATCTGGTC
>DASRFZ010000161.1:0-21891 GCA_035651275.1 Mycobacterium sp. | reverse complement strand
TTCTGGCCGGTGAGCGAAACGAAGGCGTCGCCGAGGTTGGTTTCCCAGGGGTATTCGTCGATCAGCCTGACCGGAAACTTCAGCGCGTCCGCCAACGGGGCGTCGAGCTGCGGGCCGAACGTGATTGCCCGCGGCGTACCGACCTCCAGGATGAGTTCCTCACGTAGATCTTCTTTTTCCTTCTCCAACGCGTCATGCAGTTGCAGCAGACAGCGCTTGCGCAATTCTTTGTTGGTCGACCAGTCGGTCTCGTCGAACGCACGGCGCGCGGCGTCGATGGCGCGGTGCATGTCCGCCTTCGACGCGTCGGCGACCTCACCGATCACCTCTTCGGTGGCGGGGTTGATGTTGGTGAACGTGCCGGCCTCGCCGTCGACGAGCTTGCCGTCGATCATCATCTTCTGCTCGAAACGAACATCACTCATGGTTGTCGTCCTCCTGAGGTCTCAAGCCGCCGAACCGCGGAAGTCCCATTATCAAACGCGTCCCATTGTGTAACGCCACCGCGGGCAGTATTCGGCTCATGACGAGCACCATTCGCGCGTCTGGACCCACTGCGCGCCGGGCGAACGGTTTGGTGCCGTCCAGAGCTTTCGCGAGTCCGGCAGCAAACCGTTGCGGTGATCGGGCGGCGATCTTTATCGCGAAGCGGCCACGCCGATCCATGGTCGCGTGGTGACGCGAGTAGGGCCCGTTGAAATCGCGACAGTCCGTCGTCCCGGCGTCGGTGATGATGTCGGTGTCGTACGTGCCGGTGACCAGTACGGTGACGCCTAGCCCGAACGGCGCGATCTCGCCCGCCAGCGACTCGGCCCACCGCTCCAGTGCCCCTTTGGCCGCGGAATACGCGGCCGTCGCAGGCATCCCCCGCACGCCGCCTGCGCTCGACACCATCAAAATGCGTCCCCGGCCCGCGTCGCGCATGGACGGCAGCAGCGCGTTCGTCAGCGCCACCGGTCCGAACACGGTGGTCTGAAACATCCTCTCCCACAGACTCATCGGTATCTCTTCAGCCATTCCCGCGGCGGAAATCCCGGCGTTGTGCACAAGCGCGTATGGAGCCCCTACTACCTCCTCGATCGTCTTGGCGGCCGCAGTGATCGACGCGGAATCGGTGAGGTCGAGCGGTACCGGAATCAAGCGGTCGTCGTCGCCCGCGCCGCTGGCCTCTCGAAGGCGGACGATTCCCTCGTCCGGCGTGCGCATCGCCGCGACCACCCGCCAACCGCGCTGGTACAACAGCGTGGCCGACGCGAAGCCGAGACCCCTTGAGGCGCCAGTGATGACGACGCTGCGCGGCTCGCTCATGTCTTCGGCGCGCACCGCTCGCTCTCGGATCCCAGCTGCACGGTCGGGCGCCCGTCCGGCTGGGCGCTCATCCATGTCGACCAGATGCCGACGGAATACGGACCGGGTTGGCCGTTGCGCTCGTAGAACCCTTGTGGATCATAGACTTTCGCTTCTGGATACGGCCACGGACAGGCGACGGAGGTCGCCGTGCGCGTCCACTTGATGATCGCGAACCCGGTGCCGTACGCGAAATACGCGAGGTTGATGATCACGAACATCACGACGAACATGCCGAGCGCGGGACGGGTCGGGAAGATCCGCACCCGCCGGGCCAGCTTCTCCGCAACCGTGCGGCCGGTGTCGTCGCGGTAGAGCAGCACGCCGGCGGGAATCATCACGAACGTCACCATCACGGTTTCCCAGATGAACGGGAATTGGTAAGGCTGCCCGGTGAATACGGATCCGAATGGGATGACTTGCGCGTAGATGTAGAAGCCGGTGCGTACCAGCGTGATCTCCAGCATCGCGTCGATGACGATCCCGATCGGCAGGATGATCAGCGCCAGGCTGATCAACGGATGGCGCCATACGAACGAGTCAACCGGCCGACGGGCCTGAATCCTGCGCAGGATCCAGATGGCCGGGAAGTACGGTCCGAGGTAGAACATGATGTAGCCGATGACGAGGAACGGTTCCACTGTCGGCGAGATCGACGCCAGCGGCCAGTCCTCGGGCCAGTGCCAAAGCTGCGGGTTGTACACCGCAAACGGCGACCAGTTCATGATCGGGTCTTGCCAGACGATCAGCGTCGTGACGATACCCATAAGCAGCACAGGGTGTTTGGGGTGGCGACGCCATACCACCGCGTAAACGGTGATGATGATCGCCATCGAGATGATCGTGAAGATCTGGAACAGGTCGAGCCAATGGTGGTAGCCGAACAACGGCTCCACGGGGCGCGGCGCACCGCTCACCTCAGGGTTGCGGATGCGGGAAGACACTGCGCCTCGGCGTGCGTTGACGGCGATGAGCGCCAGCAGGAGCACTGCCACGGCGACCCACATCGCGCCGAGCCAGGACCCCTTCTTCGGTTCGGCGGGTGCACGGGCAGTTTCGGGCACGGTCTGCTCGGTCGTCATGAGCTACTCCTCACCGAACCGGTCGACGAGATGGGAGTTGACGCCGTCGGCGTCGAGTTTCCGGGCGACCAGGTAACCCGCTCCCATCCACGCCCGCCGAATCCAGTTGCCGAACGTCACTCTCGTGCCGGGCGCACCCGATGCGGCGGGCATCATCTTGACTCGCTCTAGGGCTTCCTTTACCCCGCGTGGGCTCAACGGATGCGCGTCGCTGAGTGCCCGCAGCAGTGTCATGGCCACGTCGCGGTTCACTACCGTCACACACCATTCGGGCCGGCGGCCGTACGCTTGGTTGTACTCGTCGAGGAATTTCTGCCCTACCGGGTTGCCCTCGTCGTACTGGTCGATACCGACCCACCCCATGAACGCGTTCCACATGACGGGGTTGAGCCATGCGTTCTGAAACGCGGTGCCGCAGAACCGCGGTGGGTCCCAGTCCAGCGCCTCGAGAGCAGGATTGACGAAGACGATTCCGAAGCCGAAGCCGCAGTGCACGATCGCCGCTGCCTTGGCTTCGTACAACGCGCGCACTGCGTCGGTGACGTCCTGGCCGGTCTGTGCGATCGACGCCTCGGCGACGATCCGAATGCCTTTGTGCTTACATGCTTTTCGAAAATAGCCGAGGTAGGTCTCGCCGACCAGCGACCGTTCGTACAGCACGCCGACTTCGTTGTGTCCGCCCTTAGCCAACAGGTCCGACCAGAAGATCGGCTCGTCGGTCATCGAACCCTGCGGAAAAGCAAAGAACCACTCGCCCAATGCTTCGTCCGAGCCCGTCACGCTGATGCACGGCACCTTGAACCGCTCGTTGATCGCTTCGACCGTCGGCACGCAGTTGTCGGTGATGTGCGGACCGAACACCGCCAAACAGCCCTCGTCACAGAGTTCTTCGTAGGCGTCGATCACCGCCTTGACCGAACCTTTGGGCAGGCCCTCCACTTCCCGGTAGATGATCTGAATCGGCCGATCGATCAGCCCCTGCTCGGTGCCCTGCTTGAAGACGAGGTCGAACGGCTGCGTCAGGTCCTGGAAGTATGTCTCGGGAAATCCCTCGGGCAGCTTGAAGTCCATGAGGTAGCCGATCTTGATCGGCTCAGCGGTGCTTTCGTAGGACATTCCACCTCCATCGGCATCCGGCCGATTGGGACAAACCTAATATTTGTTCAGACCCTAGCGGGTGCTCCCCTTCACCGTCAACGCCGTCAGCCCGGCGGTTCGACCAGATACGCGTCGATCATCTCCACCAGCCCGCTCGTCACGATCGCGTCGTCGGTGAGTGGTCCGACGACCGCTACGCGGGCGGCCTCACGCGACGTGAGTCCTTCGGCGATCAATCGGGCTGCGGCAATCAACACGCGTGTCGACGCGACTTCGCGAAGTCCCGCTGTTTCGAGTCGGCGGATCGCGTTGCCGAACTGAACGAGTTGGGCAGCCTTTTCGTGGTCGACGCCTGCCTCGCACGCGACGATCTCCTCCTCGACATCCGGTGTGGGAAAACAGAATTCGATGGCGACCATGCGTTGCCGTGTCGAGTCTTTGAGGTCTTTGAGAACGCTCTGATACCCGGGGTTGTAGGACACCACCAAGCAGAAGCCGTCAGCAGCGTCGAGAGTAATGCCTAGCCGTTCGATCGGAAGCTGACGACGATGGTCGGCAAGCGGGTGCAATACCACCGTGGTGTCCTGCCGCGCCTCGACCACCTCGTCGAGGTAGCAGATGGTGCCTTCGCGTACCGCGCGCGTCAACGGCCCGTCAACCCATTCCGTCTCGCCACCACGCAACAGGAACCGGCCAACGAGATCCGCTGTCGTGAGGTCGTCGTGGCAGGCGACTGTGATCAGCGGGCGCTCGAGGTCGTACGCCATCGCTTCGACGAAGCGCGTCTTACCGCAACCCGTCGGGCCCTTGAGCACGACAGACAGCCCCTGCCGGAAGGCGGCCTTGAACACCTGTTCCTCATTGCCGACGGGCACGTAGTACGGACGTGCGTCCGTGTGTGGGGTCGCCATCAGTTTCCTTCCGTTGCAACGGCGTTCATGCTGTTGTGGGTTCGTCGGCGAACCTCGGCCGAGTACAGCGCTGAGCGAAACAGCGGTCCGATCATGGCGCTCAATTGGTCGAGCCGTGGCACAGTTGCATGTGCGGCGCTGCCGAACACCCGGCGAAGTTCCTCGGCGTCGGTGCTTGCGCCGATGGTCAGACACAGACAGCCCGTGCCGCGCTGGCGCGCCTCCGAAAGCGCCCGGCGGGCGTCGGCGGCACCGTAGATCCGTTCGTACCCGTGGTCGTAGGCCAACCCGTCCGACAGCACGACAAGCAGCCGCCGCGAGGTGCCGCCTTGCTGCTCGAGCACCATCGCACCGTGCCGGATCGCAGCGCCCAGCCTTGAGTACGCACCGGGCACGAGGCCCCGAAGCCGACGCATCACCAGTGTGTCGACCGGATCGCGGAAGCGCTTCACGGGCATCAATGTCACGGCGGACCGACCCTGAGAATGAAATGCGTAGAGCGCCACGCGATCCCCGAGATCGTGGAGCGCGACGGTGAACGCCGCCGCTGCCGCGCGCTGTTGTTCGTGCACGGTTTGGCCGTGCGCTCCGGGCTCGGAGACAGAGCCCGAGACGTCGAGCAGAAGCAAGACGGCGAGGTCGCGCCTGCGGCGGACGCTGTCGAGGTACACCGCTTCGTCGGGCGCGGACCCTGCCATCACCTCGACTTGGGCTTCGACGGCGGCGTCGATGTCGATGTCGTCGCCCTGGACCTGACGATGGCACCGGTCGAGACCCACCCCCAGGCGGGCCAGGGGGCGGCGCAGGCCGTAGGCATCCGACAGTCCCAGCGCGGTGTCGCCGGCCTTTGGGCGCGGCTCCACCTCCTGCACCGTGCACCAGTGCGGCCGGTACCGCCGCCGATGAACGTCCCACTCCGGATACGTGACGCCGCGTTGTTCGTCGGCACCGTCGTCGAATCCGCCCATCTCGTCCGTCGAAAAGACGAACGTCGCGCCCGCGCGCCCGCCCGAGCGCGTCCGGTGGGTCGGTGCGTCGGCGCCCGGGGAGCCGCCGTCGCCGAGTTGGCGCACCACGCCGAGCATCCTCTGCAACAACTTCCCGATCGCGCCCCCGCCGCCGACCGGACTGGAAAAGAGGTCGAGGGCATCAGCGGCTTCGTCTTCGTCATATGTGTCCGGTTCGGCGCGCGTGCTCTGCGACGTCCGTTTCGGTTTCGATGTTTCAGCACGGGGTGTGGCTGCCAGCAGACTTTGCGCATGAATCGTGCCGAAAACCTGTGGTGGATCAGGTATTTCTAGCCTTTGCCTTGCCACGGCTAATGACGCGGCCGGAGAATCCGTCAGGGCGGCCACGTCACTGTCGACGAGTGAGCGCACCGCCGGCGGCAACAACGGCGCGTTTGCCGCCAACGCTCGATGACCCTCGACTGCGAGGTAGCGCCGGGTAAGTGCGGGCCGTCGCGCGAGCTTGCGAATCACCTCCTGTGCCAGGCTGCCCGCGGCGAGTAGCGAGGCTTGAACAGCGAGCGCCTGCAAGCGATTCGGTGCGTCGACGGCTGGGTCGATGAACACGGTTGTGCCATCGGTCCACGCGGGCTCGCTGATCTTTTGCGACGCGACTCGAAGCGGGCCGCCTGACAACGCGGACGCCAGCAGGCCCAGCCGCTCGAGGCCGTTGGTTTCTGCGTCGCTCGCCAGCAGCTCGCTCATGACCCCCGGGCTAGGCTTGTTGACCAAATATCTGTTCCAACGTAGAGTCCGGCGTGGCCGCAAGTCAATCGCACTGGGTGGCAGGGGATCATGATCGACTTCACCGGGCAAGCCGTCATCGTCACCGGGGCGGGCCGCGGGCTGGGCCGGCTCTATGCGCTGGAATTCGCGCGCTGCGGAGCCGCCGTCGTCGTGAACGATGTTGGCCGATCGATGCGCGGCGACGGCGCGGACGCCGGCGTCGCGGATCAAGTCGTCGACGAGATCACGCGTGCCGGTGGGGTCGCCGTTTCGTCGCACGACTCGGTCGACAAGCCAGCGGGCGGCGACGCGATAGTCCGCACTGCGGTTGACCATTTCGGTCGGGTGGATGCGGTGGTGAGCAACGCGGGCATCTTCAGCAGCGTTGCGTTCGAAGAGCTTTCGGTGGATGACTGGCGACGCATGCTCAGCGTGCATCTCGACGGCGCCTTCTACCTCAGCCAACCCGCTTACCGGGTGATGAAGTCACAGGGCTACGGCCGCTTCGTGTTCATTTCGTCTTCGGCGGGCCTCTTCGGACAGCACATGGAGGCACACTATGCCGCGGCGAAAGCCGGCCTCGTCGGGCTGACGAATGTCATCGCACTCGAGGGCGCAGCCCACGGAATCCACGCGAATACCGTGTTGCCGTACGGCGTGTCGAGAATGGTGACCGAAACGGTGGACGACACGAAATCCCTTGAGGAATCGGGTCTCATGCAAGCGATCCGACCCGAGCTCGTCGTGCCGATCGTAGTGTACCTGGCCAGCCGAGCCTGCGATGTCAGCCATCGCAACTACTCGGCCTTCGGCGGCCGCTTCGCGCGGGTGTTCGTCGGGCTCGGGCAGGGATGGCTGGCCGAACGCGACAGCACCCCGACCGCCGACGACATCGCGGCTCACCTCGCGGAAGTGTCGGCGACTGAACCGTTCGCGGTCCCGGAATCGATCTACGAGGAAGTCTTTGCCGTGTACGAACGACTGGGGATCGCGACGTAAGCGCGTCGAGCGTGGGCCTTATGTACGAAATTACGCGATTTTCTGTGCATAACCCCCACGGTCGGCGTGACGAAGCCCTCAGTCCCAGATGACGTTCAGCCGCGGCGGAGAGCGGAAGTACATGCCTGCGATGTAGGGCGGCGACGCGTCGGGGTCGAGCCGCAGTCCCGGCAGCCGATCGAACAGCGTATTGAACATCATCATGCTTTCGAGGCGGGCCAGGTGCATCCCAATGCACACGTGCGCGCCATGGCCGAAACCGATGTGCGGCTTGCGATCTCGGAAAATGTCGAACTGCTCTGGGTTGTCCCAACGTGACTCGTCGTGATTGGCGCTGCCTAGGTTGACCGCCATCATCGAGTCGGCGGGAATCTGCAGTCCGAAAAAGTCTATGTCGTAGGTGACTTCACGCATGAAGTTCAGTAGCGGGGTTTCCCAGCGGATGCCTTCCTCGATGGCTTGCGGGAGCAGGCTGCGGTCTTTTTGAACGGCCGCAAGCTGGTCGGGATGAGTCAGAAGCCCGAACGCGAGGTTCGCTGTTGACCGCGAGGTCGTCTCGGCGCCTGCCGGCAGAAGGTTTCGCATGAATCCGAAAATCTGTTCATCCGAGAGGCGCACACCGTCGAGTTCGGCTTCGGTTAGCCTGGACACCATGTCGTCGCGCGGCTGGCGCCGCCGCTCGGCGAGGATCCCGACGAAATATTCGCGCAATTCCGTCGACGCCTTCATCGCGCGGTCCATGTCCGCGCGGAATCCGAGCAGGTCGATGCCGAGGCGGTGAAACTCCGGGACATCGGCTTCGGGCAGACCCAGCAGGGCGGCGATGACGCGAACCGGGATCGGCATGAACACCTCGGCCACCAGATCCGCTTTCGCGGCGTCGCGCAGTCTGTCGATCCTGCGCTCGACTAGCGGCCCGACGAGTTCAGTTTCCCAGCGGCGCATCGAGGTCCGTGCGAACGCGTACTCGTGAAGCTTGCGATACACCTGGTGTTCGGGTTCGTCCAGCTCCAGGATGGTCGGACCCTGCAGCGGACGGACAATTGCTTCGTAGCAGCGGGTGCTGAACGACTTGTTGTCTGTGAAGACGCTCTTCACTGCGTCGAACGAATACGCCGTGAATATCGACGGTCCGTCGCCGGAATTCTCAACGATGCCCATTTCTCGCCAGCCCGCGTGAACCGGAGCTTTCGCGCGGAGTTCGCGTAACAGCGGATACGGGGACGCGTCGCCGTCGGCACCCATGCCGGCGTCAAACCTCTCTTGCGCTTCCCGGACACTCTCGGGAATGTCGTCGGCAACCGTCGGTTCTACCACCTGTCTGCCAACCTCCGGGGCTCATTGACCAAATATCTGTTCCACAGTAAGGTCACGGTTGAACCGCAGTCAATTGCACGAGGTCGACGCCCCTGTCTGGTAACGTTGACCAAACTTTGGTTCCCTTAATTGCTTAGTTGTGCCGGGTGACCAAGCGCAGAGGGGGCTGACCCCGATGGCTGGCGGGAATAGCCGTGGAGGTGTTGTGGCACTTCAGGATTCGTCCGAGGCCGCAGACTCCGATGGCAAACGGCGGACCGAGGTTCTGCAGACCGCCGCATCGTTGATCGCGTCGTCCGGGTTGCGGACGTCTCTGCAGGAGATCGCCGACGCCGCCGGGATACTCCCCGGCAGCCTGTATCACCATTTCGAATCGAAAGAAGCGATCCTCGTCGAGTTGATCCGTCGCTACCACGAGGAGCTGGATCGGATCGGCAACTCCGCGCTCGAGAATCTGGACGAACCCGATTCCCGGCCGGCATCCGAGAAGATCATCGATCTCGGAGTTGCGATCGCACGTTGCGCCGTCAAGCATCGCGCCGCCCTGCAGATGTCGTTCTACGAGGCGCCGAGTTCGAATCGGGAACTGGTCAAGCTGCTCCAAGAACGGCCCACCGGCGTCCAGCAAGCGATGCTCCAAACCCTGCGGGCCGGCAGGTGGGGCGGCTACATCCGACCCGATATCGATCTGCCCACGCTCGCCGACCGAATCTGCCAGAGCGCCTTGCACGCCGGCCTCGATGTCATCCGTCAAAATGCGTCGGCCGATCGGGTCGCGACCGTGTTATGCCGAATCATGTTGGAGGGGCTGGCGAGTCGACCGCCGACCGATACGGAGCTGGACCGCTCGAACGCTTTCGCTGCCGCCGAGGAAGCGATTACCACATGGACCGACGCGGGAGCCGAGGCGCGCGACAAGGGTGCGCACGTGCGTGCGGTGGCGCGAGCTGAGTTCGGCCGCAAGGGTTACGAGGTCACGACGGTCAGGGACATCGCCTCTGCGGCCGGGCTTGGCACCGGCACGGTCTATCGGCTGATCGGTTCGAAGGACGAGCTGCTCGCCTCGATCATGTTGTCGTTCGGCACGAAGGTCGGCGGCGCCTATGTCAACGTCCTGCGCTCGGACGCCACACCGATCGAGAAGCTCGACGCGCTCAGCTGGGTCAACATCAACGCTCTGAACCAATTCCCCGACGAGTGGAAGATTCAGCTCGCCTGGATGCGGCAGTCGCCACCCGACACACCCAACCCAGGAGTCGCGTTCACGACTCGGATGCGACAGCTGAAATCGCTTCTGTCCGAAGGGATCAAGTCGAAAGAGATCCGCATCGACACCCCCTCCGTCGACATGCTGTCGCGGTGCGTGATGGACGTGCTGTGGATGCCGGAGAACATCATCGGTGAGCTCGGAACTCGTGCGGCGCTCATCCATGCCCGCGACACCGTCGTGCGCGGGGTCGCCGAGCGCACCGCCTAGCCGAGGGTGACGGGTAGCCGTCCCCAACCGCGCACGCTCGCGGTGTGCGCCATGACAGCGTTGTCGTAGTCGACGTCCCAGTCCGGCCAGCGCTTCAAGACTTCTTCGAGTGCGACCCGCGATTGCATCCGGGCGAGTGCGGAACCAAGACAGAAGTGCAGACCTTGGCCGAAGCTGAGATGTGCCGGATTGCGGTGGATGTCGAACCGGTCGGGCTCGTCGAATCGACGCTCGTCGCGGTTGGCAGAGCCGTTCAGCAGCAACATCACCGAGCCCTCAGGCACCGTCTGCCCGTAGTGTTGTGCATCGCGGGCGGCGTAGCGCGCCTGCACCGGCGACGGTGCTTCGCACCGCAGCACTTCCTCGATCGCGCACGGAATCAACGACGGGTCGGCGGCGAGTTCGCGGCGCTGATTGGGATGATCCCCCAACAGCTGCCCGATGAATCCGATGAGCCGTGTCGTCGTCTCATTGCCGGCGCCTGCGATCATGCTCGTATAGGTCAGCACCTCGGTACGAGTCAGCTGCCTGCGCACGCCGTCGTCCTCGATCTGGGCGTTGAGCAACTGCGTCATCAGGTCGTCGGCCGGGTGCTCGGCCCGCCACTCGATGTAGTCGACGAGCATCTGGTAGCCCTGCTCGAACATATCCGGCGGAAGCTCCTTGAGGTTGCCGTCGGCCAGCGCTAAGAGGTCGTCCGTGTTGTTGCGGATCGCGGCCTGATCCTCTTCGGGGATGCCGAGCAAGTAGCCGATCGTCCGCATCGGCACCCACGCGCCGAGGTCGGAAATGAAGTCGAAGTGGGACGAACCAACCAACGGATCGAGCACGCTGGCGCAGAACTGACGGGCAAGCGGCTCGATGGCCTCCATCCGTCGGGGCGTGAAAACCTTTGACAGCAACCGCCGATGAAGATCGTGAAGCGGCGGGTCCTCGAAGAGCATGACGCCGGACGGCACCGCGACCCCGGCCATGATGATGTCGAGCGTGGTTCCCTTGCCCGAGCGGTAGGTGTGCCAGTTGTGCAGTTCGCGCTCGACATCCTCGTAACGGCTCAACGCGTAGAAGTTGTACTTCTCGTTGTGGTAGAGCGGCGCCTCGTCGCGGAGCCGTTTCCAACACGGGTGCGGATTGTCATCGATGTCGAAGTCGAACGGGTCGTAGTACACCTCGACGGCGCTGGCACCGGCCACAGGTGAATAGTAAGGTCAACACGGTCTTGAACCAAACATATGTTCCCCAGGGTGCAGATGCAGTAGCCGAACGTCGGAGAGGGCGAAATGACGGGTATCGAACAGTTTCGGTACGACAACAAGCGGGTGCTTGTGGTCGGAGGTGCGACCGGCATGGGGGCCGCGACGGCCAAGCAGGCGGCGGAACTCGGCGCCGAAGTGGCGGTCATGGACTTCGCACCGGTGAAATATCCAGTCGACAAGGCGATTTCGGTCGATCTTCGGGATCCGGCGTCGATCGACAGCGCCCTCGACGAGGTGGGTGGACCGGTCAACGCGATCTTCTCCGCGGCCGGGGTTGCCGACGGGCCGGACCTGATGCGGATCAACTTCATCGGCCACCGCCACCTGATCGACCGGATGTTCGCCAACGACCAACTCCCCCGCGGTTCGGCGATCTGCTTCATCTCGTCGCTGGCCGGCCTCGGCTGGGAGAACGACCTCCCGCGCATCCAGGAATTCCTGGCGACGCCTGACTACGAGTCTGCTGAAAAGTGGGTCGCGGCCCACGAGGGTGAAGGCTTCATTCATTACGGCTTCACCAAGCAGGTAATCAATGCCTACGTGGCGATCCAGGCATATCCGTTCATGAAGAAGGGCGTGCGGATCAACGCGATCTGCCCCGGCCCCACGGATACGCCGCTGGCACAGGCGAATGCGGATCTGTGGCTCGCTTTCGCGCAGGACTACCGCGAGGCCACCGGTACCAAACACCACACCCCTGACGAGATGGCCAGCGCGATGGTGTTTCTCAACAGCGATGCGGCAAGGGCGATCAGCGGCATCAACCTTCTGGTCGACAATGGGCACGCGATGTCGTCGATCACCGGATCGTTCGCGCCGGGCAAGCCGATCCTCGACCTGATCATGGGCAAGATCTCACTGGGCTGATCCACGCGCGCGTCGAGCGGCCACTTACGTCACGTTTTCAGCGAAAAAGCTCGCAATAACTGGCCATCCGGCTCACGTCAGCCGAACGCATGCCGCGGCAGTGTGATTGGCAGGTCGAGTGAACTCAGAAGGCCCGCAGGCGCTTCCACCACATAGGGAATGGCGTTGACGACCCGCATCGCGGTGGCGGCCATCGCGCTTCGCCCCGCTCCGTGGCCCTCAGCGTCGCCAAGCGTCATCGAGCAGTGGATGTCCGGATCGCCGTCGATGTCGACGCGATAGGTGGCGTCGCACTCCGAGCTCAACCAGTCGGGCGCCACATCGCGGGCCATCCGGATGATGTGCATGATCACGATCGCTTCATGACCGTCGACGACGCCCGCCGCGCGGGTGCACACCGCGCCGCACGTGCCCGCCTTGATCGTCCCGAACGCGACCTCGATGTCTCGGTCGGTCAGCCGCCGATCGAGTGATCCGCGGATCTCCTGGACCTCGACGCCCAACCCGTCAGCCATCAAGTGAATCGGTGCGCTCCAAGCCATCTCGATGAATCCCGGTGTCTTCAGCATCGGCTCGAAATCCAGAGGACGGCCGAAGCCCATTCCGTCCATCATCACGTCGGCGACGGGATAGTGGTCGTTCAACGCGACTTCTGTGACCGTCACCGTGCGGATCGTCTTCGACTGCGTGGACAGCAGCAGGGCAAGCTGATCCGACCCGAATCCCGGGAAGATTCCCGACGCATAGAACGACGCATTACCCGACTTGGCCGCACCCTCGAGTTGTTCGCGCCCCTCCTTGGCGAAATACGCCGGCGGGTAGATCAGGCTGGTCGACGTCGTCGACACCACGTTGATCCCTGATTCCAGCAGCCGCAGATAGTCGGGCACCGCGGCGGCATCGCGATCCGGGCCGCTCGCGGCGTAGACCACACAATCCGGCCGCAGGGAAATCAACGCCTCGGCATCGTTGGTCGCTGACACACCGATGGGTTTCCCGCCCGCGAGCTCGCCCGCGTCACGGCCCACCTTGTCGGCTGAATACACCCACACGCCAACGAGTTCCAGGTCCGGGCGGTGTCGCATCGCATCGACGGCGATCGAGCCGACTCCCCCTGTCGACCAGACAACGGTCCGAATTGGGTTTGGCGCCACGTCTTCTCCCTAACTGGACTTGTCCACGGCCGCGGCCGCTAGCTCTAGGTACGGCCACGCCACGTCGGGCGGCAGGCCGCCGCACAGTGGCAGCAGTGGCAGCGCACGCCCCTGCCGAAGGAACGCGACCGCTTCGTCGATCGTGAAGATGCGGTACGGCCCCGATGTCGCACGCAGCTCGTCGACGCTCTGTGCACGCGAGATACTGGCGACGGTGGTGTCGCCATGTCGGTAGGCGGCGGCCGTCATCGCGTCGTGCAGCAGAAAAGGACCGAGCTCGTCCCACGCCCGGTCGACGTCGTCGGCCACGAACACCGTCGTCGGCGCGCTGCCGTCCGGAAATTGCATCAGCCCCGGCTCATGCCCGTGTGCGCGGCACTGAGACTCGTAGAGTTCTTTGAGCTCAGGCGAATTCACTTGCGAGACGAAACCGAGCCCATGTCTTGCCGCCCGAGTGGCGGCCGCCGCACTGCCACCGGCGATCATGATTAAGGGACCTGCAGGCGTGACGCACGGCGGGGTGACGCGAATGCGCCGACCGTCGTGGACGACGGTCTCACCGTTGAGCAGGCGCAGGAGCATTTCCAGATGCTCGTCGGCCAGTTGGCCACGCCGACGCATGTCGACGCCGAAGTGCTCGTATTCTTCGCCGCGGTGACCGATGCCGAAGGCATACGACACCCGGCCCTGGCTGATGATGTCCAGGACACTGATCTGTTCGGCCAGTCGCACGGGATCCCAGAACGGAATCACCACAGCTGCCAACATGATTGCCAGTCGCCGCGTGCGGGCAGCGATCGCCGACGCGAGGATCAGCGGAGACGGAAGATGGCCGTCGTGGGCGCCGTGATGTTCGGACAGCACCGCGACCATCGCACCGCGGCTCTCCGCCCAGGCGCACATCTCGATTGCGGCGGCGTACAAGTCGGTGGCCGGAGCGCCACGGTCGCAAGCGCGCATGTCGAACCGGAGCGTGATCATTCCGGGCCGGACACTACGCCGGAACAGATGTTTGGTCAATTGGACAACCCTATTGACCAGCTATGACGCCCCTGCGCTTGGCGTTAGTGGTTGCGGAGCTTGGCGACGAGCTTCTTCTTCGTCAGGCCCGAATAGCCGGAGATGCCCAGTTCTTTCGCCCGCTTCTTCAGCTCGGGGACGGTCCAGTCGTCATACGAGCCGGACTTCCCACCCTTCCTGGCGACCGCTGACTTCCCGCGCGCCGCAGCGGCATTGGAGATTCTGGCCGCCTTCTCCTTTGAGCTGCCCTCTTTGCGAAGGTCTTGGTACAACTTCTCGTTCTTGATCGACGGGTTCGGCATCGTCACTACCTCCGGAGGTTGGTTGCCGCCTCCGGAGGGGTTCCCATCACGCTCCCGTGGTAAACGAGTGAGTGCCTCAGAAGACAATCTCCGGGCGGTACATGTCGAGCCAGACCGACAAGTCGAGCACCCGTTCCAGCCGTGCCCTCTCGACGGTCTGCATGGTCGTCGGGTCGACCCGGGTCAGCTGCTCGACCGCCTCGCGCTCGACCAGACCGAACAACGCGTCATCGGCGGAGCCCAGCAGGTCCTTCGCGTGAGCCTGAAGCGCCGCGCCGTATTTCGGATCCGACGTCGACGGATACGGGCTCTTGACGCGTTTGACCACGGACTCGGGCAGCACGTCACCCGCCGCACCGCGCAGCAGGCTCTTCTCCCGCCCGTCGTAGGTCTTGAGCGACCACGGCGTGTTGTACACGTACTCGACGAGGCGGTGATCGCAGAACGGCACGCGGACCTCCAGACCTACTGCCATGCTCATTCGGTCCTTGCGGTCCAACAGGATTCGCACGAATCGTGTCAGGTGCAGGTAGCTCATCACTCGCATGCGGTGGGTGAAGTCGTCCTCGCCGTCGATCCGCTGCACCTCGCCGACCGCCTCGGTGTAGCGGTCTTTCATGAACGTCTCGAGGTTGACCGCCGCACGCAGCGCGGGCGTGAAGAGGGTTCCGGTGGTGTCGATCGGTCCGTCGCCGATGGCAATCCACGGGAAGGCATCGGTCTTCTGCACCGCCGGATCGTGGAACTGGCGGTAACCGCCGAAGATCTCGTCGGCCGACTCACCCGACAGCGCGACAGTCGACTGCTGCCGAATCGCCTTGAACAGCAAGTAAAGTGACGCGTCCATGTCGCCGAGGCCCATCGGTATGTCGCGCGCACCGACAACCTTGCGACGGATGTCGAGGTCGGCCAGCTGGTTGTGATCGAGCACGATGTCGGTGTGGTCGGACCCGACGTGCTTGGCAACGTCGTGTACGTACGGCGTGTCCATGGTCTGACGCATCTCGCTGGGCGTGAAGTTCTCCGCCTGGTCGACGAAGTCGACGGCGAACGTGCGCACAGGGACGCTGAGTTCGCGCGCAGACAGTGCGGTGATGGCGCTGGAGTCCAGGCCGCCGGACAACAGCACGCACTCGGGCACGTCGGCGACCAGCTGGCGCCGGACGATGTCGTCGAGCAGCTCGCGTACTCGTGAGACAGTGGTCTCGCGATCGTCGGTGTGGAGCTTGGACTCCAGCCGCCAGTACGTGCGCTCGCGGATGCCGTGCTCGTCGACGACGACAATCGTGCCGGGTTCGACCTCACGCATGCCCCTCCATACGGCCTGCTTCGGGGTCTTGACGGGGACGAGGATTTCGCGCAGGCCGTCGACGTCGACAACACGCTTGGCCAACGGGTTGGCCAGGATGGCCTTGGGCTCGGAACCGAACAAAACGCCGTCGGGGGTCGGATAGAAGTAGAACGGCTTGATGCCCATGCGGTCGCGGATCATCACGAGCTTTCGTGTGCGCGAGTCCCAGATCGCGAACGCGTACATGCCGTTGAGTCGGTCGGCCAGTGCCTCGCCCCACTGGAGGTATCCGCGCAGCACCACCTCGGTGTCGCTGGACGTCTTGAACGTGTGACCCTTCTGGGTCAGCTCGTCGCGCAGTTCGGTGAAGTTGTAGGCCTCGCCGCTGTAGACCATGACGACGTCGCCGTCGGGTGTGGACACCGACATTGGCTGGGTGCCGCCCGGCAGGTCGATGACGGCCAGACGCCGGTGGCCGAGGGCGGCGTTGTGGTCAGACCAGACTCCTGAGGCGTCGGGTCCGCGGCAGGCCATCGTTTCCGTCATTGCGTCGATCGAGGCGCGCTCTCGCGTGAGGTCGCGGGAGAAGTCCACCCAGCCGGTGATTCCGCACATGTCTTGTTACCTCCATGTTTCAAAGACCTAATTACATTGATACACTATGTAAATCGCCGGCGCGCTGTGAATCGGGTCACGTCACGAAAAGGCAAGCGGGAGTTGGGGATTCGAAAGACTCCCGTCAATAGCCGTGCGTCCACACCATCGCCCTGGCCGCGCTGCTGGGGCCGCCGCACGGCCAAGCCGGGCCGTCGTCCAGAATTCGTTTGAACGGCGGGAGCGGGGGTAATTCGTCGGAGCCGGCTACCCGCCGGCCGGCGAGGAGGGGGCGGATCATGACTGTCGACGTTTGCCCTGCCTGCGGTTATCCCACGGTGGGGCCAGGTCCGTGCTTCTTCTGCCTGCCGGTAGTCGCGACGCCCGACGACCAGCCGTACGAGGACTCGACGCCGACTCCCGGGCCGGTGGCGACCGCCGGCTAAGGCGACTAGACGAGCGATTCGCTCTTCGGCAACACTTCGTGGCATGGGCGACATCGATCGGGGTCCGGTTGAGCGCTACCTGGCCTGCATGGCAGCTCGTGACTGGGACGGCCTGGCGGCCACGATCGCCGACGAAGGCCTGACCCGTGACGGTCCGTTCTGCGATCGCGTGGAGGGCAAGCAGCCCTACGTCGACTTCCTTCGAGGTGTGATCTCCTCGCTCAAGAACTATCGGCTGACGGTGGAGCGGGTGTCGCACGTGTCCGATCGCCGGTCGTTTGTGGAGCTGCGCGAGACGTTCGAGGTCGACGGCGCCGCCACCGAATACCCCGAGTGCATCCTCTTCGAGCAAAACGACGACGGGTTGATCGACCACGTCAGCGTGTTCATCAAGCAACCGGGAGGCGATGCGGCGGTCGAAGGTGGCCGGGCCGGCTAGTCCGGATCTGGTGACGACCGTGGGCCGTAGCGCTCGATGTAGGCGCGGTGAATGTGCGCGTCGCGGGTGCGCTTGTATTCGTCGGCGAGATCCGGGTCGAGACCGTGCTGGCTCAGACGGTAGCGGCGCCACACCTTGTCGAGTGCGTGGGAGAACATGACGTACGGCGCGAAGATCGGCAGCGTCATGCTCAGGTGCACGACGAACGTCGTCGGAATCAGCCAGAACGGAGCGAGAATGAGAACGGCCGGAATGGCCCAGCGGATCATCGTCCGCAGCGTCGCGCCTTTGCCGCCGAGATCGTTACGAACCCAGTCCCGCATCGAGTTGGGTAGTCGTCGGCCGTAGCAGTACGCGATGTACTGCAAGGCGTTCGGTTTAAGCGGTTCGGTGTTGTCGCTCATTGAAAGTCAGGCTACGCGACGGTTGCTGGGAACTCGCCGCCTCACGGTCGCGCTCTGGTATGACTGACGTCTGGTGAGCGCTCCGACTCTCGATCCCGTCACACCGACCGAACAGCCGCGGCGCGGCTGGCTGGCTAAGTGGATTCGCCGGTTGGCCGTGCCCATCATCGTCGGTTGGATCGCGCTCGTCGCCCTCCTCAACGTCACCGTCCCGCAACTCGAAGTCGTCGGCAAGATGCAGGCGGTGTCGATGTCACCCAAGGATGCGCCTTCGGTGATCGCCATGACGCGCGTCGGTAAGGACTTCAAAGAGTTCGACTCCGACAACTCGGCGATGATCGTGCTCGAGGGCGATCAGCACCTCGGCGACGCGGCGCACGATTTCTACGACGACATGGTCCGCAAGCTCGAGGCCGACACCAAGTACGTCGAGCACGTTCAGGACTTCTGGGGCGACCCGCTGACCAGAGAAGGAGCCCAGAGCAAGGACGGCAAGGCGGCTTACGTCCAGGTTTATCTCACCGGGAACATGGGCGAGGATTTGGCCAACGAGTCGATTACCGCCGTCCAGAAGCTCGTTCATGGGCTCACTCCCCCGCCTGGTGTCAAGGTGTACATCACCGGAGGGTCGGCGCTGCAGGCCGATCAGCAGGTCGCCGGCAACAAAAGTGTCCAGATCATCGAGTTCGTGACGATCGCGGTGATCGTGTTGATGCTGCTGTTCGTCTACCGGTCGATTGTCACTGTTCTGCTCGTGCTCGGAATGGTGGTGCTCGGGCTGTCGGTGACCCGCGGTGTGGTGGCCTTCCTGGGGTATCAACACCTGATCGGCTTGTCGACGTTCGCGACGCAGCTTCTGGTCACTCTCGCGATTGCGGCGACGACGGACTATGCGATCTTTCTCGTCGGGCGCTACCAGGAAGCGCGCACCATCGGCGAGGACCGAGAGACGGCGTTCCACACCATGTTTCGCGGCACTGCGCATGTCGTGCTGGCGTCGGGTCTGACGATCGCCGGCGCGACGTTCTGCCTGTCGTTCACCCGGTTGCCGTACTTCCAGACCCTAGGTGTGCCGCTGGCGGTCGGAATGGTCGTCGCGGTATGTGTGGCCCTGACACTGGGACCGTCGGTGATCACGGTGGCGAGTCGCTTCGGTCTGCTGGAGCCCAAGCGGGCCATGCGAATTCGTGGTTGGCGGCGGCTAGGGGCCGCAGTGGTGCGTTGGCCGGCCTTCATTCTGCTGGCGACTATTCTGCTTGCGCTCGTCGGGCTACTCACCCTGCCGGGCTATCAGCCGAGCTACAACGACCGCAAATACCTGCCCGCGGACCTGCCGGCGAACGAGGGATTCGCGGCGGCCGAACGGCATTTTCCCGTCGCGCGGATGAATCCCGAGCTGCTGCTTGTCGAGACGAACCACGACCTACGCAACTCGGCGGACTTTCTGGTGATCGAGCGGATCGCGAAGGCTGTCGCCAAGGTGCCGGGAATCGGTCGGGTGCAGGCGATTACGCGTCCCGAGGGAAAACCGATGAAATACAGCACGATTCCGGCGCAGATCAGCCTCGGGGGAACGCTGCAGACGATGAACCGGTCCTACTTGCAGGACCGCATGGCTGACATGCTTGTGCAGGCCGACGAGATGCAGAAGACCGTCGACAACATGAACCAGATGATCGCGCTGATGGAGAAGATGACGGCGACAACGCACGACATGGTGGTCAAGGTCCACGGCATGGCCGCCGATATTTTTGAGTTGCGGGATCACATCGCCGATTTCGACGACTTCTTCCGACCAATCCGCAACTACTTCTACTGGGAACCGCACTGTTTCGACATTCCGATCTGCTGGGCGGTTCGGTCGGTGTTCGACACCCTCGACGGCATCGACACGATGACTGAGGACGTGCAGTCTCTGCTGCCGGACATGGATCGGCTCGATGCGGTGATGCCCAAGTTGTTGACGGTGCTGCCGCAGACGATCGACACCATGAAGAAGATGCGGACGATGATGCTGACGATGTACTCCACGCAGAAGGGCTTGCTGGATCAGCAGGAGGCGATGCAGCACAACTCGTCGGCCATGGGCGATGCGTTCAACAACGCTCTGAACGACGACACGTTCTATGTGCCGCCGGAGATTTTCGACAACCCAGACTTCAAACGTGGTGTGAAGAGCTTCATTTCGCCCGACGGCAAAGACGTGCGGTTCATCATCTCGCATGAAAAAGATCCTCTGTCGGCGGACGGCATCAAGAACATCGACGCGATCAAGAACGCGACGTTTGAAGCGATCAAAGGCACACCCCTAGAAGGTTCGAGGGTGTATCTGGGCGGAACCGCATCGGTATTCAAGGACATGCAGCAGGGCAACAACTACGACCTGATGATCGCCGGCGTCTCCGCGCTGACATTGATCTTCATCATCATGCTGCTGATGACGCGCAGTCTGGTCGCCGCGGGCGTCATCGTCGGAACGGTGGTTCTGTCGCTCGGTGCGTCGTTCGGCGTCTCAGTTCTGGTGTGGCAGCACATCTTAGGGATCGAACTGCAATTCATGGTGATGGCGATGGCGGTCATCATCCTGTTGGCGGTGGGTGCCGACTACAACCTGTTGCTGGTGGCACGAATGAAGGAGGAGATTCCGGCGGGGATCAATACCGGAATCATCCGGGCGATGGGCGGCAGCGGGTCCGTCGTCACGGCGGCAGGCATGGTGTTCGCGTTCACGATGATGTCGATGGTGGTCAGCAAGATGGTCGTGGTCGCCCAGGTCGGCACGACGATCGGGCTGGGTTTGTTGTTCGACACCTTGGTGATTCGGGCGTTCATGACGCCGTCGATCGCCGCGCTTCTGGGCCGGTGGTTCTGGTGGCCGCAGGTGGTGCGGGCGCGTCCGTTGGTTGTGCGGCGCCAGGGGTCACGCGTCGGCCGTCAGCCGGGATGATGCAAGTGCCCGCCTTTTAGCGACAGTTGTGTTTGCGCAAACCCAGGCCATAAACCTGTCGCAGGATTGGCGGCACAAGCACATCGCACCGCAGGTCAGCGAATTGTCGTCATGTCTGCGACGTCGACGACCTCTGTGTAGGACTTGCCACGCCGTGCTTTCGGACGTTGAACAGCACCACCGCGGCCGTCGCGACAAGAACAATTCCGATCCCGAGATGCAGGTAGCGATCACTGTGGCTGATGGCTGCGTCGGCGAAGGCGCAAACCGCTACCAGCAGCATTGCGACTGCACTGAAGACGTGCGAACGCCTATGGCGCTGATCGCCTCGTGTGCTGCTGTGCTTGCGCAACCGACTGATGATCAGCGTTAGGATCGCAGCCAAGCCGGCAGCGACCAGCATGATGGTCGTGATGTTCACTTGCATTGGCTGAGATCATATTCGCCTTCGGCCAGCGTGGCTGCCCCCGCAATGATCGGTACGGTGCCGGCACCGAACGTGAAGGGATCGGCGACCGCACCTCCGGCGATCCCCAGACCTCCGACCACTACCTTGGTGAAGTCCCAAAAAACTTTGCCACCACTGCATTTGGGGAATAGATCTACCGGCTTCTTCGGCCCTGGATCCGGTGGACTTGCGTCGATCACCGTCACAGGAGGCGGACCACTAGGCGGCGGCAGTTTGATCGGTTCGCCGGTTTGTGGTGGGGGCGGGTTAGGCTGCGGCGGTGCCGGCGGCACGGGCGGCGGTGGGTCCAGCGGCTTGGGCGTGTCGAGCGGAAAGTCCGCTGCGAAAACGCCCTGGCTCATCTGGCCGGCGACCCGACGGTCGGTGGCAGTCAAGACGGTTACGCGGCCTGTGATCGTTTGGGTGTGGTGTAGCGCCTGCGCCTGGCGCGCGGCTGCAATGTGCGGCGGATACCGTTTCGGGTCGGTGACTGAAAAGTCCTCCCCGACAACGAATCCGTCGTTGTGAGCATTAGCGACAGCAGTAAGGACGTTCATCTTGGCC
The DNA here is from genome assembly GCA_035651275.1 of Mycobacterium sp. Taxonomy (GTDB): domain Bacteria; phylum Actinomycetota; class Actinomycetes; order Mycobacteriales; family Mycobacteriaceae; genus Mycobacterium. The sequence continues at coordinate 195 of DASRFZ010000161.1, read as the reverse complement.
GATTCGATCTCGGAGGCCCCGTTGCGTGCGATCGTCGCGGTGGAAAGGAGGGTATCCACCGATCGCAAAGCGTGCTTTCGGTTCACCGCTGTCTGGTATTGAGCCGCTTCGGCGCCCTCGCCCGTCCACTCCGATCCGCCTGGCGCGAAGGATTCTCGATGCACCGCGTCGAACGATTGCTCCCAGTCGACTGCA
>DASRFZ010000160.1:0-6620 GCA_035651275.1 Mycobacterium sp. | reverse complement strand
ACGTCGGCCAGCACGCTCGCCGGGAAATTGTTCGCCCCGTAGACCCGCAACGTGTTGTCGGTGAACTGCACCACCGAGGCCTGGAAATGCGTGGCGTCACTGTCCGCTCCCGCCTTCGCCGCGAATGCGTTGAAGTCATCGACTAACCCATTGGCCGCTCCGGCCCGCGCGGTGGCCGCGCCGATCTGTCGCAGGTCGTCTTGCCACCCCGCCCCGGGCGCAGCGGTAGTGAGCACCGTCCGCGCGATCGCCGCCAGCGACGGGTACAGCTCCGGCGTCATCGCCTGGGAGCCGAGAATCAGGTCGGGATTGGCTGCGCGGATTGCCGCGAGATCCGGGTTGCTGCGGGTGCCGACGCCGTGCACGTCGTGGACGACGGTCCCGAGATACGACGGCTGGCTCGACGATCCGTCCGGCAACGCCGCCGCCACGATCCGCGACTGCAAGCCCAACGCACACAGCGCGTCGAGCTGATCGCCCGCGAGCACCACGATCCGCTGCGGATCCGGCGAACCCGGATCTGTCGCCGCCGGCTGCGGTGCGCACGATTCGTCCGGCCGGCGCTGGTTGCCGAGCACACCGGCGTCGGCGATCTTCGTGGTGCTGGTGATCACCGATGTCGGCGACTGACCGGGCACCGAACTGCGCGGCGACCTGGATCCGCAGCCGCTCGCGACCAGCACGGACACCGCTAACGACACGACGACGACGGGAGCCCGAACCACGGGGCCGACGGTAACACTGCGGCCGCCCGCAAACGCTTACGACAACTTGTAGGACCCACCCCAACAGCGCGGCGATTGGGGTTTAGGATTTAGACGCAACTCGATGCTTGGAGGAGCTCTTGACAGCCGAAGCGCCCCCACTGGGAGGACTCGAGGCCCGCCGACCGTTCCCTGCGCGCCTGGGACCCAAGGGCAACCTCGTCTACAAGTTGGTGACGACCACCGATCACAAGCTGATCGGGATCATGTACATCGTCGCCTGCATGATCTTCTTCTTCATCGGCGGCTTGATGGCACTGCTGATGCGCGCCGAACTCGCGGTGCCGGGCCTGCAGTTCCTGTCCAACGAGCAGTACAACCAGTTGTTCACCATGCACGGCACGGTGATGCTGCTGTTCTACGCGACGCCGATCGTGTTCGGGTTCGCCAACATCGTGCTGCCGCTGCAGATCGGCGCCCCCGACGTCGCGTTCCCGCGGCTCAACGCGTTCTCGTTCTGGCTCTTCCTTTTTGGCGCCACGATCGCGATCGCCGGCTTCATCACGCCCGGCGGCGCCGCCGACTTCGGCTGGACCGCGTACAGCCCCTTGACCGACGCGATTCACAGTCCCGGCGCGGGCGGCGACCTGTGGATCATGGGCTTGGCCGTCGGCGGTCTGGGCACCATCCTCGGCGGCGTCAACATGATCACGACGGTCATCTGCATGCGCGCCCCGGGCATGACCATGTTCCGGATGCCGATCTTCACCTGGAACATCCTGGTGACGAGCATCCTTGTGCTGCTTGCCTTCCCACTGCTGACCGCGGCGCTGTTCGGCCTGGCCGCCGACCGCCATCTGGGGGCCCACATCTATGACCCCGCGAACGGCGGTGTGCTGCTGTGGCAGCACCTGTTCTGGTTCTTCGGCCACCCCGAGGTGTACATCATTGCGCTGCCGTTCTTCGGCATCGTCACCGAAGTCTTCCCGGTCTTCAGCCGCAAACCGGTGTTCGGTTACTCCACGCTGGTCTACGCCACGATCAGCATCGCCGCGCTGTCGGTGGCGGTGTGGGCGCACCACATGTATGCAACGGGCGCCGTTCTGCTGCCGTTCTTCTCGTTCATGACGTTCCTGATCGCGGTGCCGACCGGCATCAAGTTCTTCAACTGGATCGGCACGATGTGGAAGGGGCAGTTGACGTTTGAGACGCCGATGCTGTTCGCGATCGGCTTCGTCGTCACGTTCCTGCTCGGCGGCCTGTCCGGCGTGCTGCTGGCCAGCCCGCCGCTCGACTTCCACGTCACCGACAGCTATTTCGTTGTCGCGCACTTCCATTACGTGCTGTTCGGCACCATCGTGTTCGCGACGTTCTCGGGGATCTACTTCTGGTTCCCGAAGATGACCGGTCGGCTGCTCAATGAGCGGCTGGGCAAGCTGCACTTCTGGTTGACGCTGATCGGTTTTCACACCACGTTCTTGGTGCAGCACTGGCTCGGCAACAAGGGCATGCCGCGCCGCTACGCGGACTACCTGCCCACCGACGGCTTCGAAACGCTGAACGTCGTCTCGACGATCGGTGCGTTCATTCTCGGCGCGTCGATGATCGTGTTCACCTGGAACGTGTTCCGCAGCTGGCGCTACGGCGAGCCGGTCACTGTCGACGATCCGTGGGGTTACGGCAACTCGCTGGAGTGGGCCACCAGCTGCCCGCCGCCACGGCACAACTTCTACGAGCTGCCCCGAATCCGTTCGGAGCGGCCGGCTTTCGAACTTCACTACCCCCACATGATCGAACGCATGCGCGCGGAGTCGCACATCGGCCGCCACGCCACAGTGGGGGAGTCGGACTGAACGGTGCCGAACGTCGGCCCCAAGATCTCCATACTGATCACCGTCACCGGTCTCGACCAACCCGGTGTCACCTCGGCACTGTTCGAGGTGCTGTCCAGCCACGAGGTGGAACTGCTCAATGTCGAGCAAGTGGTGATCCGCGGCCGGCTGACGCTCGGCGTCCTGGTGGCCTGCACGGAGGCGGCCGACTCGTCGCTGCGTAACGACGTCGAGGCCGCGATTCACGGTGTGGGCCTTGAGGTTTCGATCGAGCGCAGCCACGACCTGCCGATCATCCGCGATCCGTCGACGCACACGATCGTCGTACTCGGCCGGCCGATCACGGCCCGCGCGTTCAGCGCCCTGGCCGCCGAGCTGGCGTCGCTGGGGGTCAACATCGACTTCATTCGCGGCGTCTCCGACTACCCCGTGACCGGCCTCGAGCTGCGGGTGTCGGTGCCCGCCGAGCGGGCCGCTGATTTGCCGTGTGCACTCGCCCGCGTTGCGACCGACGAGAAGGTCGACGTGGCGGTGGAGGACACCACGCTGGAACGGCGGGCCAAGCGGCTGATCGTGTTCGATGTCGACTCCACGCTGATCCAGCAGGAAGTGATCGAGATGCTGGCCGAGCGTGTCGGCGCCCGCGAGTCGGTGGCGGCCATCACTGAAGCCGCAATGCGCGGAGAACTCGAATTCGCCGAATCGCTGCGGCGGCGGGTCGCCACGCTGAAGGGGCTCCCGGCGACGGTGCTGGACGAGGTCGCCGACGAACTCGAGCTCACCCCTGGCGCGCGCACGACGTTGCGGACGTTGCGTCGCCTCGGCTTTCACTGTGGGGTGGTCTCGGGCGGCTTCCGGCGGGTGATCGACCCGCTGGCCCACGAGTTGAAGCTCGACTTCGTCGCCGCCAACGAGCTGGAGATCGTCGACGGCGTGCTGACCGGCCGGCTCGTCGGGCCGATCATTGACCGCGCTGGAAAAGCCAAGGCGCTCAGGGATTTTGCCCAGCAGGCCGGTGTGCCCTTGGAGCAGACCGTGGCCGTCGGCGACGGCGCGAACGACATCGACATGCTCGCCACGGCCGGGCTGGGTGTCGCGTTCAACGCCAAGCCGGCCGTGCGTGAGGCCGCCGACGCGTCGCTGTCGCATCCGTATCTGGACACCGTGCTGTTCATCTTGGGCGTGACCCGCGGCGAGATAGAGGCGGCCGACGCGGTCGAGGGCGTCGGCCGCCGCGTCGAGATCCCGCCCGACCTGTAGCGATTTCGGTGCGTTTTCATGCGCTGAGCGCCGATTAACGCACCGAAATCGCGATAAGCGAGGATGGGCGGGTGGCCGTTGACCCCGACCTGCTTCTCGACTTTCGCAAGGTGTTGCTGCGCCGCGGCGGCCAGGTCCTCGTCGGACCGGTCACATGGTCGGTCGAGCTCGACGAGCGCTGGGTGGTCATCGGCCCCAACGGCGCGGGCAAGACGTCGCTGCTGAGGATCGCCGCCGCGATGGAGCACCCGTCGTCGGGAAGCGCGTATGTGCTCGGCGAACGGCTGGGCCGCGTCGATACTTCCGAGCTGCGAGCACGCGTCGGGCTGAGCAGCTCGGCACTGTCGCAGCGCGTGCCGGATGGCGAGATCGTCCGCGACCTCGTCGTGTCGGCCAGTTACGCGGTGCTGGGTCGCTGGCGTGAGCGCTACGACGACATGGACTACGCGCGTGCCGTCGACATGCTCGAAAGCGTCGGCGCGGAGCACTTGGCCGAGCGCACCTACGACACCCTCTCCGAAGGTGAACGCAAACGGGTGCTGATCGCCCGGTCGCTGATGACCGACCCCGAGCTGTTGCTGCTCGACGAACCGGCCGCGGGGCTGGATCTCGGCGGCCGCGAAGAACTGGTGGCGAGGCTGGCGGACTTGGCCGCCGACCCCGAAGCGCCCGCGATCGTGTTGGTCACTCATCACGTCGAGGAGATCCCACAAGGCTTCAGCCACTGCCTCATGCTGTCGGAAGGCACGGTCGTCGCCGCCGGGCTGCTGTCGGACGTGCTGACCGCGGATAACCTGTCGAAGGCATTCGGCCAGTCGATCGCGCTCGACGTGATCGACGGCCGCTACTTCGCCCGGCGGGTTCGTGCCCGCGCAGCGCACAGGAGGCGGGCGTGACCGAGGAAGTGATGACGCCGCGTCCCGCCGCGACTGTGATGCTGCTGCGCGACACCGCCGACGGCGTCGCTGTCTTTCTGCTGCAACGACATTCGCGCATGGATTTCGCGCCCGGCACCACCGTGTTCCCCGGCGGCGGCGTCGACGACCGTGATCGCGACTTCGACATCGCGTGGGCCGGACCCCAGCCGGCGTGGTGGGCGCAGCGGCTCGGCGTCGACGAGGAACTGGCACTCGCCCTGGTGTGTGCGGCAGTGCGCGAGACGTTCGAGGAGTGTGGCGTGCTGCTCGCGGGCCCGGACGAGACGAGCATCGTCAGCGACGCCACGGTGTACGGCCAAGCGCGCTTTCAGTTGACCAGTAACGAGCTGGCGTTCAGTGACTTTCTGCGCGGCCAGAACCTTGTGCTGCGTTCGGATCTGCTTCGGCCGTGGGCGAATTGGGTGACCCCGGCTCGCGGTCACACCCGCCGCTACGACACGTACTTCTTCGTCGCGGCATTGCCCGAAGGTCAGCATGCGGACGGGCAGACTACCGAGGCGGCATCCTCGGGTTGGGCGTTGCCGACGGCGGCCATCGAAGATTTCGCCGCCCGACGCACATTCCTGTTGCCGCCGACGTGGACGCAGCTGGATGCGCTTTCGCGCCTCGGCGGTACGGTCGCCGACGCCCTGGCCGTCGACCGCGAGATCGTCGCAATGAGAACTGAAGTCATTGGCGCTGAAGGAAATTGGAGCTTAGAGTTCTTCGACTCGGAGCGCTACAACGAGCTGCTGGGCAAGCGACGGGCGTGGAAGTGAACGAGTTCGTCAGCGTCTATGTCGGCGAAGAGCGCCCCGGCGTCGGCACGATCGTGCTGTCACGCCCACCCACCAATACGCTGACCCGGCAGGCGTGCCGCGAAATCGTGGAGGTGGCAAGCGAAGTCGGCCGGCGCGACGACATCGCCGCAGTCATCCTGTTCGGCGGCCACGAGATCTTCTGCGCAGGCGACGACCTCGACGAGTTGCGGTCACTCGACGGGGCAGAGGCCGAGACGGCCGCGCGGTTGCGCCAGGACGCGGCGGACGCGGTCGCGGCGATCCCGAAACCGACAATCGCCGCGATCACCGGATACGCGTTGGGCACCGGGATGTCGCTGGCGCTGGCCGCCGACTGGAGAGTGGCCGGCGACAACGGGAGAGTCGGGTTCACCGAGATCCTGGCCGGCCTGATCCCCGGCGGCGGCGCGGCGCAGCGGCTGCCCCGGCTGGTCGGTCAGAGCGCCGCGAAGGACCTCGCGTTCTCGGGCCGGTTCGTCGACGCGCGTGAGGCCCTCGCGATGGGTCTGCTCGACGAAATGGTCTCGCCCGACGGCGTCTACGACGCGGCCGCGGACTGGGCGTCGCGGTTCGTCGGCACCCACGCGCGCGCTCTCGCCGCCGCCAAGGCGGCGCTGAACGGCGGCACTGCCGAGGCGGAGCGGGCGGGGTACGTCCAGGCCTTCGATGGGCGCTTGCGCGAAGAGCAACTGGCCCGAGCCGATAGGCTGCCCGGTTATGACGAGCACTGACACGCCTCAACCGCACGCCACGGCGGAGCAGGTCGAGGCGGCCCGCCATGACAGCAAGCTCGCGCAGGTGCTCTACCACGACTGGGAAGCCGAGAGCTACGACGACAAGTGGTCGATCTCCTACGACAAACGCTGCGTCGACTACGCCCGCGACCTCTTCGACGCGACCGTGCCGGCCGAGGAGCTGCGCAAGCTGCCTTACGAGCGGGCCCTGGAGCTCGGCTGCGGCAGCGGCTTCTTCCTTCTCAATCTGATCCAGGCGGGTGTGGCGCGGCGCGGCTCGGTCACTGATTTGTCGCCTGGCATGGTGCGCGTCGCCGTTCGCAACGGCGAGAACTTGGGCCTCGACGTCGACGGTCGGGTCGCCGACGCCGAA
>DASRFZ010000159.1:0-2582 GCA_035651275.1 Mycobacterium sp. | reverse complement strand
CGTTCGCCCAGCCCGGATCGACCCCACTGTTGAAGAAGCTGGTACCGCCCGCTTCGCACGCGGCCGCAATGAGCTCTCTCGTCTCCTTGTCCGCGGCAGGTGGATAGCACATGGGCACCAGCGAGGTACACACCACGTTCTTGCCGGCACGCAGGCAGCGTGCGATGTCGTGGGCCGCGTCGCGGTAGCGGTAGTCGCCCGAGGCGAAGTAGGCCACCACGTCGGCATCGATGGCCAGCGCAGCGTCGATGTCGCGGCTCGCGATGATCCCCGTCGCGGCCATCCCGCACAGGGCACCGGCGTCCTTGCCCTCCTTGGCCTCAGCGTGCACGACGACGCCCGCCAGGTCCAGTCCCGGGTGCGCGATCAGCGCGCGCAGAGCGCCGACACCCACCTGCCCGGGTCCCCAGAGGATCACCCGCGGGTTGCGTTCAGTCATGTGCACCCTTTCCGTCCGGTCACCGGTAGGCCTATGAGAACATATCTTCTCGTCTTTAGATAATGCTATTGCCGCAGCGAAAGGACCATCAGAAACATGAGCGATTACAGGTTCCTGAAGTGGGAGGTGTTCGACGACGGCCAGATCGTGCGGATCTCGCTGAACCGTCCCGAGCAGCGCAACGCGCAAAACCGCGGCATGTTGGTCGAACTCGACGAGGCGTTCGCCCGCGCCGAGGCCGACGACACCGTCCGGGTCGTCATTTTGGCCGGCGAGGGCCCGATGTTCTCCTCAGGCCACGACATTGGCTCCAAGCAGGCCCGTGAAGAGTTCTCCCCGGGCCCCGGGCAGCATCCGACAGCGGCGATCAACGGCGGCACCCGGGAGGGCGCGGAGAAGATCATGCTGCAGGAGTGGCACTACTTCTTCCAGAACAACCTGCGCTGGCGCAACCTCCGTAAGATCACGATCGCCCAGGTGCACGGCGACGTGTTCTCGGCGGGGCTGATGCTGATCTGGGCCTGCGACCTGATCGTCGGCAGCGAAGAGGTGCGCTTCGCCGACGTGGTCGGAACTCGGCTGGGCATGTGCGGCATGGAGTACTTCGGGCATCCGTGGGAGTTCGGTCCGCGTCGCACCAAGGAGCTGATGCTCACCGGCGACGCGATCGGTATCGAGGAGGCCTACCGGCTCGGCATGGTGAGCAAGATCTTCAAGCGCGAGGAACTCGCCGAGCGCACAGTGGAGTTCGCACGCCGTATCGCTACCGTGCCGACGATGGCGGCACTGTTGATCAAGGAGTCGGTGAACCAGTCCGTCGACAACATGGGCTTCTATAACGCCCTGCAGGCCTGCTTCTCGCTGCACCAGCTGAACCACGCCCACTGGGTCGGGGTACGTGACGACAAGCGCGCGACCGCGGGCGAGGAACAGGGCGTACCCAACTGGCGCGCCGCACCCCCGGTCGTTGCGGCGGTCAAAGACCAGGTGCGAGCCGACGCGTGACACCAACCGCGCAGCAAACCCCGCAACCCATGCGGGTAACCATCCCGGGTCACCTGTTCGGCCACCTTCCGTTCTACGACGTGCTCGACACCGACGACACCGTGGTGCTGGACCTGCACAACCGGGCGGATCTGGTCAACATCCGGGGCGCGCTGCAGGGTGGCCTCGTCGCGACCCTTGTCGACGTCGCAGGCGGGAGGCTGGCGATCAAGCACGTCGCAGCGGGCGCGACCGCGGGTACCGCGGACATGTCGATCCACTTTCTCGCGCCGATCGTCGAGGGGCCGGCGCGCGCGACCGCCACCGTGGTGCGTGCGGGCAAACGGCTGATCGTCGTCGCCGTCGACGTCGTCGACCTGACCGCAGACCGGTTGGCTGCCCGGGCCACCCTCACGTTCGCGGTGATGGAGCCGCGGGACGGGGGTCAGCCGGCCACGGTGCCGTAGCGGGCGTCGGCGACGCGGTCGAGCGCGACGGCGGGCTCGCCGTACACCATGGCCCAGCCGCGGACCCGGCGGTAGTACAGCTGGATGTCGCCCTCCATCCCGAACCCGTAGCCGCCATGCACGTGCAGGCTGCGCTGCGTCGCATCGCGCGCGGTCTCCGAAGCGAACGCGAACGCCATCGCCGCCAGTTCCTTGACCCGGTGCGGCTCGTCGACGAACGCGCACGCCGCTTCCAGCGCCAGCAGCCGCGCGCCGTCGGCGGCGGTGGCGCTGTCGGCCAGCGGGTGCGACACCGCTTGGAAGGATCCGATCGCGACGCCGAACGCATGTCGCTGCTTGGCGTAGTCGACGGCCAGCTCAACGGCCCGCTTTGCGGCACCGGCGAGCGCGGTGGCGGTCAGCGCGAGCCAGAGATCCAACGCGTCATCGAACCGCCGCTGCGCTTCGTCGCCCTCGGCCAACACTTCGGCGTCGCAGCCTACCGGCACGTCGGCCAACGGGAGCGAGCCCAGGTTTCGCACCGGCCGCCGGTCGCCGCCGACCAATGCCGCGACGAGGCGCGTGCCGTCCAGGCCCACGACGACGTCGGCCACCGCTCCCGCCGGCGCCAGGCTGAAGATGCCGTTCCGCGCGGGCCGAGGAGCGAACGCCACCAGCCGCTCACCGGTCAGCGCCGCCTGCAACAGCTCGGC
>DASRFZ010000158.1:0-13183 GCA_035651275.1 Mycobacterium sp. | reverse complement strand
GGTTCGCATGCGGTGTATCTGCTCGACGGCCTGCGGGCGCAAGACGATTACAACGGCTGGGACATCAACACCCCCGCCTTCGAGTGGTACTACCAGTCCGGCCTGTCGGTCGTGATGCCGGTGGGCGGGCAGTCCAGCTTCTACTCGAACTGGTACAAGCCGGCGTGCGGCAAGAGCGGCTGCTTGACCTACAACTGGGAGACCTTCCTCACCAACGAGCTGCCCCAGTGGTTGCAGGCCAACCGCGACGTCAACCCGAACGGCAATGCGGCAGTTGGGCTTTCGATGGCCGGCTCGTCGGCGATGGTGCTGGCCATGTATTACCCGCAGATGTACATCTACGCCGGCTCGCTGTCCGGCTTTTTGAATTTGTCCGAGGGTTGGTGGCCGATGCTGGTCGGCATGTCGATGAATGACGCCGGCGGATACAAGTCCGAAGACATGTGGGGTCCGTCGAGCGACCCCGCGTGGAAGCGCAACGACCCGATGGTCAACATCGGCAAGCTCGTCGACAACAACACACGCCTGTGGGTGTACTGCGGCAACGGCAAGCCCAGCGACCTCGGCGGCGACAACTTCAACGCCAAGTTCCTCGAGGGCTTCACGAAGCGCACCAACGAGACGTTCCGCGACAACTACATCGCGGCGGGCGGGCACAACGCGGTGTTCAACTTCCCCGACAACGGCACCCACGACTGGGCCTACTGGGGCGCGCAGCTGCAGGCGATGAAGCCCGATCTGCAGCGGGTGCTTGGCGCGAGCTCGACGGCGTAGCGATGACGGAGCAAGTGACGGTCTCCCATCCGCCGGATGCGGTGTTGCGGTTGATAAACCCGGTGGTGCGACGGCTGCTGCGCACGCCACTTCTCGGGGCGATGCGCAAGGAGCTCATGGTGGTGAGCTTCAGCGGGCGCAAGACGGGCCGACGGTACTCGGTGCCGGTGAGCGCGCACCGGATCGACGACGGGCTGTACGCGCTGATCGGTGCACCGTGGAAGCTCAACTTCCGCGGGGGTGCGACGGCCGAGGTGTTGCACGACGGGACGACGACGGCGATGCGGGGCGAACTCGTGGAGGACCCGGCGACGGTGGCGGACCTGTACCACCGGTGTGCGGCCGCGTACGGGGTTCGCCGGGCGCAGCGGACGATGGGGTTGAAGTTCCGGGATCCGCGGGTGCCGACGCTTGACGAGTTCCGTGAAGCGGTGTCGGCGAACAAGCTGGCGGCGATCCGGTTCGTCGCTTCCTGAGTCTGGCTGCGTCGGGAGCCGGCCTTCGCGGGTAGGGAGTTGCCCGCCTCGGAGCGACAACCGCATTTGCGCTGGTCACGGCCTAGATTCGCGCGGGCCGTCGAGCGACAAACTTCGCCGTCGTCGCAGGTCACAGCGTTGTCGCGCGAAGGCGGGCATAAGGCACACCCCTGACTCCGCGACATGCCCGGCGCGATCCATTCCTGCCATGCCTGGTCAACTTCCTGCCAACCGTGGATTAAACGGTCTGACCTCCCTGTTTTCACAGTCAGAACCAAGCAGGGAGAAGGAAGCAGATGAAGAAGTACACGATCGCCACAGTCGCCGCGAGTGCCCTTGCCGCGTTGTCGATCGGACTTGCGACGCCGGCCATCGCGTCGCCCTCGACGAACCCCGGCAACGACAACGGCAACGTCACTCAGGACGGCAACAAGGTCGTCCCGACCGTGATCACCCCGAACCCGTGGGTGCCGGCCGCTGGCATGACCCCGTACGGGACATACCAGAACGACAACACGCGGCAGTCGGGAGCGCGGCGGTAACGTCTGACGAAGCGAGGGGCATCCGAATTCGGGTGCCCCTTCTTCATGCGCTCAGGATTAGTCTTGAACATTGTGATCGAGCCGGTCCGCACGCCTGTCGGTCACGAAGCCTGACTGGTCACCGGATTCGAGCGTGTACGGCAACTTCTCGACGACGACCGACTCGGCCGCTCACATCCGCACCCGGACAATGCGGCGCGGACGGGAGAATCGGCGCTATTCGGCGGTCCGCTAGGCGATTTCGACACCGAGGCTGCCGACCATGCCCGACTGCGCGCGCTGCTGCAGCCGCATTTCTCGACGAAGCACATGCGGTCGCTGATCCCGAAAGTGGAGGCGCTGACCGCGGGCCTGCTCGACGAGTTGGCGACGAAGGGTCCGCCGGCCGACCTGCACGCGGAATTGGCTGTGCCGCTGCCGGTTCTGGTGATCTGCGAGCTGCTCGGTGTTCCGTACGCCGACCGCGACCAGTTCCGGGCATTGACCCAAGATGTGGCGAACGTGTCCGATCACGCGCGGTCCGAGAGTGCGCTTGCCGAACTTTATCGCTACGGCCTGACGTTGGTGGAGCACAAGCGCGCGCACTCCGACGACGACATCATCTCGCGGCTGTGTGCCACCGACGGCGTCTCCGACACCGAAGCCGCCGAAATGTCGATGGCGCTGTTGTTCGCCGGGCACGAAACCACGGTCGTGCGGATCGGGCACGGCGCATTGATGCTGCTGACCGACCGCGACCAGTGGCAGAAGCTGCTGGACGATCCGTCGCTGATTCCGCATGCGGTCGAGGAGCTGATGCGAGCGACGACGACGGGCGGCGGTGTGGGAGGAATACCGCGGTACGCGAGGACCGACTTCGACGTCGACGGCGTGAAAGTCAATCTCGGAGATCTGGTGCTGCTGGACATCGCGGCGGCCAACCACGATCCGGCGGTGTTCGGTGACCCCGATCACGTCGACATCACCCGCAGGGCGGCCATTCACCTCGGATTCGGGCACGGCGCCCACTACTGCATCGGCGCGCCGCTAGCGCGGATCGAGCTGAAAACTGTTTTCGCTCAACTCATTCCGCGCTTCCCGACAATGCGGCTAGCGGTCGATCCCGCGTCGATAACGTTGCGATCCGACGTGCTGGCCGGCGGGCTCGTGGAGCTGCCGGTGTGCTGGTAGGTCCGGCTCGTTGTGGCAGGTAGTGGATTCGAACCACTGTAGGCATACGCCGACGGATTTACAGTCCGCTCCCATTGGCCGCTCGGGCAACCTGCCTTGGTGCGTGTAGCAGGGTACAACGACCGCGCCTGCTCATCGAAATGCACGCTACGCAGGCCGCCACTCGCAATTCTTCTGCCTAACGTGAATCTCGCGGAAGGCGTCGAGGAAGATGTAGCGCAGAGCCAACGAAAGAGGAGGAGCCGACACTGTGGCGGATTCATCGTTCGACGTCGTCAGCAAGGTCGACCACCAAGAGGTCGACAACGCGCTGAACCAGGCCGCCAAGGAGCTGGCCACCCGCTTCGACTTCCGCGGCACCGACACCAAGATCGCCTGGAAGGGTGACGACGCCATCGAGATCACCTCGTCCACCGAGGAACGCGTCAAAGCCGCCGTCGACGTCTTCAAGGAGAAACTCGTCCGCCGCGACATCTCCATCAAGGCCTTCGACGCCGGCGAACCGCAAGCCTCCGGCAAGACCTACAAGGTCACCGGCACCCTCAAGCAAGGCATCTCCAGCGAGAACGCCAAGAAGATCACCAAGCTGATCCGCGACGAGGGCCCCAAGAACGTCAAGACCCAGATCCAGGGCGACGAAGTCCGCGTCACCAGCAAGAAGCGTGACGACCTTCAGGCCGTCATCGCCATGCTCAAGAAGGCCGACCTCGACGTCGCGCTGCAGTTCGTCAACTACCGCTGAGCTGCTCGGTGATCTCTACGCCGACGGTCTTCCCGTCGTGCCGATGGTCGGTCATGTTGCCGCACTGCCCGCATAGCTGAACCGACCCTCGCCCACCGGGTGCCCTGCTGACGATCGCCATCACCGTCTCCGTGTGCAGCGCCACCCCGAACGGCCGCTTCCCTGCAGGCGCTCCCTCGGTCCAGCCCTGCTGCACCATCGTCACCGCAATCTGCCGGAAATGCTCGTCGGCGTCGACGTTCGCCGGCACCGCGAAGCTCATGTCCACCCGACCCCGATACGGCGGCGCCCCTTGGTCATTGCACGACTCGAACACGAATCCGCCTGTCACGTCCTGCAATCCGGCCGCCCGCACGATCTCCCGCGCCGCCGACACCACCTGCGCCATAGCCTGCTCGTCCGACAACGTCATGTGACACCTCGCTCTGCTTCCGGGTCGATGTAGGCTGGCACGCCTGGGATGCGAGTGTCGATGTGCGGCAAGTTGATTCGACCAATCCACGGCAGGCTGATCTGACTCGGCGTGCCGATGTGCGGTTGTCGTCTGCCCTGCGCCAGCAGATCGTCCTGCGCCAAGTCGGCGCCGTGGCCCGTCACGATCTGCGCCATGCTGCGCAACGCCTCGCCGCCTAAATCGTAGTAATGCGAATGGTCTTGGAACCTCAGCCCGTCGTGCCCCGCGACCTCAGCGTGGAACCTCACCGACCCGAAACTGCTGCCCGCCGGATCGGTACCCAGTCCCGCATACCTGCCGAACGGATGGCCGATGATGTCGTTGAGCACGTCCGGCACCGTGCCGGATTCGCCGATCCAGCTCACCGGGTCCGACGACGCCGACCCGACGTACACGTTGCCTCCGTCCAGATGGAAGTCGGCCGCGTCGTGCGCCAAATCCGTTCCCGGCGAACCCAATAGGATCACGTCGTTGGCGTGCGCGCCGCTCGCCGCGAACGCATCGGCCACCGTCGTCGCGCCGTACGAATGCCCGATCACCGTGACATGCGGCGGCGGGCCGACGTGCGTCGCCCAAAGACCGTTGAGGTCCTGCGCCAGCGTGACCGCGCCCCCCCGGGCGAGCAACGGTGACGCCACCCGCGGATCGTCGAACCCCGTCGGCGTCTCGTAACGCATCCACGCGATCACCGACAGCGCGTCGTCGGGATAGGCGGTCTTCGACTGGTCGTAGACATTGATCGCGTCGTTGTGCCCGCCGGCAAGCCAACCGCTCGCCACGCTGCTGCCCGCCCCGGGCACGATCACCGCGATGTCGTGCGCGTGATCCGGGTCATTGATCGCGATCGCGGCGCTGCCCTGCCCGCCGAACGCGAGCGGGTCGTACGCCCAGAGCAGCACCGGCCGTTGGTTTCCCGGGTCCGACCCTCTGTCGTGGTCTAAACCCTGTTGCACCGCGGCGGCGTTGGCGTGGCGGGCGGAGTTGTCAGTGAGTTTCAGGTCGTCGTTGAGGACCGCGGCGTTGATCTGGCCGCGCACATCGGCGGGAATTCCATTGAGGTTGCCCAACTCTGGCGGGTGAGCGGCGATCAGTTGGCTTTGCTCGTCGGGCGTGAGCGCGGTCCACCATGCGTTGACCTCGGCGGCATTGGCACCGGGCGGCGGTTCCGGCAGCGCGCTCACCCCCTAAGGGTAGATCGACCTACCGCCGTCGCAGCACCATCACGTTGTCGGTGAGGACGGCGTGCTGCCCGTCAGGACCCGTCGCTTCACGCTCGACGGACTCCACCCGCTCGCGAACCCATTGCGCGGCATCGAGATTCAACGACGCCACGACGCCCTCGGCGCTGGGAAACTCGTGGTGATGGTGGTGATGCTGCGCCCACGGCGGTGCGGCAGCGTGATCCACGATCAGCAGAGTGCCGCCGGGTACGACGGTCTCGGCAGCACGGCGGAGGAGCTGCGTTCGATCCCACTCCAGCGTCGAATGGAGGAACTGGGCCGACACGAGATCAAACGTGCCGTCGGGAAAGGTCTCGGTGAGATCGCGTCGCTGAAAGTCGGTGCGGTCTAGCAGGTTTCGCGCAGCCGCGTCATCACGGGCACGGTCGAGAGCGGTTTGCGAGATGTCGACGGCAGTCACGTGCCAGCCGTGCTCGGCCAGCCAGATCGCGTCGGCGCCCTCGCCGCAGCCCAAGTCGAGCGCGCGACCCGGCGTCATCGAATCCGCGACCTCGGCCAGTCGGACGTTGACGCGGCCGCTCCACACCCGCTCGCGTTCGCCGTACCGCTCTTCCCATGCGTGTTGTGCGTCAGACATCGCCATAGCACCAGCGTGCCAAAGGGTCGCTACCCCGCGGGCGCGACCACCTCGACCCAGTCCCAGCGTTTGCCGCACAGCGAGACGGCCTGGGCAGGCGCGACGGCTTGGAGGTCGTCAGCGCCGGCCCCGGGGGCCAAAGCGACAACCAGTGGTCCCACCGGAAAGTCGAGCGTGGCGGAGCGTGAGCTCCCCGGATACAGGTCGGCGCCGCTGAATGAGAGCACCAGATCGTGGCGGCCAGGCTCGAGTTCGGCTTCACCGACGCGCGTGTAACCGATGCCGCTGACGAGGTGGTGGCGCACCGAGCCGATCGAGCGACCGTCCACCCGGGTGTCGACGCCTGCGCGCACCGATCCGCCGAGCCAGATCTCGTAGTCGCCGGGCCTGCTCACTTCGAAGCTCGATCGCACCTGGCCCGGAGAGTCGCCAGGGGTGAGGTAGTCGCCGCGTCGCCAATCCGCCGGAGCGTCAGCGTTTTTCAGGGAGACCGCCGAGACGGGAGTAGCGGGCGCCGCGACGAGTCGGGCGCCGGGGCTCCGCGCCGTCGCAGCAAGGGCGAGCACCTGACTGCACGACGGCACCGCGCCGGGATCGGCGACCCCGCCGAGCGAGAGGTGGTCCAGCACCTGACCGGTGGGCTGCAGCGGCCGCTGCCAGACGTCGTAGTACTGGCCTCGACGAACCAGCACGTAAATGGCTGGCGGGCGGCTCGCGACCGGCGAACGGCGGACGATCACCGTCCGGTATTCGAGCACGCTGGGCAGCGCGATCGCGTCGACCCCGCCGATCAACGGCTTGTCGGCCAAGGTGCCGTCCCGAAGCCGAATCTGGCGGCGGCGGAGCTGGTTTACGCCCTCGGGGTCGGCGTCGCGAAGGAAGTGCCTGACGCCGTAGGTCTGGTCGTCGGTCATCAGCGTCGGGCCCTCACCACGGATCTGGTTTGCGATCTCGGCCAGCTCGCTGAGCTCGTCGCGCGGAGCCAGCGTGACCTGCGTGTACGCCAGCGCGTTGGAAACCAAGATGCCGCCACCGAGAAGCGCGATCACCGCGGTCCCCGGGAAGCGGCGTCCCGCCTCGATCAGCAGCGCACCTGCCGCCGCGGCTGCGGCCGGGATCACCGGCGAAAGCGACGCGTACACCTTGCCGTCGACCCAGGGACTTCCGAACGCAACCACGACGACGCCGCCGGCGAAGCCGAACGCGATCCATGCGGGCAAGGACCACTTGCGCTGCTTCCACGCGAGCCAGAAGCCGTAGGCCGCAGCCGCCAGCGCGACAGCAATCAGGAGATAGGCGACGACGACGTGGCTCGTTTCGACGCGGAAATCGGGAGCAGTCCAGATGCCCGCCACCTGCAGCGGATTCAGCGGCCCTATCAAGTTGCCGAGTGGGCTTCCGGGCATGCGGGAGCCGCTCGGCGCATAAATCTCCCCGTCGATCTGAGCGACGACTCCGCGCACGATCGCGGGCAACCCGACCGCGAGTGTCAGCCCCGCGGCCACCGCGATCGCGAGCGCTGCTTTCCGCCAGCCGGCGGTACGGGCCGCGATCAGCACTGCGATCACGAACGCCGGCACCAGCCAGACGCCGCCACCCAACCCGTACACCCCGAGCAGAGCCCCGGAACCGAGCGCGAGCGGCACTGCGGCCCAAGGGATTTCCTGCCAGGGCTGCGTACGGGTTGCGACCAACGCGATCAGTGCCAACAACAGCGCGCTCTCAATCTCCTTGATGCCGCCCCAGAGGTAATAGCCGTAGAGCAGCGCCGGCTGGGCCGCGATGAACGCGACGAGCGCACGGAGGCGGCGGTCGGCAACCAACGGTTCAACGAGAGCGCTGATCGTCAAGGCCAGCATCGCTGCGAGACAGGCCATGAACGGCTGGATCACCCACGCCACGTCCTGGCCGGTGAGTTGATGGGCGGCACCGAGCGGCGTGAATCCGGCCCACGGGTAGCCGCCGTTCAAGTTGATGGCGAGGGTGGCCTCGTAGCTGGAGGGCGCAAGCCCGTGCACTGACGGGCCGTGGCCGGTTATCCAGTCGGTGAATGCCATCCAGGTCGCGGTGTCGTCGAGCTTGATGTAGCCGGCGAACGTCGCATCGCCCGACAGAACGATCGGCGCCGCAAAGACCGCATACACGGCGACGGCGGCGACGAGCTCCCACCTGCTGAGGCGCCAGTCCCGCCGCGGGGTGGACAGAGCGAAACCGATCACCGCGAGGACGACGAGGACCGGTGTGAGCAGCTTGGCGGTGAGGTCGAAGGTGGTGACGGCCTGCCCGACGACGACGGCGGCGGCGAACCCGAGCGGGATGCGCGCCGCCCCGGGCACCTCGGTCCTGGCGATCCGCTCGACCAGCAACCCGAGCCCAAAACACAAGAACCCCAGGGCAAATGGAACTAGCAGCCATGCGGCGATCAGGCTCATCGCGCGCCGGTCAGCGGCTTCGGATTAGCAGGGTGGCGGCTTGGGATGGCACAGCGTGTCCGCTGGGCTCTCTCCGGTCGGCCCAGTGGGTCCAGTTGCGCCGGTTGCTGCCTTCGCCGGCCCCGTCGCGCCGGTGACCCCGGTCGGCCCCGTCGCACCGGTGACCCCCGTCGACCCCGTCGCTCCGGTCACGGCCCCGGTCGGTCCCGTCGGTCCCGTCGCGCCAGTTGCACCGGTCACCGGCCCGGTCGGCCCGGTCACCCCTGTTGCCCCGGTTGGCCCCGACACCGGCCCGGTCGCACCTGTCACGCCGGTCGGGCCCGTCGGGCCGCTCTGTGGGTTCTGGTCGACCGGTGCCGGCGGTGCCTGTTGATCTGGAACGGGTGCAGGCGCACCGACCTGCGGCGCCTCGTTGGGCTCAGGCTGCGACTGCGGGCCCTGGACGATCGGGCCGGGAATCGACTCAGACGCCTGCCCGGGCAGCGACGGCGGAACCGCCACGGACGGAACAGAAATCGCGGGGGCCTGAACGGGAACCGATTGGTTCCGTTGCGGGCCCGCCGGAGCGACGGACGACGGCTTCGGCGATGGCGCTTTCTCGGACGACGACGTCATCGTATACGCGAGTCCACCACCGGCGGCGAGCACGGCGACCGTCGCCCCAACCGCCAAAAGCGTTGGCGCAGAGCGAAACCACGGCGTGCGCTGCGCGGTGTCGTTGTACGGGTAGGGCGGCTGGCCAGCAGATCCCACCGGCGCGGGATAGGGCGCGTCGTAGTAACCGCCGGGCTGTGGCGCGTCGTAGTAACCAGCAGGTTCGGGTCCCGCCGCACCGTCGTCCTCGGACCACGCCAGAGAGCTGGCCTGTGTCGGCACATTGGAGCCATCGTCTTGGATCCACGACGTCGGCGTATCTCTGTCGCCATATTGCGCATTCACCCGCTCCGTGTCGGCCGCCGGGTTGTCCCTGGGGCCCGAGCGGGGATTCACGAAGCGGTTCGTCGGTCGATCGGTCATGATGAGACGCCTTCTATTCCAGGGAACTTCCGTTCCCCGACGTTTCCATCGAATCACTCGAGGTCCCGCAGACAAATAAGGGATTCCCCTACATTTTCCGGCTTCTGTGCCGGATTTCCGGCTGTGGCCTGCGGGTACGACCGCCTGCGTGCGCGACCTTGACGCGACGCGGCACACTTACCGAATGAGCGCCAACGTCGACTACGACGTCGTGATCATCGGCGCCGGCATCTCCGGCATCGGCGCGGCCTACCGCATCAAAGAGCGCAACCCGGGCTACCGCTACGTGATCCTCGAACGGCGCGAGAACGTCGGCGGCACCTGGGACCTGTTCCGCTACCCCGGCATTCGGTCCGACAGCAGCATCTTCAGCCTGAGCTTCCCCTACGAACCGTGGAACCGCGACGAAGGCATCGCCGACGGCGCCCACATCCGCGAATACCTGGCCGACACTGCGCGTAAGCACGGCATCTACGACAACATCCGGTTCGGGTCGCACGTCCGCTCGGCCGACTGGGACTCGGCGACCGACACCTGGACCGTTCGCTGCGACGACGGCGCGAGCTACACCGCGCGGTTCGTCTTCTTCGCCACCGGCTACTACAACTACGACCAGGGCTACACCCCCGACTTTCCCGGTCTCGAGCAGTTCACCGGCCACGTCATCCATCCTCAGCACTGGCCAGAGGATCTGGACTACACGGGCAAGACGATGGTCGTCATCGGCAGCGGCGCAACGGCGGTCACGCTGGTGCCGGCGGCGGCCGAGCGCGCCGGCAAGGTCGTCATGCTGCAACGCACTCCCAGCTACATCAGCAGCTATCCCAAGATTGACGTCGTCAGCAAGGGTCTTCGAAAGGTGTTGCCGCGCAGGGTTTCTCATGCAGCAGCTCGGTTCTTCTTCTCGCTGCAGGAAGCGATGGGATGGTTCCTGGCCCGCAAGACGCCGACGTTCATGAAGTGGATGTTCCGACAAATGCAAACACGTCGGCTGCCCGACGGCTACGACATCGACACGCATTTCACACCGCCGTACCAGCCGTGGGACCAACGAATTTGTCTGGCGGCCGACGGCGACATCTACGACGCGATCAAGGCCGGCCGCGTCGAGATGGTCACCGACCACATCGACCACTTCGACGCGACCGGCATCGCGCTGACGTCAGGACGACATCTGGACGCCGACATCGTCGTCACCGCCACGGGTCTGCAACTGCAGGCGCTGGGCGGCGTCGCGCTGAGCCTCGACGGCGCGGAGATCAAGCCGCAGGACCGCTTCGTCTATAAGGCGCACATGTTAGAAGACGTGCCAAACCTGTTCTGGTGCTTGGGTTATACGAATGCGTCGTGGACACTGCGCGCCGACATGACCGCGCGCGCGACCGCCAAGCTGATGGCCTACATGCGGACGCACGGCTACACGTCGGCGTACCCGCATCACGACGGCGCGCCGATGGCGGAGAAGCTGGCGTGGGATCTGCAGGCCGGCTACGTGCTGAGGAATCTGCACGCGCTGCCGAAGTCGGGCACCAAGCGGCCGTGGAACGTGCGGCAGAACTACTTCGCCGACGCGATCGACTACCGCTTCGACCGGATCACCGAGGCCATGGTGTTCGGCTCGCGCAGCGCGTGATCGGGTTCCGCGCCGATTTCCGCACCGCCTTAATAAGGTGACTGCATGGCTCCCACTCCCCGCGAACCCCGCGTCGTCGTGCTCGGCGGCGGCTCCTGGGGCACCACCGTCGCATCCATCGCCGCCCGCCGCGCCGAAACACTGCAATGGGTGCGATCGGCCGAGACCTGCGAGGACATCAACGAGCGGCACCGTAACCTCCGCTATCTGGGCGACGAGGTCGAGCTCACGCCGAGCCTGAAGGCCACCAGCGACTTCGAGAAGGCTGCCGACAGCGCCGACGTCATCGTGATGGCGGTGCCGTCGCACAGCTTCCGCGACGTGCTGATGGATCTGCGGCAGTTCCTGCGGCCGTGGGTGCCGATCGTCTCGCTGGTGAAGGGACTCGAGCAGGGCACCAGCCTGCGGATGTCGCAGATCGTCGAAGAGGTGATGCCCGGGCATCCCGCGGGGATTCTGGCCGGGCCGAACATCGCGCGCGAGGTCGCGCAGGGCTACGCGGCGGCCGCGGTGATGTCGATGCCCGACCAGCACCTGTCCACGCGGCTGGCGGAGATGTTCCAGACACAGCGGTTCCGGGTGTACACGACTGACGACGTGATCGGCGTCGAGATGGCCGGGGCGCTGAAGAACGTGTACGCGATCGCGACGGGCATGGGCTACTCGCGTGGAATCGGCGAGAACACCCGGGCGCTGATCATCGCGCGCTCACTGCGCGAGATGACCAAGCTGGGCGTCGCGATGGGCGGCAACCCCGAGACGTTCCCCGGGTTGGCGGGGCTGGGCGACCTGATCGTGACGTGTACGAGCCCGCGGAGTCGTAACCGGCACGTCGGTGAGCAGATCGGCGCGGGCAAGCCGATCGAGGAGATCCTGGCGTCGATGGACCAGGTGGCCGAGGGGGTCAAGGCCGCGAGCGTGATCATGGAGCTTGCCGAGCGGTACGGCGTGCACATGCCGATCGCGCGCGAGGTCGACGGCGTCATCAATCACGGAAACACGGTCGACGACGCATACCAGGGATTGGCCGCCGAGACGCCGGGGCACGAAATCCACGGCGCAGGATTCTGACCGCGTTGTCCACCCGGCTTCGAATCGCCGCGGTTCTAGGGCTTGTCGGCGCCATGCTGCCCGCGATGCCGGCGATCGCGCACGCTTCGACGGCCACGCCGATTCGGCATTTGGTGGTGATTTACGACGAGAACATCGCCTTCGACCACTACTTCGGAACCTATCCGCACGCCGCGAACGTCGACGGTCAACCGTTCATCGCACAGCCGGAGACGCCGGCGATCAACGGCCTGACGCCCGATCTCCTGACGCGAAACCCCAACTCCGCGCAGCCTTTTCGTCTGACGCCCGGCCAGGCGGTGACCTGCGATCAGGATCACGAGTACAAGGCGGAGCAACAAGCGTTCAACGACGGCGCGATGGACAAGTTCGTCGAACACACCCAGGGTGAGCCCTGCGCGCCACCAGACTTCGACGCTGCGGGTTTGGTGATGGGCTATTACGACGGCAACACGGTGACCGCGCTGTGGAATTATGCCCAGCATTACGCACTGAGCGACAACTTCTTCAACACCACGTTCGGTCCGTCGGCCCTCGGCCACATCAGCCTCGTGTCAGGGCAATCCCACGGAATAACACGCGAATTCATGCCCGCCGGTCAACCGTTCCCAACCAACGACGTCATCGACAACACCGGCGGCGGCCAAGGCACGCTGATTAACGACGCACAGCCTTTCGGCGACGACTGCTCAACCCGCGACCAAGTCCAGTTCAGTAGGGCCAACAGGAATGTCGGCAATCTGCTGAACGTCAAGGGAGTCACGTGGGGTTACTTCGAGGGTGGTTTCAAACCCACCGAGGTCAAGCCCGACGGCACCGCGGTGTGCGGGGCGAGTCACAACATCGGTCTTGCGGTCGGCGGCACCGGCAAAACCGGCGACCGGTCGTTCGGCACGAAGCTCGATTACGTTCCGCATCACGAACCGTTTCAGTACTACCCGTCCACCGCCAACCCGCACCACTTGCCGCCGACTTCCGTCGACATGATCGGGCGTATGGATCAGGCCAATCACCAGTACGACCTGACAGACTTCTGGGCGGCGGCAGAATCCGG
>DASRFZ010000157.1:0-4165 GCA_035651275.1 Mycobacterium sp. | reverse complement strand
CTCGGCGAACTCACCCGGACGAACTCCGAGTCGATCGTCGGGGCGGCACGGTTCAAGGTTGGCGACGACCTGGACCTCACCCACGGCGTCGCGATCACGTCGTCGATCCACCCGACGCCGGACACCCACATCGAGCCGGTCCGTTACGGCAAGGGCTCGAACGCGATGGGAATGCTGCAGACGCTGATGACCGACGGGTCAGGGCCGGAGGGCACGAATGTGCCGCGCTGGGTTCAGTTTTTCGTGCAGTTCCTCAAGCACCCGGTCGCCACGCTGCGGCTGCTGGTCGTCCACCACTGGAGCGAGCGCACGATGATCATGCTGGTGATGCAGCACCTGGACAACTCGATCACGACCTACACCAAACGGACCAAGCTGGGAATCCGGCGGGTGACCAGCAGGCAGGGACACGGCGAACCGAACCCCACCTGGATTCCGGTCGGCAACGACGTCACCCGTCGGGTCGCGGCCAAAATCGGCGGCGTCGCCGGTGGAACCTGGGGCGAGCTCTTCAACATCCCGTTGACCGCGCACTACCTCGGCGGCGCGGCGATCAGCGACAGCCCGGAAACCGGCGTCATCGATCCGTACCAGCGGGTGTTCAACTATCCGACGCTGTTAGTGGTCGACGGGGCGTCGGTATCGGCGAATCTCGGTGTGAATCCGTCACTTTCGATCACGGCCCAGGCCGAGCGCTCGGCGTCGCTGTGGCCCAACAAGGGCGAAAATGACCTGCGGCCCAAGCAGGGGGAGCCCTACCGGCGTCTGGATCCGATTCCGCCGAAGTATCCCGCGGTTCCGGCCGACGCGCCGGGCGCGCTACGGCGGCTGCCGCTCGAACCGAGCGAGCCGGTCAGCTCGGCGGGCTAATTCCGCAGCCGGCCGGGTTCGCGGCCCGGTGGCTGCGGCGGTGCGGGCAACAGCGGCTTGCGCTTCTCGACGCCGACGGTCGTCGGCGACTCGGTGGACAGCTCGAGATCCTCGCCTGCGTGGCGAATCGTCAGCTCGCCGTGCGGCCCGTCGCGCAGCGTGTAGGTGACCTCATCGCGGGTGGCGTGCACGGTGACGCGAAAACCCTTCCAGCGCAACCGGAACCGCAGACATGAGATGTTCTCCGGAAGGTGCGGGTTCAGCGTGAGCACGCCGTCGTCGTCGCGCAGACCGCCGAATCCGGCGACTAGCGCCGTCCACGCGCCGGCCAGTGACGCCATGTGCAGGCCGTCGCGCGTGTTCGAGTGCAGGTCGCGCAGGTCGATCATCGCGGCCTCATACAAATAGTCGTGCGCCAGCTCCAGATGGCCGACCTCCGCGCACATTACTGCCTGCGTGCATGCCGACAGCGACGAGTCGCGCACCGTGCGCCGCTCGTAGTAGTCGACGTTGCGGGCCTTCTGCTCGGGCGTGAATTCGCGACTGTGCCACTGCATCGCAAGCACCAGGTCGGCCTGCTTGACCACCTGGGCCGGATACAGCCGCACGTAAGGCTCGTTCATCAGTAGCGGGTAGGTCGTGTTGTCTTTGAAGTCCCATTCCGCGAAGGTCGTGAAGCCCTCACACTGCTCGTGCACACCGAGCTCGTCGTCGTAGGGGATGCGGACCGCCTCGGCGGCGTCGCGCCACGCGGCCATCTCCTCGGTCGTGACACCCATTTGACGCGAAGCTTCCTGATGACGTGTACACGCCTCGGCGGCGGTGCGAAGATTGTGTGCCGCCATGAGATTGGTGAACACGTTGTCGCGGCACACCGCGGTGTATTCGTCAGGTCCGGTGACCCCGTCCAGGTGCCATACCCCGTGACGGTCGTGGTGCCCCAGCGACAGCCACAACCGCGCGGTCTCCACCAAAACCATTAAGCCGCATTCCTCTTCGAGTGATTCATCGCCCGTCACGATGCGGTACTGCTCGAACGCCATTGCGACATCGGCGGTGACATGCCATGCTGCTGTGCCGGCTGGCCAGTACGCCGAACACTCTTGGCCGCGGATCGTGCGCCACGGGAAGCTCGCACCTTGCAGTCCGAGCTCGCGGGCGCGGTCCTGGGCGAGATCCAGGGTCGACGCTCTCCAGCGCAGTGCGTCTGCGGCGGCGTGCGGCGCGGTGTAGGTGAGCACCGGAAGCACGAATCCCTCTGTGTCCCAAAAGGCATGGCCGTCGTAGCCGTTACCGGTCAGTCCCTTGCCGGGGATCGCGCGACGCTCGGCGCGCGCGCTGGCCTGCAACACGTGAAACAGCCCGAACCGCACGGCTTGCTGGCAGTCGGGGTCACCTTCCACCTCGACATCGGCGCTGTCCCAATACTCGTCGAGATACTTGCGCTGCGCGTCGAGAAGCCCCTCCCATCCGCTGTACCGGGCGCTGGCGAGTGCGGCAGCGGCCTGGTCACGCAATGCGGGCCGCGAGCGCAAGCTCGACCACCCGTAGGCCAGATACTTGACGATGCGCAGCTTCTCGCCCGGTTTCAACCCGCAGATGATCGTCGTGCGTGCCCAGTCGTCTGCCGCGTCCGTTTCGACCTCCAGACGGCCGGGCACCTCGATCTCGTGATTCATGCCCGCAGCCATCGCGAGATCGCTCAGCCGCGTCTTGTGCACGAGAATCGATCCGTGCTCGGTGTGTTCGTGGTGCACGGCCTCCAGTGGATTCTTCAGCGCCGCCGCGACCCGCGGATCACGTGATGTCTGCGGCTGGTCCTCGTTCGCGACGAGCTCGGATTGTACTGTGACGCGGACGAATTCATCGAGCGCCTCGACGATGTACTCGATCGCGGCCACGCTGCGCTGAGTGAGCGAGACCAGACGGGTAGAGCGCACCTGCACCTTCTTCCCGACCGGCGACTCCCAGCACGCCTCCCGGGTCAACGTCCCCGCACGCAGGTCGAGAACCCGCTCGTGCTCGAGTAGTTCGCCGTACCGGACGTCGAACGGCTCGTCGTCGACAAGAAGGCGGATCAGCTTGCCGTTGGTGACGTCGACGATCGTCTGGCCGGCTTCGGGGTAGCCGAACCCGGCCTCGGCGTAGGGCAACGGCCTGCGCTCATAGAACGAGTTGAGGTAGGTGCCGGGCAGTCCGTAGGGCTCGCCCTCGTCGAGATTGCCGCGAAGGCCGATGTGTCCGTTGGAGAGGGCGAACAGCGACTCGGACTGCGCCAGCCTGTCGAGGTTCAGCCGTGTTTCGCGGACGTGCCACGGTTCGACGGGAAACGCTTCGTGCGGAATCATGACGGCCGCTTGAGAAGGTCGGCCAAGTCGGTGACGACGACGTCGGCGCCGTTGCGCCGCAACGCTTCTGCCTGCCCCACCCGGTCGACGCCGACAACGACGCCGAAGTGGCCGGCGTGTCCGGCCTCCACCCCGGACAGCGCATCCTCGAACACCGCCGCCCGGCTCGGCTCGACGTCGAGCAGCTCGGCGGCGCGCAGGAACGAATCAGGTGCAGGCTTGCCCTCGATGTGCTCTTCGCGCAACGTGACGCCGTCGACGCGCTGCTGCACGAACTTGTCCAGCCCCGTCACCTCGAGCACCTCTTTGGTGTTGGCGCTCGACGACACCACGGCGACTTTGAGGTCGGCGTCGCGCACCGCCTCCAAGTACCGACGCGACCCGTCGAACACTTCGACCCCATCCTCATGCAGGGTCCGCTGGAACAAGTCGTTCTTGCGGTTGCCGAGATCGGTGACAGCATCGTCGTCGAGTTCGATGCCGCGACTCGTGAGGAAGGAGCGGACTCCGTCGTCACGCGGCTTGCCGTCGACATACGTCTGATAGTCGTCACCGGGGTCGAACGGCACGAACTCGGAGCCTTCCCGGTCGGCCCGATCCCGAAGGAACTCGTCGAACATCGCCTTCCACGCTTTTCGGTGCACGCTGGCTGTGTCGGTCAGCACCCCGTCGAGATCGAACAAGCAGGCGCGGATGTTCTCGGGCAGACCCAGCATGGGAACCTCACTCTCTGCAGACGCGATCGGGCTCTATCCTCCTCGCGTACCCAAAGAAGCGACGATTGCTACATCTGCGACATCCGCGCCGTCGCGATGCCTTGGATCAGTCGTGTGCGCCGACGCTGACCGACTGGTCGGCGCTTCCCCAGACCACAAGCTTCACCTTCTCGCTGTTGGATGCGGAGAAACTGTCGGTCGCGGGATAGGTGGAATCAGCGTACGTGTGAT
>DASRFZ010000156.1:0-2374 GCA_035651275.1 Mycobacterium sp. | reverse complement strand
TGGCGACGCGGCGATGCTGGCCAGCGGCAACGCCGAGCCACTGCTTCACGCGCTGTTGGAGTTGGCGGACACCGCTTCGGCAAACAGCTTGCCGCCCTTGAGGATTGGCGTAGCGTCGGGGTCGGCGGTCACCCGGGCGGGCGACTGGTTCGGCAGTCCTGTCAACCTCGCGAGCCGTGTGACTGCGGCCGCGCGTCCGGGGACAATCCTCGTCGCCGAGTCGACACGCGACACAGTTGGCGACGTTCCCGGCGTCGAGTGGACGTCGGCGGGCGCTCGACGGCTCAAGGGCGTGAGTGCGGAGGTCAAAATGTTCCGGATCAGCCGAGCCCGCAGCTGAACCGCGGTGTGATCCAGATCACATGACGCATGTCAAGTCTTGGTCGCACACACCGCGGTCAACCCTCTGGTAATTACCCCGGACCTACGGTACCGTTTTGTATACACAAGGCGCTTCAATGTAAACCACCGGGAGGGGTTTCCGAATGGCTCGCACGCG
Source organism: Mycobacterium sp. (assembly GCA_035651275.1). Taxonomy (GTDB): domain Bacteria; phylum Actinomycetota; class Actinomycetes; order Mycobacteriales; family Mycobacteriaceae; genus Mycobacterium. The sequence continues at coordinate 1,875 of DASRFZ010000156.1, read as the reverse complement.
CACGATCAAGCGTTGGAAGCGCAACATGGACGTCAGCGACGACCACCAGTACGTCGAAGCGCTGACCACCCTGTCCGAGGGCTCCGTGCGGCGCAACTTCAACCCGTACACCGACATCGACTGGAATTCGCCCGAGTTCGCGGTGACCGAGAACGACCCGCGCTGGGTGCTGCCGCAGACCGACCCGTTGGGCCGCCACCCGTGGTACAAGGCCCAGCCGCTGGAGAAGCAGATCGCGATCGGCATGTGGCGTCAGGCCAACGTCGCGAAGGTCGGTCTGCACTTCGAGAGCATCCTGATCCGCGGTCTCATGCAGTACACGTTCTGGGTGCCCAATGGTTCGCCCGAATACCGCTACTGCTTGCACGAGTCCGTCGAAGAGTGCAACCACACGATGATGTTCCAGGAGATGGTGAACCACATCGGCGTCGACGTGCCGGGCATGCCGCGCCTGCTGCGCTGGATATCTCCGCTGATCCCGCTGGCCGCCGGACCGCTGCCGATTGTCTTCTTCTTCGGCGTGCTCGCCGGCGAGGAGCCGATCGACCACACGCAGAAAAACGTTCTGCGCGAAGGCAAGTCGCTGCATCCGATCATGGAGAAGGTGATGGCGATCCACGTCGCCGAGGAGGCCCGCCATATCTCCTTCGCGCACGAGTACCTGCGTAAGCGCGTGCCGCACCTGCGTCCGCGCAAGCGGTTCTGGCTGTCGTGGCACGTGCCGATCATCATGCGGGTGTTGTGCTCGGCGATCGTGGTGCCGCCCAAGACGTTCTGGAAAGAGTTCGACATCCCGAAGTCGGTTCGCAAGGACCTGTTCTTCGACTCGGCGGAATCGCGACAGTGGCTGCGCGACATGTTCGGCGACGTTCGAATGCTGTGCTACGACACAGGTTTGATGAACCCGCTCGCGCGGCTCATTTGGCGGATCTGCAAGATCGACGGCCCGCCGTCGCGCTACCGCAGCGAGCCCGCCCGAACACACCTACCGGTGCCGGCCGCCTAGAAATCTCTGCGGACGCGAGGAGCAATCAGACATATGCCGCACGTCATCACCCAGTCTTGCTGTAGCGACGGGTCTTGTGTCTACGCCTGTCCGGTGAACTGCATTCATCCGTCACCGGACGAGCCCGGGTTCGCCACCGCTGAAATGCTGTACATCGACCCGGTGGCTTGTGTCGACTGCGGCGCGTGTGTATCGGCCTGCCCGGTCGGCGCGATCGCACCCGAGAGCAAGCTGGCCACAGAGCAGCTGCCGTTCATCGAGATCAACGCGTTGTTCTACCCGCCGGTGCCCGAAGGCGAAAAGCGGCCTCCCACATCGAAATTGGCACCGGTAATCGAGGCGCCGATGATCCGGCGACACGGCCTTGGACCGCTACGCGTGGCGGTGGTCGGCTCGGGCCCGGCCGCGATGTACGCCGCCGACGAATTGCTGACGCAAGACGGGGTGCGTGTCAACGTTTTCGAGAAGCTCCCGACGCCCTACGGGCTGGTTCGCGCGGGGGTGGCGCCGGACCACCAAACCACCAAACGAGTGACGCGCCTGTTCGACAGAATGACGCGCCAGCGCGGATTCGGGTTCTACCTCAACGTTGAAGTCGGCCAGCATCTTTCGCACGACGAACTGCTGCAGCACCATCACGCGGTGATCTACGCTGTTGGTGCGCCGTCGGACCGTCGCCTCGAGATCGACGGGTTCGGCATCCCCGGTACCGCCACCGCGACCGAAGTCGTCGCATGGATCAACAGTCATCCGTACTACCGCGACCTTGCGGTGCCGATGGACCACGAGCGCGCGGTGATCATCGGTAATGGCAACGTGGCGCTGGACGTCGCGCGGATCCTCACTTCCGACCCGGACCGACTGGCCAG
>DASRFZ010000155.1:0-4520 GCA_035651275.1 Mycobacterium sp. | reverse complement strand
GGCGTGCTCGCCAGTCATCCAGACGGCCGGGTACTTCATCGTCACCTTGGAGCCGATGTTGCCGTCGATCCACTCCATCGTCGCGCCGGCCTCGGCGCGAGCCCGCTTGGTGACGAGGTTGTAGACGTTATTGGACCAGTTCTGAATGGTCGTATAACGACACCTACCGCCAGGCTTTACAATTATTTCGACCACCGCAGAATGCAATGAATCTGAACTATAAACGGGAGCAGTGCAGCCCTCTACGTAGTGTACATAAGCGCCCTCGTCAACAATTATCAGAGTTCGCTCGAATTGACCCATATTCTCGGTATTGATCCGGAAGTAAGCTTGCAACGGAATATCGACATGCACGCCAGGCGGGACGTAGATGAAGCTACCTCCACTCCAGGTAGCAGTGTTCAAAGCGGAGAACTTATTATCGCCCGCGGGAATCACTGTACCGAAGTACTCCTTGAAGATTTCGGGGTGCTCTTGAAGCCCAGAATCGGTATCTAGAAAAATAACTCCTTGCTTCTCTAGATCCTCGCGAATTTGGTGATAAACCACGGTACTTTCGTACTGAGCCGCTACTCCAGCAACCAATTGCTGGCGCTCTGCTTCAGGAATTCCTAGCTTGTCATAGGTCTTTTTAATGTCGTCGGGCAAGTCATCCCAGGACGCCGCTTGCTTTTCGGTCGAACGCACGAAGTACTTGATGTTGTCGAAGTCGATGCCCTTGAGGTTTGAACCCCAGTTCGGCATCGGCTTGCGCTCGAAGATCCGCAGCGCCTTCAACCGCTGCTGCAGCATCCACTCCGGCTCGTTCTTCTTCCCCGAGATGTCTCGCACCACATCCTCGGACAGCCCGCGCTTGGCGCTGGCGCCCGCGACATCCGCATCGGCCCAGCCGTAGCCGTACCGGCTCAGCGAGGCGATCGCCTCTGCTTGAGACAGCGGCTCGCCGACCTTGTGGGTCGATGTGTCCGGCGTTGCCGTCATATCGATGCTCCTTCGAGTTTGGTCTTCTTCCGGCGCGGGCTGTGCGCCGATGGATCAGGCAGTGGTACGTGGGTGGTGCAGGCGCAGTCACCGTTGACGATCGTCGCCAGCCGCTGCACATGTGTGCCGAGCACTTCCGCGAACGCGTCGCGCTCGGTCTGGCACAACTCCGGAAACTCCTCGGCCACATGCGAAACCGGGCAGTGGTGCTGGCAGATCTCGATCCCGTCGACCGGCCCGTGCACTCGCGTCGTCGTCGTCGCGTATCCGGCCTTCGTCAACGCCGACGCAACGCGGTCCGCCGTCGACTCCACATCGGACGGTCCGTCACTGACTCCCGCGAGGATCGTGTCGATCCGGCGCCGCGCGAATGTGCGCACCGCCTCGTCGCCACCGATCTCCCGGAGCTGACGCATCGCCGCGGCCGCGAGGTCGTCGTAGGTGTGGCCCAGCTTCGCCCGACCCGCCGGCGTCAACCGATAGCGCTTGGCCGGCCGGCCCCGACCGTGCTGCTGCCACGAAGCCGCGGGGCTGGCTTGCGCGTCACCCGCATCGAGCAGCGCGTCCAAATGCCGACGCACGCCCGCGGCGGAAATGCCGAGCCGTTCACCGATATCGCCCGCGGTGATCGGCCCCGACTCCAGCAACAGCTGGACGATCTCGCCACGGGTGTAGCGGTCAGTCTCGGGACGGATTTTCACAACACCATTGTGTCGGAATTCCCCGACACAATCCAGGAAGGGGACCCTATCCAGCGCAGTGAGATCTGCCACCCACGCTTGCCCGTTACGCTGCTCAAATGGCAGCTCGCCGTCTCAGCTCTCTGAGCTCGTCGATTGCCCTCTGGCACGGCGATGAGCGCGTCGTCGGCTCGCCCCTCAACGCCGCCGAAGTCGTGCGGTTGCGTCGCACCCGCCTGTTCGGCGCAACCGGCACCGTGCTGATGGCGATCGGCTCGCTCGGTGCCGGCGCGCGACCCGTCGTGCAAGACCCCACTCAGGGCGTGCGGCTGCTCAACCTGCCGTCGCGCATTCCGACCGTGTCGTTGACGATGACGACGACGGGCGCCGTGATGATGGCACTCGCGTGGTTGATGCTCGGCCGCTTCGCGTTGGGCGAGCGTCGCATGACACGCAGCCAGCTGGACCGGACGCTGATGCTTTGGATCCTGCCGCTTCTCGTGGCGCCGCCGATGTACAGCAAGGACGTCTACTCCTATCTCGCGCAAAGCGAAATATCACGAATGGGCTTGAACCCGTACAAGGTTGGGCCAGCGCCCGGGTTGGGTCTCGACAATGTGTTCACCCTGTCGGTGCCCAGCCTCTGGCGTGACACGCCCGCGCCCTACGGACCACTCTTCTTATGGATCGGCCGCGGCATCTCCGCTCTGACGGGCGACAACATCGTCGCGGCCGTGCTCTGCCACCGCGTCGTGGTGCTAGTCGGGGTCGGGCTGATCGTGTGGGCGACGCCCCGCCTGGCCCGGCGCTGCGGCGTCGCCGAAGTCAGTGCGCTGTGGCTGGGTGCCTCGAATCCGTTGCTGATCATGCATCTGGTGGCGGGCATTCACAACGAAGCCCTGATGCTCGGCCTGATGCTCGCGGGCACCGAGTTCGCCCTGCGCGGCATCGCTTCTGCTCAGGCATTGCTCGGGCCGCTGCGCTGGCCCCACCACCGCGCCGACTGGGCGTCGTGGTACCCGCTCGCCATGTTGGTGATCGGTGTGGTGTTGATCACGTTGTCGTCGCAGATCAAACTGCCGTCGTTGCTGGCGCTGGGCTTCGTCGCGATGGCACTCGCCCGACGGTGGGGCGCCACCCTCAAGGCCGTCATCGGCGCCGGTGGTCTTCTGGCACTGATGTCACTGGCGGTGATGGCTGCGATCGGGTGGGCCAGCGGCTTGGGATTCGGGTGGGTCAACACCCTCGGCACGGCCAACGTCGTGCGCAGTTGGATGTCTCCGCCGACGTTGTTGGCTCTGGGTACCGGGCAGGTCGGCATCTTGCTGGGACTTGGCGATCACACCACCGCGGTGCTGTCGTTGACCCGCGGCATCGGCGTGCTGATCATCGGGCTGATCGTGTCGTGGCTGTTGCTCGCCGTGCTGCGCGGGCGCCTGCACCCAATCGGCGGTCTCGGCGTGGCGCTGGGCGCGACGGTGCTGCTTTTTCCCGTCGTGCAGCCGTGGTACCTGCTGTGGGCGATCATTCCGCTCGCCGCGTGGGCGACGCTTCCCCGCTTCCGGACCGCGACGATCGTCATCACGCTGGTCGTCGGCATCTTCGGACCGACCGCCAACGGCGACCGGTTCGCGTTGTTCCAGATCGTCGACGCGACCGTCGCCAGCGCGATCACCGTCCTGATCCTGATCGCGATCACCTATCCGATGCTGCCGTGGCGCAGTGTTCCTCATCCGGTCGCAGGCACCGACGATATGGCCACCCCCAAGCCGGCCGCTCTGCCGGAATCCGACGGACACGAGCCCGACGCGGGGCCGACGCCGGCGGCCGTGCCCGGCGCATACGCTGAATCCCCGTGAGTTCGGCCCCAACCATCCCCGTGCGCCTGCGCGGGGTTTGCAAACGGTACGGGTCGACGACCGCGGTCGCCAACCTCGACTTGGATGTCGAAACCGCGGAAGTGTTTGCGTTGCTGGGCCCCAACGGCGCCGGCAAGACGACGACCGTGGAGATGTGCGAAGGCTTCACCCGCCCCGACGACGGCACCATCGAGGTGCTCGGCATGAATCCGGTCACCGACAACGCGCGGTTGCGCGAGCGCATCGGCGTCATGCTGCAAGGCGGCGGCGGCTATCCGGCCGCACGCGCCGGAGAGATGCTGAACCTCGTTGCCTCGTACGCCGCGAACCCGCTTGACCCGTCGTGGCTCATGGACATCCTCGGGCTGACCGACGCGGCGCGCACCACCTACCGTCGACTGTCCGGCGGCCAGCAGCAACGGCTGGCGCTGGCGTGCGCGCTCGTCGGCCGTCCCGAACTGGTGTTCCTCGACGAGCCGACCGCCGGATTGGACGCGCACGCAAGGCTTCTGGTGTGGGAGCTGATCGACGGCCTGCGCCGCGACGGGGTGACGGTGGTGCTCACGACGCATCAGCTCGCCGAGGCCGAGGAGCTCGCCGACCGGCTGGTGATCATCGACAACGGCGTCGCTGTGGCCGCCGGCACGCCCGCGGAGATCATGCACAGCGGTGCCGAGAACCAGTTGCGATTCACCGCACCGCCGATGCTGGACCTGTCGCTGCTGTCGGCGGCGCTGCCCGAAGGCTATAAGGCCAGTGAGGTGTCGTCCGGTCAGTATTTGGTTGAGGGACAAATCAATCCGCAAGTGCTGGCCACGGTGACGGCATGGTGCGCACGCCTCGACGTGCTCGCCACCGACATGCGCGTCGAGCAACGCAGCCTCGAGGACGTGTTCTTGGAGTTGACAGGCAGGGACGTTAGGTGACCGAGAGTCGTTTCGCTCCAGGAACATTCACGCCCGATCCTCGTCCCAGCACGGTAGCGCGAATGCTCGCCGCA
>DASRFZ010000154.1:0-2101 GCA_035651275.1 Mycobacterium sp. | reverse complement strand
GCTTTCGGTGCGATTCGCTCCAAATCTCATGCAACACGCGTCCGCGCGCATGATCGCGCGACGAGGGCAGGCGCGATGAGCGACGCATTGCCGATCCCGCGGCGACCCACCGATGTCACGCCCGAATGGTTGTCGGCGGCCGTGGGTGGTGACGTCCACGCTGTCGAGGTGACGCCCGTCGGTACCGGCCAAACTGGTGCGACCTATCGGATCTCGGCAACGTATGCCGCCAACCCGACTGGTTTACCCGAGACGTTCGTGATCAAGCTGCCGACCCAGGACGACGCGGTGCGCGGGGGCGTCGTCCTCGGCTACTTGAGCGAAGTCGCGTTCTATGCCCGGGTGGCCGACAAGATGGCGGTGCCGACGCCGCATTGCTTCTACTCCGACATCACCGACGACGGTTCGGATTTCGCGCTACTGCTCGCCGATATGTCACCCGCCGAGCAGGGCGACCAAATCACCGGGTCAACGCCTGAAGAGGCGCGTCTCGCCGTCGTGGCGCTGGCGGGATTGCACGGTCCGAGTTGGTGCGACCCGATGTGGCTCGAGCTCGCCGAGGTGGCGATGCCGATGCCCGGAAACATCGACGGTGCAAAGGGTTTGGGTGATATCGCACGGATGGCCGTCGATATGACATTGGAGAAGCTAGGCGAGAAGGTGCCCGCGGCGGACCAAGAAACAGCCAGGGCGGCCATGGATGTGGTAACGCCGTGGCTGATGGCGGAACCGGACCGGTATTCGTTGATGCATGGCGACTACCGCCTCGACAACCTGCTGTTCGATCCCGACCGCACCCAGGTCACGGTCGTCGACTGGCAGACGCTTGGGGTCGGACTGCCGGCGCGCGACCTGTCCTACTTCGCGGCGACGAGCCTCGTCCCCGACCTGCGCGCGGCCGTCGAGCAGCAACTGGTCGACGTCTATTACCAAGCGCTGCTGGGGTACGGCGTGACGGGGTATGACCGTGAAACATGCTGGCGCGATTACCGATTGGGGATGTTGCAGGCTCCGTTGATCACGTGTCTCGGGTGTGCGTTCGCGGCGACCACCGAGCGCGGCAACGAAATGATGGCGGTGATGCTGACCCGGGGATGCCAGGCGATTCGCGAGTTGCAGACGTTGGAGCTCACCGGCGAAATCGCGCCGGCTGAGTAGCTCAGTATTGCGTCGAGCCCTGGTCGACAGCGATGCGGGTCGCGGTGACCTTCCGTGACTCGTCGCTCGCCAGCCACAGCACCGTGTCTGCGATCTCCTCGGGCTCGGCCACCCAGTCCGGCAGAAACGGTGTCAGCATGTTCGTCAGCTGCGGATTGGTTTCGGCGGCGCGAGTGAGCGCAGCGACCATGTCGCCGGAGCCCATGTCGGTATTGACGGGGCCGGGATGCACGCTGTTGACGCGGATCGAATACTTGCCCAGCTCGGCGGCGAATGCGCGCGCCATCCCCGTGACGGCGTGCTTGCTCGCGGTGTAGTGAATCATGAACGGCTGCATTTTCATTCCCGCCGCCGAACTGATCAGAATGATCGAACCGCCGCGCCCGCCGTCGATGATCTTCGGCGCGCCGGCCATCACGGTGTTCCAGGTGCCGGTCACGTTGACGTCCAAGACGTCGCGGAAGTCCTCGGGGGTGATCTCGTTCCACATCTGCGGAGCGGAGATGCCCGCGTTAGCGACAATGACGTCGAGCCGACCGAGTTTCGCAACGCTCTCGTCGACAACCACGCGTAGGCCCTCGTAGTCACGAATGTCGGTGGCGGAAGCGATGATTCGACGGCCGGTGGATTCGACTAGGCGCACGGTTTCGTCGAGGTCGTCCGGCGTCGCCGAGTTGTACGGCACGCAGGGCGGAAGCTTGCCGGCGATGTCGCCGGCGATGATGTCGGCGCCTTCCTGGGCCATCCGCACGGCGTGCGCGCGGCCCTGCCCCCGTGCCGCCCCAGTGATGAAGGCCACCCGGTCTGTCAGCCGTCCGCTCACATCCCTGCCTCTCGTCGTGCTGCCTTGACCAGACCTCCGCCGATGATAAGCCGCTGAATCTCGCTGGTTCCTTCGTACAGCCGCAGCAGTCGGACGTCGCGGTAGATCCGCTCGACGGGC
>DASRFZ010000153.1:0-2739 GCA_035651275.1 Mycobacterium sp. | reverse complement strand
GCATAGCCTGCATCTGTATTTCCTGCGGCCCGGCGACCCGCGGGCACCGTTGCACTACAACGTCACTCGCCTTCGCGACGGCGGCACGTTCTCTGCACGCGCGGTCGCGGTCACCCAGGACGACGACCGCGTAATCCTCGAGGCGCTGGCGTCGTTCACTGAACCCGTCGACGGAATCGACTACCAGCAGCACATTCCAGACGTGCCTGCACCAGAAACGCTGCAGCCCATGGAGATTCAGCTAGCCGATTACGCCGACGAACTCGACGGCTTCTGGGTTCAGCCCCGCGCGGTGAGCATGCGCTACGTCGACCCGCCGCCGCTGCTCGCCGCTGACCTTCCCAATGCGCCGGCTCTCAACACCCGACTGTGGCTGCGGGTCAATGACGACGTACCGAACGATCCGCTGACCGCTTATTGCCTGCTCGCCTATATCAGCGACTGGTCGATCCTCGACCCCGTGCTGTACGCGACGCGTCGGCCGCCGGTGGCTCAGGCCATCGCCTCGCTCGACCATGCGATGTGGTTTCACCGTGCTCCCGACTTCTCCGACTGGCTGCTCTACGACCAGTCGTCGCCCAGTGGCATTGGTGCACGGGGACTTTCGAACGGCGCGATGTACAACCGAGCCGGAGAACTGGTCTGCACGGTGGTGCAGGAGGGTTATCTCGGCAAGCGTTGACGTACGGTGTCGACGTGATCGGTCACATCGGGATCAGCGTGCCGGAGCTTCCCACGGCGAAGCGGTACTACGACGCGCTGATGCCCCTCCTGGGGTTCGAGGCATTCATCGCCGCCGAGGACCAATTCGCGTATCGCCCAGCGGGCGGCAAGCCCGGTACATTTTTGTTCTTCTACCTCTCAACCGCAGGCACCTACGTGCCCGAACAACCGGGCTTACAGCACCTTGCTTTCATGGTGCCCACACGTTCAGCGGTGCGAGCGGTCTTCGACCATGTGAGCGCGAACGGAGATACCGTCGTGCTTGAGCCACAGGAGTTTCCGCAATATCCGCCTCCCTACTACGCGACCTTTTGGCTTGACCCACACGGGTTCAAGCTCGAAGCCGTCTGTCACTACGACCGCTGAGGCTCAATGCGTTTTGTCGGCCGGCGCGCCCGCGTCGAGCCAATCGTCGAACGTGCTCGGCGCGATGATTGCGCCGGGACCGGCCAGCATCACTTCGCCGGCCATCTCGACGCCGAACGGCTGGTCGCGCCAACTGGCCCGGATCGCGCGCTCGTCGCCGCGCACCCGCAACGTGCGACGGGCCATGTCGACGAAATCGTGGGTCACCGGACCCGCAAAATCGGGCGCCAGACCGAGGCTCGACTGCACTGCGATCGCAGCCAACCGCGCGGCAACGTCGTCGGACGACACGGGCTGGATCAGCAACGGCGGCAACGTCGCAACGCCGTCCACGGTGGTCCAGCCGGCGACCATCGCAGGAAAGTCGAAGAACTGCGTCGCGCGCTGGATGGTCCACGGCACGTCCCCGGCTGCGACGAGCTCTTCCTGGCGACGCTTGCCGACGTAGTGGCCGTTGCCGTTCACGCGATCCACCCCGACGATCGACAACGCGACGTGGTGGCGCACTCCGGTATCACGTTCGGCGGCAAGCAGATTCGACGTCACCGACCCGAAGAATTGGGTCGCCTCTGCGGGGTCGACAGCCGGCGTGCTGGTGACGTCGACGACCGCGTCGACGCCCTCCAGCGCGGCAGTCAAACCGCGGCGGTCCAGCACGTCGACGCCGAGCGAGCGGGCGATGGGCACCGTGTCGTGCTTGTCGGCCTGCAACGCGGCGACGGTACGAGCGCCGATCGCCCCCGTGGCACCGACGACGGCGATCCGCATCATGCGACGTACTCGGCGACGCCGTCTTCGAGAACCAACCGGGCGTCGGACCCGTCGGGACTCGACGCCTCGGTGCGAAACAATGCCTGTCCCGGCTCCGTGCGCCAGACCGAGGTCGTCAGCGTCTCGCCCGGAAACACCACAGCGGTGAAACGCGCTGCGACAGAACGTATCTTCGACGCGTCTCCTCCACCGAGTTCGGATACCAGCACGCGACCGGCCACGCCGTACGTGCACAGCCCGTGCAGGATCGGCTTCGGGAAGCCTGCCATCTCGCGGGCGAACCACGGGTCGCTGTGCAACGGGTTGCGGTCGCCTGAGAGGCGATAGATCAGCGCCTGATCCTCGCGGGTCGTCAGCGAGACTCGCGAATCAGGCTCGCGCTCAGGGATTTCCGGTGCGGTGGCCCGCTCTCCCGGCTGGCCGCCGAAGCCGCCCTCTTTGCGAATAACCAATGTCGTCACCGTCTCCGCGACGAGGTCGTTGGTGTCCGGATCGGTGCCCGTCCCCTTCAGGATCACCACCGCGTTCTTGCCTTCGCCCTTGTCCTGCAAGTCGGCAACCTCGGCGACCACGCTCAGCTTGCCGGCCGGCGGCAAGGGCTTGAACAGCTTGATCTGCTGCGAGCCGTGCAACAGCATGCCGAAGTTGAACGTGCCGATTTTGCCGATCGCTCCGAAGGCTGGACAGGCGATCACTGCGTACGTCGGGAGTACCTGCTGTTCGATGTCGTGGCTGTTCTCGGTGGTGAACGCCAGATCGTCGAGGCCGCAACCGACGCCGAGCGCGTACAGCATCGTGTCGCGGTCCGTCCATTCGACCAGATGCGGCTTCGTCGTCACGCCAATTGCGTTGGGGTCCAACGGCATTTACTGTCAGTTC
>DASRFZ010000152.1:0-5500 GCA_035651275.1 Mycobacterium sp. | reverse complement strand
GGCGTGCTCGTCGTCAGAGTCGTCGCTGTCGTCGGTGTCGTCGCCAGTGTTGCCGAGGGGACCGTCAACGTGTTGACGGTGACCGGCAGCGCCGTCGGTTTGGGCAGCGTCAGCGTCGTAGTGGATTGTGTCGACGGAGTGACCAGTTGGCTGGCCTTCGTGGTGAGGGGCGGCGTTGACGTCGGCGCGCTCAGCTTATGAGTTCCGGACGGCTTGGTGCCGAGACCAGTTGTCAGCGACGGTGCTTCGGGCGTTGTCGACGCCTTTGTATCGCCAGACGTAGACGAGTCCGTCTTCGTGTCGGATCCCGACGTGGCAGTGGTCGACGACGACGCACTCGGGGACGAGGAACTAGACGACGAGGTACTCGATGACGAACCGCTCGATGAGCTAGTCGATGAGGAACTCGTCGACCCGGCCGACCCCGATCCCGATGTTCCCGACTGATCCGCCCACGCGACGCCCGTGCCGGAGACCACGGCCGCCCCGATTCCCAACGCCGCTGCCAGTCCGCCAATCCGCCCGATGTACCCCGCCGCTCCCATGCGTATATCGCTACTCTCGGCTTCCGGCAAAGGGAAGAGTCAGCAGCAAATCAGTCCGCGTGGTCGTGGGATACGGTCGACGCCATGACGGAGTCACGTGTGCCGCGGCTGCCTGTCGACGAGGCCAAGGCCGCGGCCGACGAGGCCGGCGTGCCCGATTACATGGCCGAGCTCGCAATCTTCCAGGTGCTGCTGAATCATCCGACCCTGGCGCGGGCGATCAACGATCTTCTCGCCACGATGCTGTGGCACGGCAGCCTCGACACCCGGCTGCGCGAGTTGGCGATCATGCGGATCGGTTGGCTCACCGCGTCGGAGTACGAATGGACGCAGCATTGGCGTGTCGCGCTGGGGCTCGGCGTATCGGAAGACGACCTTCTCGGCGTTCGAGACTGGCAGTCGCACAACGCATTCGGCTCCACCGAGCGGGCGGTGCTCGCCGCCACCGACGATGTCGTGCGTACCGGAGTCGTCAGCAACGAGAGCTGGACAGCATGCGTACGCGACCTCAGCTCGGACCCCGCGGTGCTGATCGAACTCGTCACGGCAATCGGGGCGTGGCGCATGGTCGCGACGATTCTGCGCAGCCTGCAGGTGCCGTTGGAGGACGGCATCGACAGCTGGCCGCCGGACGGACAGGCGCCGGCGTCCTAGTTGGCAAGCTGTCTGGGCCTCGGCTCACCGTCGGCGGACTGCTGTTGCGCGCAGCGAGCCATCCGCTCGCTGAGTCTGATCAGCGGGTCCTCGTGCCCCCCAGGCATGGTGTACGCGAGCTTGCGCAGCTCGACGGCGAACCCGTACAGATCTTGTGGCGCCACACTCATGAGACGACCCCCGTCAAAGAGTGAGAAGGCAGGTTTTTCGAGATGTTGCGGTGAGGCGCGAATCGGACTCTGTTGCGAATCCTCCTCGCAGGAAACAATTCTGCTCTTACGCCGCGTCAAAAGAAAGTGCCTTGGGGGGATTCCAATGCAACCCACAGATGGCCGTTTCGTTACGCGTGCACGGTGAGAGTGTTGCCCCCGACTTCCTTGGCGGCGTACATGGCGGCGTCGGCGGCGGCGAGCAGCGTGGAAAGGCCACCGGAGCGCAGCAGCGGATGCGCGGTCGTGGCCACCCCGACGCTGGCGGTGATCGGTGGGTCGGCCGGCGCCGCGATGGTGCAGCGGATGTCCTCGGCCATCATGGATGCGATATCGGGGTCCATGTGATCGAGCACAAGGAACTCTTCGCCGCCGAGCCGGGCGACGAATGCGGTGGAGCGCACGCATTCGCGGATGCGCTCGGCGGTGCGCACCAGTACCTTGTCGCCCACCAGGTGACCATGACGGTCGTTGACGGCCTTGAAGTCATCGAGGTCGACCACCACCGCGCACAGCGGTGAACCCGCGCCCTTGTCCGCAAGGCGGGCGAAATGGTGGTCAAGCCCACGGCGATTGGCCAGCCTGGTCAGCGGATCGGTCAGCGAGTCGATCGAACTGGATCGGACCAGCCAGTACCCAAACTGCAGGATGGGCAGGATGCCCACGATGACTGTCAGCGCAAGCAGCGCTTTGGCGGCCGCGAGCGCGAACCCACTCGGGCCCCGGTCGATGCCTAACAGGGCGGCCAGCACCAGAATGGTCACCACCGCCCACAGGACGTGATACGCGTGCGGTTTGGGGCCATGGAAGAACGTCAGGTAGGCCCCGGTCACCACGAACAACGTGGTGCCCGTCAGTCCGGCGAGACGATCGGAGTCCTGCAGGCACGCCACCGTGATGCCGAGATCTGCAGCAGCGATCAGCATCAGCGAACGTGCTGGGGTGGGCCAAGGGAAGCACCACCACCGCAAGGCCCAACCTACCGCCGCAATGGCGACGAAGGCGTACACCGCGCGACCCCCCTCCAGCAAACTATAGCCGTGGCTGAGAAATGTACATGCCGATGCTCGATATGGCCTGAAACCTCGAGTGGAATGTCGGGCCCGACGGTGGAGGCGATCACGTAGCGTGGCCGGGTGGCCACCGGCGTAGCGCAGCACCGAGGCGGTGGGTTCAACCCACCCGAACCGACGAAGAAAGGTGGCCCGGACTACGGGCGCTTCGTCGAGGCCGTGCGGTCCCTACAGGACCACGCCAGGGCCGTCGACGCCCCCGACGACGTTGTTGCCAAAGCCGCGACGCTCATCGAGGACGTCACGTCGCTGCTGTCGCCCTACTGGGCCGACGAATGGACGTCGCCGTCGGGCCGGCGGATGGACCTGCCGAACCGGGGCAACATCCTGCAGGTGCCGGTCTTGTTGGAGAAGACGCCCGACGGTCGCATCGGGGGCACCGCGCGTTTTCGCCGATTTCACTTGGGCCGCAACGGCGCCGCCCACGGCGGCGCGGTCGCGATGCTGTTCGACTCGCTCCTTGGCTTCACCGCGGCCAAGCTCACCCGCAACCCGTACCAGCGCACCGCCTTCCTTCATGTGAACTACCGCCACATCGCGCCGGTGGAGAAAGAATTGCAACTCGACGCGGGCATCGAGCGCATCGACGGTCGCAAGATCTTCGTCGAGGGCCGCATCACCGATGGCGACACCCTGGTGGCAGATGCGGAGGCGCTGTTCGTGCGGCTGCGGCCCGGCCAGCCGTGAGAGCCCGCACGGATAGCATGGTGCGCGATCGAGCACACCAGACCTATGGGAGATTTCGCGATGAGCGCGCCCGCACCGGCCAGCCCCGCAGCACCGCTCCGGGTGCCGGCCGGGACGACCGCCGGGGCCGCCGTGCGCGAGGCGGGACTGCCGGGGCGCGGTGAGCCGAACGCGATCGTCGTCGTGCGTGATGCGGACGGCAAACTGCGTGACTTGAGTTGGGCGCCCGACGCCGATGTCGAGGTCGTGCCCATTGCCGCTGACACCGAGGACGGCCGCAGCGTGATGCGGCATTCCGCCGCGCACGTTTTGGCCCAAGCGGTGCAGGACCTGTTCCCCGACGCGAAGCTTGGCATCGGGCCGCCGATCACCGACGGCTTCTATTACGACTTCGACGTCGCGGAGGCGTTCACCCCGGAGGACCTGGCGGCGCTGGAAAAGCGTATGCGCCAGATCGTCAAAGAGGGCCAGCTGTTTTCGCGCCGGGTGTACGAATCCAAAGACCAGGCGCTGCGCGAGCTCGCCGACGAGCCGTACAAGCTCGAGCTCGTCGACGACAAGTCCGGCGACCCAGACGTGATGGAGGTCGGCGGCGACGAGCTCACCGCCTACGATAACCTCAATCCTCGTACCCGCGAACGGGTTTGGGGCGATCTGTGCCGCGGCCCGCACATCCCGACCACCCGCTACATCCCGGCGTTCAAACTCACCCGCAGCTCGGCGGCGTACTGGCGCGGCAATCAGGACAATGCGAGTCTGCAACGCATCTACGGCACGGCGTGGGAGTCGCAGGAAGCGCTGGAGCGTCACCTCGAGCTGATCGAGGAGGCGCAGCGTCGCGACCACCGCAAGCTCGGCGCGGAGCTCGACCTGTTCAGTTTCCCCGACGAAATCGGTTCGGGTCTGGTCGTTTTCCACCCCAAGGGCGGCATCGTGCGCCGCGAGCTCGAGGAGTACTCGCGGCGCAAGCACATCGAGGCGGGTTACGAGTTCGTCAACACCCCGCACATCACCAAGGCTCAGTTGTTCCACACCTCGGGACATCTCGACTGGTACGCCGACGGGATGTTCCCCCCGATGCACGTCGACGCCGAGTACAACGACGACGGCAGCGTGCGCAAGCCAGGGCAGGACTACTACCTCAAGCCGATGAACTGCCCGATGCACTGCCTGATCTTCCGGTCGCGTGGCCGGTCGTATCGCGAACTTCCGTTGCGGCTCTTCGAATTCGGCACGGTGTACCGCTACGAGAAGTCCGGCGTCGTGCACGGGTTGACGCGTGCCCGCGGGTTCACGATGGACGACTCGCACATCTACACCACGCGCGAGCAGATGCGCGACGAGTTGGCGTCGCTGTTGCGGTTCGTGCTCGACCTGCTCGGCGACTACGGGCTCACCGAGTTCTATCTGGAGCTGTCCACCAAGGATCCAGACAAGTACGTCGGCTCCGACGAAGTGTGGGACGAAGCCACCGCGACGCTGGCCGAGGTCGCCGCCGCGTCGGGTCTCGATTTGGTTCCCGATCCGGGCGGCGCCGCGTTCTACGGGCCGAAGATCTCGGTGCAGGCGCGCGATGCGCTGGGCCGGTCGTGGCAGATGTCCACCATCCAGCTGGATTTCAACTTCCCCGAACGGTTCGAGTTGGAGTACACGGCCGCCGATGGCACGCGCCAGCGGCCGGTGATGATCCACCGCGCGTTGTTTGGCTCCATTGAACGGTTCTTCGGAATTCTCACCGAGCACTACGCCGGCGCGTTTCCCGCGTGGCTGGCGCCGGTGCAGGTGGTCGGGATTCCCATCGCAGACGATCAAGTGCCGTATTTGGAAGGCGTTGCCGCGCAACTGAAATCGCATGGTGTGCGCGTCGAGATCGACACCAGTGACGACCGGATGGCCAAGAAGATCGTGCACCACACCAACCAGAAGGTGCCGTTCATGCTGCTGGCCGGCGACCGCGACGTCGAAGCCGACGCGGTGAGCTTCCGGTTCCGCGACCGCAGCCAGCTCAACGGGGTGCCGCGCCATGAGGCCGTCGACGCAATCGTGGAATGGATCCGCGCCCGCGAAAATGCCTCGCCCACAGCGGATCTGCTGAAGCCAGGGGACGCGCGGTGACTACGCCGAAGCCGAAAGACGACGACGACGCCATCGTCGATCGGGGTGTGGGGGAGCCCGACCACCTCCAGCGGCTGTGGACTCCGTACCGGATGACCTACCTGGCCGAGGCTCCGCTCAAGCAGGATGCGACGTCGGTGCAGCCGTTCACCGATATCCCTACGCTTTCCGACGAGGAGGGCCTGGTGGTGGCGCGCGGCGAGCTGGTGTACGCGGT
>DASRFZ010000151.1:0-4247 GCA_035651275.1 Mycobacterium sp. | reverse complement strand
CCTCGTCGTAGCGCGTGCCCGGCCGCAGCTCCGCCACCACCGAATACCCGTACAACGCCTCCATCGGGTGCTTCTCCAACGCCCAGATACCGTTGTTGCCGATCACCGACACCACGCGAATATCGTGGCGCACCAACGTGTCCCACTCCATTCCAGAAAATCCGAATGCGCCGTCGCCCTGCAACAGCACCACCTGACGATCCGGGCGGGCCAGCTTTGCCGCCAGCGCGTAACCCGGTCCGGAGCCCAGACATCCGAACGGGCCGCTGTCCAACCACGCCCCAGGCACGTAGCTGTCGATCACCCGTCCGGCATACGAGCCGAAGTCGCCCGCGTCGATGACGACGATGGCGTCGCGGTCGAGCATCGGCGCCAACTCGGCATATACCCGCATCGGATGCAGCGGCGTGCGGTCGTCGGCCAGTTCCGCGCGCTCGGCAGCTCGCGACTCGGTCTCGACCGCACGCAGGTCGGCGATCCAGGCTTCGCGATCAGGGGCGGCCGCCTCCGCGAGCGCAGACAGCGTCGTCGTCAAGTCCCCGTAGAGTTCGGCCGCCACCGGACGCGGATGCGAACGCTGCGGCTCGGCACGGTCGGCGACGATCAGCGTGGTGTCGGCACCGAACACGCCACCGAAGCCGAGGCGGAAATCCATTGGCACACCGACGACGAGCGCGACGTCGGCCTCCTTGAGAGCGCGGGACCGGGCGCGGGAGAACGCCAGCTCGTGGTCGGCGGGAACGACGCCGCGGGCCATCCCGTTCATCAGCACCGGTATCCGTGCCTGCTCGGCGAGTCGCAACAGAGCATCCTCGGCGCGCCCCCACCACACGTTGGTGCCCGCCATGATCACCGGGCGCTCGGCGCGCGCCAGAAGGTCGGCCGCACGGTCCGTCGCCGCGCCGTCCGGGGCCGCCGCCGGCGGCAGGTCGAGGAGGGCGCCGGGCAGACCCCGGTCCTCCGCCTCGGAGAACACGTGATCCATCGGGAAATCGACGAACGCGACGCCCGACGGCGCGTCGACCGCTGCGAGCAACGCTTGGTCGACGAGCGCTGCCGCCGCTTCCGCGGAGGTCGCGGTCGCCGCGAACCGGGCAAGTGGCGCCACGAACGGCACGTGGTCGATCTCCTGCAGCGACCCCTGACCCCACCGCACGGTCGGCGCGCGGCCGCCCAGCACCACCAGCGGTGATTGGTTCTGCTGTGCGGCGGCCATCGCGCTCATGCCGTTGGTCACACCGGGCCCGGCAGTCAGCGCAGCCACGCCGGGGACGCGTGTGACCTTCGACCAGCCCTCCGCTGCGAAGGCGGCAGTCTGCTCGTGTCGGGTGTCGACGAGCCGGATGCCTTCGCTGCGACAGCCGTCATAGAACGAGAACAGATGGCCTCCGGACAGCGTGAAGACGGTTTCGATGCCGCTGGCTTTGAGTCGTTGCGCAATCAACCGGCCGGCGTGAAAGGTGCTCATCGCGTTCAGCGTAAACGCTGATAACCGGCTGAAAGACCCCCGCTCGGGTAGCTTTCACGCCAACTCGAAAGGAGGGCCGCATGGAACCGGAGCCGTTCAAGCCGTCGATCGACTGGGCTGCCGCGCCGATGGATTCGCTGATCTGGATTGCCAAGGCCTGGGCGATCAGTGCGGTGTGCGCGCTGGTGGTCGTCATCCTGATTCGGTACCTCACCAGCTGGGGCCGACAGTACTGGCGAATCACTCGCGGTTATTTCATTGGCCGGCAATCGGTTTCGGTCTGGGCATGGCTCGGCGTACTGCTGCTGTCCGTCGTGTTGTCGGTGCGGCTCACCGTACTGTTCAGCTTCCAGGCCAATGACCTCTACACCGGACTCCAGAAGGCGTTCGAGGGTATGGCGGCAGGCAACGTCGACGTCAAAAACTCTGGCATTCACGGCTTTTACGTATCGCTCGGCGTGTTCTCGGTCATGGCGTTGATGTGGATCGTGTTGCAGGTTGTGGACATGTACATCACCCAGCGATTCATCGTCCGCTGGCGGATATGGCTGACCGGCCACCTCACCGGAAATTGGCTCGACGGGCGCGCCTACTACCGCGGTCGATTCATCGACGGCACCATTGACAACCCGGACCAGCGCATCCAGCAGGACGTCGACGTGTTCACCGCGGGCGTGGGCGGCACACCGAACGAGCCCTCGAACGGATCGACCAACACTCTGCTATTCGGCGCGATCAACGCCGTGTTGTCGGTGATCTCGTTCGCGGCAATCCTGTGGCACCTCTCGGGCACGTTGATCGTGTGGGGCATCAGCATCCCGAAAGCGTTGTTCTGGGTCGTGCTCGCCTACGTGTTCATCGCCTCCGTCTTTGCGTTCTGGATCGGCCGACCGCTGATCAGGTTCAG
Organism: Mycobacterium sp.; assembly: GCA_035651275.1. Taxonomy (GTDB): domain Bacteria; phylum Actinomycetota; class Actinomycetes; order Mycobacteriales; family Mycobacteriaceae; genus Mycobacterium. The sequence continues at coordinate 1,872 of DASRFZ010000151.1, read as the reverse complement.
CTTTCTCAACGAGATGTTGAACGCGGCCTTCCGTTACGCACTGGTGCGATTGCGCGACGCAGCCGAGGCGGTGGGCTTCTACCGAGGTGAGCGAGCCGAACGGATCCAGCTGCAGAACTGCTTCAGCCCGATCATCGACAACTACCGGCGCTTTGTGCTTCGAACCCTCGCGTTCACGGGCTGGAACTTCACGATGACGCAAGTGATAAATCCGCTGCCGTGGGTCGTGCAGGCTCCGCGATTGTTCAAGGGACAGATCAACTTTGGCGATGTCGGTCAGTCCGCGACCGCGTTCGGCAACATTCACGATTCACTGTCATTCTTCCGCAACGCCTACGACCGGTTTGCGTCGTTCCGGGCGGCGATCATCCGCGTGCACGGGCTCGTCGACGCCGACGATCGGGCCCGCGAATTGCCCACGATCGCGGCCTTCGACAGCGGCGAACATTTCGTGGAACTCAAGGACGTCGAAGTGCGGACGCCAGCAGGCACGCAGCTGATCGACCCCCTGAATGTGCGTCTGAATGCCGGTGAGGGACTGGTGATCACGGGTCAGTCGGGCAGCGGTAAGACAACGCTGTTGCGCAGCCTTGCACAGCTGTGGCCGTTCGCGTCCGGCACACTTGTCAGCCCGGCGGGCGAGAATGAGACGATGTTCCTGTCGCAGTTGCCGTACGTGCCGCTTGGCGACCTGCGCGCCGTGGTGTCGTATCCGTCTGCGCCAGGCGATATTCCGGATGATCGGCTGCAGGAGACGCTCACCCGGGTCGCGCTGCCGCACCTGGTCGGTCGTCTGGACGAAACCGCCGACTGGGCCAAGGTTATGTCGCCGGGTGAACAACAACGCGTCGCGTTCGCCCGTATTCTGCTGACCAAGCCGAAGGCGGTATTCCTCGACGAGGCCACGTCTGCGCTCGACGAGGGTCTGGAAATGGCGCTGTACCAACTGATTCGGGCCGAGCTGCCGCAGTGCATCTTGGTGAGCGTCAGCCACCGCCCAGAGGTAGAACAGCATCACCGAACGCGGTTGCGGCTGCTTGGCGCTGGCGAATGGCAGCTCGGACCGGTCGAAAAGGAGCCCGCGCCAGCGTAACTACGTCGTTGCTCGCCGCTTCGCAGCGTGCGCTCCAGCGCGGCGCCCGAAGAACGACCCCTCCCCCAGCTGCGTTCCGCTCGCATACCCCTTACCGTCCTGAGCGATGTTCGACGCGCACGCTCCGGCCGCGTACAGACCGGCGATCGCGCTGCCGTCGGCGCGAAGCACCTCCCCGTCAACCGACGTCGCGAGCCCGCCTACGGTGAAACCCGAATACATCGCCTTGCCCAACGACATGTCGAACGCACCCCACGGCGCTTTGTCTTGTGGCGCAAGGAACTCCGGCTGCTTGTGAAAGTCGGGGTCCTCGCCGTGGCGAGCGTGTTCGTTGTACCGGTTCAGCGTCGCGACGAGATTGCCCTGCGGGATCCCGAGCGCTTTCTCCATCTCCTCGACGGTCTCCCACCCGTCGATCAACGGCACCAACGGAAACTCGGGTCGTTCGAGGTGGTCCTCGTCGACGATCAAGAACGCCGCGCTGTCGGGCTGGTCCATCACGAAACCCGATGTGCGGGAATGGTAGGAGTCTTCGGCGACGAATCGCTGGCCCAGCTTGTTGACGATGATGCCGGTGAGCAAGATCGCGGGCGGGTACGCGGGTGCGGTCATGAAGGCCTGATCCATGTGTTTGAGTGCGCCGCCGGCCGACACTCCGAGCCGGATGCCCAAGCCGTCGTCGTAGGTATTGCCCAGCACGAACGGCTTCTCGGCGAGCTTCGGCGTGTACTCGGCCACCATCTCCGGGTTCATCACAAAGCCGCCCGCCGCGATCACCA
>DASRFZ010000150.1:0-8373 GCA_035651275.1 Mycobacterium sp. | reverse complement strand
CTCAACGCTTTGCAGCCGAAGTTGTTGGCGCTGATCGCACCGCAGATCGCCATCCAGCAGACCAACCACGACCTGACCATGACCAACTACGCCACCAATTCGGGGATCAACGCCCAAAGCCAGGCGGCCCTGCAGAATGCGACCGCGATGGGGCAGGCGTTTGATGCGGCGAAGAACGACGATTCGTTTTATCTTCCGCCCGAGGCGTTCAGCAACTCCGAATTTTTGCGCGGTCTGAAACTGTTCTTGTCGCCGGATGGTCACGCGGCGCGGATGATCATCACCCACGACGGCGATCCCGCGACACCCGAAGGCATTTCACACATCGACAAGATCCGCGACGCCGCCGAAGAAGCGGTGAAGGGCACTCCGCTCGCCGGAGCCCACATCTACATCGGCGGCACGGCATCGACGTACAAAGACATCGCCGACGGCGCCAAGTACGACTTGATGATCGCCGGGATCGCCGCCCTCAGCCTCATCTTGTTGATCATGATGATCATCACCCGAAGTCTGGTCGCCGCCGTCGTCATCGTCGGCACCGTCGCGCTGTCGTTGGGCGCCTCGTTCGGACTGTCGGTGCTGATTTGGCAGGACCTTCTCGGTGTTCAGTTGTATTGGATTGTGTTGGCGCTAGCCATCATTCTGTTGTTGGCGGTGGGGTCGGACTACAACCTGCTGCTGATATCGCGGTTCAAGGAGGAGATCGGCGCCGGACTGAAAACCGGGATCATCCGCGCGATGGCCGGCTCCGGTTCGGTGGTAACCGCGGCCGGATTGGTGTTCGCCGCGACGATGGCGTCTTTCGTGTTCGCCGATTTGCGGGTGCTCGGCCAGATCGGAACCACGATCGCGTTGGGTCTGTTGTTCGACACGCTGATCGTGCGCTCGTTCATGACGCCGTCGATCGCAACACTGCTCGGTCGCTGGTTCTGGTGGCCTCAACGAGTGCGACCCCGGCCTGCGAGCGAAATGCTTCAGCCGTACGGATCGCGCAGGGCAGTGCGTCAACTGCTTCTGTGGGAAGACGACGACTCAGCGGTTACCTGACCGCGTCCGAGGTCTCGGGCACCTTCAACGGGGGTTTCTCGAGCCGCCCCTTCAACCGCGCGACCCTGAGCAGCTGGACCGCGAGGTTCGTGGACGTAAACATGGGGATCAGCCCGATGAAGGTTCGTTCGGTGGGCGTGCCGCCATGCAACTGTTGAAGACAGCCGAACACATAAAAGCATCCGAGCGTGAAGATGGCGGCAGGTATCGAGTACGCGAAAATTGAGCGGCTATCGGAAATGACTTGCCTCGCGTAATCCACCTCATCCTGCGACAGTGGTTCGCGGTTGCGCAGCTTGTGCAGCACAGTTTTGTGCGCACCGACTTGCTCGCTCAGGGGAGCGGGTGTTCGACCCTCCAACCGCTTCACAAAGACAACTGCACCTGCGACGAACATCAATTCCAGGACGGCGGTCAGTATCGTCAGCGAACCCCAGAGGCCGAAATCCACTGTCCCTCCTTGCCTTGACGGACGATGTACCACCAAACGCTATCTCAACCGGGGGCAGCGCCGGGCATTGCGCCCGTCACAAGATGCCGTGGGAACCCACTCGGTGCGAATCCTGCGGCGGGTACGGATAAGGCACGGGCGCACGGGTTTCCGGTGCGACGCTGATCGGCGCGCGCGTCGGCGATGACGGAGGCAAGCGAACGTTCGATGTGGGAGCGACAGCCGACGGCCGTGCCGGCGCGGTGTTCGCCGTTGATTCGTGCGGCGGTGCAGGCGATGCGACGGGTGCTTCAACGGTCGTAATGGTCAACGGCCTCGGCGCGGGCGGAACGACGCCCGCGGGCAGAGTTGCTGCGGGCGCACGCGGCGGAGTGGGATTGCCTTGAGTGTTTCCGCCGTCGCCAGCCTTGCCCGGCTGCAACAACAGCCAACCGATCGCCAAGACAGCAATCGTGACGAGGACCGCTGTGAGGGCGCCTCGACGGTGAGCGAAGCCGGCCTTCTCACCGGCGCTTTCGGTATTCGCGACCGGTTCTGGCGGAACGTCCTCGATCGCGTCGACAGCTAACGGTTCGAAGAGGTAGTCGAACCGGTGATCGATGTCGTGTTTCCCCGACATTCTGCGATGGTACTAGCACGGTTAAGACAGGGTTTCCGATTTGCTGGCTGGCGTCACCAACGGTTCTGGCTGACGAATTCTTCCAACGGCCGGCCGAAGGTCCAGTTGTCCAGTTCGAGGGCGGGCCGGTCGGGGAAATCGGGCACGGGGCCGAGGCACAGGATCGCGACGGGGTCGGCGTCGTCGGGCATCTCGAGGAGCCGTGCCAATGCGGCAGGTTCGAAAATCGAAACCCAGCCCATGCCAAAGCCTTCGGCGCGCGCGGCGAGCCAGAGGTTCTGGATCGCGCACGCGACGGACGCCAAGTCCATCTGCGGCATCGTGCGTCGGCCGAAGACATGGTGGTCGCGCTGATCGCACAATGCGACCACCAGAAGCTCGGCGCACTCCAGCACGCCTTCGACCTTGAGCGCCAAGAACTCTCGGCTGCGCTCGCCGAGCGCTTCCGCTGTGCGGTGGCGTTCGTCGTCGACGAGAGCATGGATCTTTAGGCGAAGCCCGGCGTCAGTGATCCGGATGAATCGCCACGGCTGCATCAACCCGACGCTCGGCGCGGCGTGCGCGGCGTGGAGCATTCGGGCCAACGCATCTGGAGGTATGTGACTGTTCGGCGTGAACCGGCGCATGTCGCGGCGTTCGAAGAGCACGCGATACACCGCCTGGCGTTCGTCGCGGCTGAACGCGTGCTGGGTCATGCCGGTGATCGTAGATTTGCTGCCTGTTGGGCGAATTGGCGGCCGGCGGGGCCCGCGGTAGTCGGTAGGCTCACGCAGATCGTCGACTTGCTTCATACGATCATCACGGATCAAGGGCGTAGCCAGTAGCTTCTCTGCCCGGTCCGGACGCCTACGATCCGAGGATGGCGACTGGACCTGCGCCGTTCGAGACCTTCGGGCCCGGCGGCGTCCGCATCGTCTCGGATCGGCTGGGCGATCCCGACGCCCGCGCCGTCGTGTTCTTGCACGGCGGCGGGCAGACTCGCCGGTCGTGGTCGCGTGCTGCCAGCGCCGTGGCGAAGCGTGGCTGGCAGGCCGTCACCGTCGACATGCGCGGCCACGGCGAATCGGACTGGTCGAGCGACGGCGACTACCGCGTCGTCAGCTTCGCCGAGGACGCGCGCGAGGTATTGCTGCGACTGCCGCCGAACCCCGTATTGGTGGGCGCGTCACTGGGCGGGTTCACGTCGATGCTTCTGGCGGGCGAACTTTCCCGCGGTATCGCCAGCGCCGTGGTGCTCGTCGACATCGTGCCGAACATGAATCCGTCTGGCGCGGCGCGCATTCACAACTTCATGGCCGACCGCATGGTCGAGGGGTTCGCCTCACTCGACGAAGTGGCCGACATGATCGCCGAGTACAACCCTCATCGCCCGCGGCCGACGGATCTAAATGGCTTGCGCGCCAACCTTCGTCGTCGTGGCGACCGATGGTACTGGCATTGGGACCCCCAGTTCATCGATGGGACGGCCGCGAATCCGCCGATCGAGGTGATCGACACCGAGCGGCTGTACACAGCGGTCGAAGCGATCCTCGCCGACGGGGTGCCAATGCTTTTGGTACGCGGCCAGGTGAGTGACCTGGTGAGCCAGGACAGCGCCAACGAATTCCTTGCGCGCTTCCCGCAAGTCGAGTTCGTCGACGTTCAAGGCGCAGGACACATGGTCGCCGGCGATCGCAACGATCTCTTCGCCGACGCCGTTGTCGATTTCCTTGCCCGGCACGCCTAGCGCCGAACGTCGACTTGTTGTCGCCGTTTCGCGGATTGTTCGACCACAAGTCGACGTTCGCGGGCATGTGCTGAGCTGAACCCTCAATCGCTAGCGCGGAACGGATTTTCGACGCGCACGCCGTCGTAGTCCTACAGCGTGATCTTGATTACGCTCTCCCCGTCGCCTACATAGACATTCCCAGCAGGATCCGCCGCTAATGCTCCGCCTTTGCCGTTTTTGAAATTCACGCCGGAGATTAGAGTCCCATCGACCTTGCCAGGAGGAAAACTCAAGATACCCTCGGCGGTGCCGACGTAGGCTGTCCCCGACGGACTCGCAGCCACGGTTGCCGCGCAAAAGGTGTTATCCATCTTGATGTCTGCGCTCGCTCCGTCCGGCAGTTTCTGCACATAAGTAATCGAATTAGCGACGAACACATCTCCTGCGTCATCGGCGGCGACGCCCCATGGCCTGCTGATATCGGCGAACGGCAAGACCGTCTGCGGTCCGTGTCCGACTGGAAGCATTAACACCCGCCCGTTCGGGCCATTCCACATATCTGTCACGAAAACGTCGCCCCATGAATTCACCGCGACGGCGGACGGCCCGGCCAATCCTTCGAACGGTAAGGGTACTGGTTGGTCGGAGCCGGGGTCGAGTTTATACACGCGGTTGTCGTCGCCTGCAGCCGCGTAGACTGCGCCGACGTTATCGACGGCGACTCTGACCGATCCTGTCGGCGGGAAGGTAAATGGCAGGGGGACTTGCGTATTCGATCCGGCAGCGATTTTGACTATTCTTTTGGGAGTGCTGTTGGTATCAGCGACGTAAATGTCGCCGTCTCGGTCTGCGGCGATTCCAGCGGGGTAGATTCCCGGCGTCGGAATCACTGTCTGGGTCCGCGCTACGGGTGCCGGCGACCCGCTTGGGGGTTGCGCGACGGGGGCGCTTACCGAAGATGTTGTGCCTCTGGGTGGCTGCGGGCGTGAGCCCGTCTGAGCCGTTGCGAACCAGATCCCGACGCACACGACGGCCACGAGAGCGATGGCCGCGGGGATAGCGGCGCGCTTGCGCCGCCAAACGGGATCGACCCGGCCGCGCGGAGTCGTCGGCTCGGTGCGCTCCGTCGCGGAGCTCTGTCCCTGTGTCGAAGCAAAGTCCGCCGGGGATGGTCGCTCCTCGGTCGTGGCCGACTCGCTAGGAGGATGCGCATCTTCCACGTCCGTCGTCGGTGCGGACTCGCGGCCGGTTTGTCCGAAATCTTCTGTGGCGCCGACGGTCTCGCTGAGTGGAGCCGAGTCCGTGTGGTCAAGGGTGGCGTCGGCCTCATCAAGAGGCTTCTCTGCGCCGTCGTTCGATCGCTGCACGTCGTGCCCCGTAGACGGCGATGGGGCGGCCGCCGGTTCGGCCACGACGTCCGCCCCGGGGGCGAACGCGGGTTCGCTGGCCGCTGGTCCTTCACTGCGGGGCGTCGCCGGCCGCGGGAGCTCGCGAAAGCCGGTGATGATCCGGTCGACATCGGCGTACAAGTCGGCGCGGCTCGCGAAGCGTTCGAGGATGTCTCGTGCGCCTCGCCGCTCCTCCGGGTCAACCGAGTGAAGCGCGGCCCCGAGCTGCTGCAAGATCTGATGCTGTTGGGCGTGGTCGAGCGGATCTGGCCCCGAGATCAGGTCAACCAGGTCGGTGAGGTAGGACAGCGGCGCCGCGGGTGGTTCGGGCAGGGGGTCTGGCAGCGGGCGGGCCGCCCCTATCGTTGCTAGTCCCCCTTGCAACATCAGCGCGGCCCGATCACGTTGTCCCGCTTGTGAATAGTCGATGATCTGACGTTCGGCGAAGCGTCGCGGCAACGCAGCGGGAAGCGGCTCGATGGCGACCGGCAGGATCGGCTTGTCGAGCGCCTCGGCCCAGTCGAATTCACGCCGGCAGGCGGTGGAGTTCAGCGAAGCATGCGAGATGACGGCGATGAATACCTCTGTGTCGGAGATGCGCTGCAGTATCTCGGCCCACCACTGCTGTCCGCCGCGCAGCTTGAAGTCGACCCAGGTTTCGTAGCCCATCAGTCCGAGCTGCTCGGCTAACTGATCGACATCGCGCTTGTTCTCGCGGGCGTAGGAGATGAACAGCCTCCGCAAAATGAACCCCCATAGGAAACGCAGGTGGTTCACAGTATGCCCAGCACTATCGGGAGGGGCTGAGCGAATCCCGGTTTTGCCGCGATGGACCGTCATGTGCAGTCCAGCTCGTGGTCACGAGGGTGGCCGAGTTGCGCGACCGGCCACTTTGACGGGTGAGAAAAACGACCGCTGACCTGCGTCTCCGGCACGACGTGAACATGCGACTTGGAGGCTTGAGACGGTCGGTACCCATCCATCGGTTCGCGAGAACTCAGCTAGGGTGGACGCGCTGCCCCCGTAGCTCAGCGGATAGAGCAGCCGCCTTCTAAGCGGTAGGTCGCAGGTTCAATTCCTGCCGGGGGTGCCAAGTTTCTCCGCGCCGAGACTGCGCACAGATCGCGATCGAGAGCCCAAACGCGATCTGGCCGCAGTCTCGAGGACGATCGGGGTCGTCGACGCCCCAACAATCCCACCCGCACCTTGGGCCAGCGGACTAGCGTTGGTCTCGCATGCCGGTGACGGGAGGGGTAGACGGTGGTTGACGCACTGGACGCGGCTGGATTGCCGGAGGAGCTCGGCGCGTTCGACATGTTGTTGCATCGCGGCGAGGCCAACCCTCGCACGCGCTCGGGCATCATGGCCCTCGAGGTGCTCGACACCACCCCGGCGTGGGACCGATTCCTGGCTGTCTTCGAGCACGCCTCCCGCCGCGTCTTGAGGCTCCGGCAAAAGGTCGTCGTGCCGACCATCCCGACGGCCTCGCCCCGCTGGGTCGTCGACCCCGACTTCAACCTCAACTTCCACGTCCGTCGGCTGCGTGTCCCCGAACCCGGCACGCTACGTGAGGTTTTCGACCTCGCCGAAGTGAGTTTGCAGTCACCCCTTGATATTTCGCGCCCGCTCTGGACGGCCACGTTGGTCGAAGGCCTTGAGGACGACCGCGCCGCCGTTCTGATCCATATGAGCCATGCCGTCACCGACGGCGTCGGCGCCGTCGAGATGTTCGCCGAGATCTACGACCTCGAACGCGAGCCTCCGCCGCGCAAACCCGCCCCGCTGCCGATACCCCAGGACCTCACCGGCAACGACCTTGCCCGCGCGGGCCTGAACCGCTTGCCCAACACGCTTTTCCGCGGCGCGCGCGGCGCGCTCACCGGCGCCGCCCAGGCGGTCGGTAAGGCGCTGACGAATCCGGTGTCGGCTGTCGAGGGCGTCGTGGAATACGCCCGGTCCGGCTCCAGGGTGATGGCGACCTCTGCCGACCATTCTCCGCTGTTGCGCCGACGCAGTCTGTCGTCGCGCAGCGAAGCGATCGAGATGAAGCTCTCCGATATCCGCGCCGCCGCGAAAGCCGCCGAAGGATCGATCAACGACGCCTACCTGGCCGCGCTCTGCGGCGCGCTTCGCCTCTACCACCACGAACTCGGCATGCCGATCGACGCGCTCCCGATGGCCATTCCGGTGAACCTGCGCTCCGACGGCGATCCCGCCGGCGGAAACCGGTTTGCGGGCGTGATGATCTCTGCGCCCCTTCGCATTTCAGACCCACGCGCACGTATCCACAACGTCCGCATCCAAATGGTCAAGCGTCGCGACGAGCCCGCGATCGACATGATCGGCGCCGTCGCGCCGATTCTCGGGTTCCTCCCCGACCCCTTGCTGGAATCGGTGGCCGGGTCGGTGGTATCGGCCGACGTCCAAGCCAGCAATGTGCCTATGTACCAAGGCGACACATTCATCGCCGGTGCAAAAGTGTTGCGTCAGTATGGCCTTGGGCCGCTACCCGGTGTCGCGATGATGGCCGTGCTGATCTCCCGCAGCGGCGTCTGCACTGTCACCACCCGCTACGATCGCGCCTCGATTACCGACGAAGAACTCTGGGCCCGTTGCCTTCTCGCCGGATTCAACGAGATACTCGCCCTCGGCGGTCCCGCCCGTGCCACGGCGGTCACCTTCCACGAGCCAACGTCCACATCCGGCCAGCAGACATCATCGAACGGGAGTTCACCGGCATGAGCCCGTCCAACACAAAATCCGGCGGCCGCCGCAACGTCCGCCTGCCCGGCTCCGTCGCCGAGATCGAAGCCAGCCCCGCAGGTGCGGAGGTTGGCGCGTTCTTCGACGTCGACGGGACATTGGTCGCCGGGTTCACCGGCGTCATCATGACGCGAGATCGCTTCCGCCGCCGTGAAATTGGAATCGGCGAATTCCTGGGCGTCGTCCAGGCCGCGCTGAACCATCAGCTCGGCCGCGCCGACTTCGAGCAGCTGATCTACCGCGGAGCGTCGATGATGAAGGGGCGCTCCATCGATGAGATCGACGAGCTCGGTGAGCGGCTGTTCGTTCAGCACATCATCTCTCGGATCTATCCCGAAATGCGTGAGCTTGTTCGCGCGCACCAGGCGCGCGGCCACACGGTCGCGCTGAGCTC
>DASRFZ010000149.1:0-5355 GCA_035651275.1 Mycobacterium sp. | reverse complement strand
CGAGAGCATGCCGACGAACTCGGCGTCGACACCGCCCGGGTGGCCGTGATGGGGGACAGCGCCGGCGGCGGGCTGGCGGCCGGCGTGTGCCTGCTGAACCGCGACCGCGGTGGCCCGCCAATTGCCCAGCAGCTGTTGATCTATCCGATGCTCGACGACCGCACCCCTCCCGCCGATCCCGCGATTGCGCCCTTCCTCACCTGGACCCACGACGACAACCTCACCGGCTGGGGCGCACTGCTCGGCGACGGCACCGGCACCGCGAACGTCGATCCCTACGCCGCGCCGGCGAGGGCCACGGACCTGTCGGATCTGCCGCCGACCTACATGGACGTCGGGGACCTTGACCTCTTCCGCAACGAGGACATCTCCTACGCCACCCGTCTGGTCGACGCCGGGGTACCGACGGAGCTGCATCTCTACCCGGGTTGTCCGCACGCGTTCGAAGGCCTTGCCCCCACCGCCGACGTGTCACAGCGGGTGCTCGCGGATCGTGTTCGACGGTTGCAATTGCTCTGAAGCGCGTCGCGCATATTCTGAGGCGATGCCCGCGGACCTGCCTTTCGACCCGGATGCGCTGCGCGAGAAGTACGCGCGCGAACGCGACCGTCGGCTTCGTCCCGACGGGATCGACCAGTACGTCGAGATCACCGGGAAATTCGCGTCTTTCGGCGACGATCCCTGGGCCGACCCGACGTTCACGCGGGCACCCAACACCGACGAGGTCGATGTCGCGATTGTGGGTGCGGGTTTCGGCGGCCTACTGACCGGCGCACGACTGCGCGAATTCGGAGTCGACGACGTGCGGTTGATCGACAAGGCCGCCGACGTGGGCGGCACCTGGTACTTCAACCGATACCCCGGCCTCGCCTGCGACGTCGAGTCGTACGTGTACATGCCGCTGCTGGAGGAAACCGGCTACCTGCCCACCGAAAAGTACGCGAAAGGCCCGGAGATCTTCGCGCACTGCCGCCGCATCGCCGAACACTACGACCTCTACCGCAACGCGCTCCTGCAGACCGAGGTGCACGACATACGTTGGGACCCTGACGATTCCCGCTGGGTTATCGCCACCAACCACGGCGATACGGTCCGGGCGCGGTTCGTCTCAATGGCAAACGGCTACCTGAACAAGCCCAAGCTGCCCGGCATTCCGGGAATCACGACGTTTCGCGGCCACATGTTCCACACGAGCCGGTGGGACTACGACTACACCGGCGACGACCTCGGCGGGCTGGCCGACAAGCGCGTCGGCATCGTCGGAACGGGTGCGACAGCCATCCAGTGCGTCCCGCATCTGGCCCGATCGGCCCAGCAGCTCTTGGTCTTTCAGCGCACACCGTCGTCAGTGGATATCCGCGCAAATCGGCCGACCGATTCGCAGTGGGCGGCCAGTCTGCAGCCCGGCTGGCAGCGCGAACGCATCGAGAACTTCCAGTTGCTCACCAACGGCGGGGAAGCCGACGAGGATCTGGTCAGCGACGCGTGGACCAGCATTACCAAGAAGCTGCCGGTCATGCGTCAGAACGCTCATGACGATCTGTCCCCGGCGGAATTCGCACGGGCAACCGAACTCGCCGACTTCGCGAAGATGGAGGAGATCCGGGCACGCGTCGACGAGATCGTGGCCGACCGCGCCACCGCAGAAGCGCTGAAACCGTGGTACGGCTACTACTGCAAGCGACCCTGTTTCCACGACGAGTATCTGCATGCGTTCAACCGCGACAACGTCACCCTCGTCGACACGCGCGGTCTCGGGGTCCAGCGCATCACGGAGAACGGCGTCGTCGTCGACGGCCGCGAGTACGAACTCGACTGCTTGATTTTCGCGACCGGCTTCGAAGTCGGCACCGACTACACGCGACGCACGGGCTTCGAGGTCGTCGGCCGCGACGGCGTGACGCTCACAGAGAAATGGGCCGACGGCGTCAGGACTTTCCACGGCTTGCATGTGCGCGGCTTCCCGAACTGTTTCGTGGAAAGCATTGCGCAGTCAGGCTTTACGGTGAACTTCCCGTATCTGCTCGACGTGCAGGCTGGCCACGTGGCGTGGGTGATCGCATTGGCGCTGTCGCGCGGAATCGTCGAAGTCGAGGCGTCGGCCGCCGCCGAAGCCGCCTGGGTGGACACCGTCATGCAGCGGTCCGCGTTGGTCGCCGAGCGCAGAAGGTCTTGCACCCCTGGCTATTACAACCGCGAGGGCCGCGTCGACAACCGAACCCAGCAGGGCAGCTTCTTTATTGGCGGCCCCACGGAGTACGCAGACATCTTGGCGGCGTGGCGCGCCGAGGGCACCCTCGACGGGCTCGAGCTTCGCCGGAGCCGCAGCGCCGGCGACATTCAACCCAGCGACGAGTGCGCGCGCCGACTCGGCTAAACCTTGGTTTCCGCGCTGGGTATCGCCGGCGTTTCAGTGGTGGCGATGAAGTCCTCGATCAGATCGATCACCTCCATCGGCGCCTCCACTTGCGGGAAGTGGCCGATTCCCGGCAGAACCTCGAGCCGGGTGTCGGCGCGCGCCTCGTGAGCGGCATAGGCGTGATCGACTGGGATGATGCCGTCTTTGTCACCCCAAATCGCCATTACTGGCAGGTCGGCGGCGACCTGTAACCGGTTCAGCGCACTCACCGACTGCCCGCGGTAGTCGACGACCGAGCGCAGAGTCTTGAGAAACGACTGCCGCGTGTGGCGGTCCGACAGCGACGAATATGCGGTCCACAACTCGGCGCCCCGAGGCGAATGAATGCCCGCCGAGCCGAGCCAGGACCGCAGTTTGTCGCCGACCCGCAGGACCGGCCGCGGCGCAATGATCGGCAACACGAACTCCGCGCCTGGAGCGGACAGCAGCCGCAGTATCAGTCCGACGTCCGGGCCCAGCCCACCGCTGGCGATGAGCACGAGCCGTCGGCAATAGTCGGGGTGTTGGTACACGAATTGCATCGCTACCCCACCGCCCAGCGATTGGCCGACGACGGTGACCTGGCTGACGCCCAGCTCGTCGAGAAAGTCACGTAGCCATACGGCGAAAGCGCCCAGCGAATAGTCCCCGCGCGGTTTCGCCGATTGACCGTGGCCAAGCAGGTCCGGCGCGATCACTCGGTACTTCTTCGCCAGCCGTGGCAATACGGCCCGCCAGGTGTCGGAACTCCCGGCCATGCCGTGGATCAACAGCAGCGCCTCGCCGGCGCCCTCGTCACGGTAGGCCATGCGGTCACCATGTAGTTCGAGGTATTTCATGTCGCCCATACTGACGTGTTACCCCCTTCCGTTTCGGCCACGCCCATCGTGACCTAGATCCCAGCCGAGACAAAATACATACACTCTGGTATGTATTTGGAGGTGACGACAACGGCCCGAGCCGCCCGCCGCACCCAAGAGCAGCGCAGCGCGGAGACGCGCGCACGACTGCTGGACGCGACGATCGACTGCCTGGTGCGCTACGGCTACGCGGGGACGACGACACCGCGGGTGGCGGAGATGGCCGGCGTGACCCGGGGCGCGCAGGTCCATCATTTCGGCTCGAAGAACGACCTGGTGATCGCCGCGCTGCAGCACCTCGCGGCGAAGCGCGCGGCGGCGGCGGTGGGCAATGTCGCTGACCTGACGACCACCGAGGATCCCATCGGTAGCCTGCTTGACTTGCTGTGGGACGTGCATCAGGGCCCGATGTTCATTGCGGCGGTGGAACTTTGGGTCGCCGGACGAACCGAGCCTGCGCTGCGAAGCGAGGTGGCGAAGTTCGAATCGATCGTGGCGAGCAGTCTGACCTCTGCGGTGAGCGAGTTTGTGCCCGAAGCCATTCACAAGCCGACACTCGACTTCGTCTATACCGCGATGGATGCCCTGCGCGGAATCCTGATCGCGAGCTTCGTCGACACCGACCAGTCTCGTGCCCGGCGCCGTTGGGACCGGGCCGCCATGAGCCTGCGCAAGCTGGCCGAACCGCTGGTCGAGGTCTGGGCCGCCAGTTGATAAGTTACGTGCAAGTGTGTATGTTTTGCGCAAATCGAGGAGGTAGCGATGGCTAACAAGGTCGGCAACAAGGTCTACGTCGTGGGCGTGGGCATGACGAAGTTCGAGAAACCCGGCCGCGCACGCGAGGAGCGAGAAGACGGGAGCCGGGAGAATTGGGACTATCCGGACATGGCCCGCGAGTCCGGCACCAACGCGCTGACCGACGCTGGCATCGACTACCGCGAAATCGAGCAGGGCTACGTCGGCTATGTCTACGGCGAATCGACCAGTGGCCAGCGTGCGCTGTACGAGCTGGGGCTCACGGGCATTCCAGTGGTGAACGTGAACAACAACTGCTCGACGGGGTCTACGGCGCTGTTCATGGCCGCCCAAGCAATCCGCGGCGGGCTGGCCGACTGCACGATCGCGCTGGGTTTCGAGAAGATGAAACCCGGCTCGCTGGAAGCCACGTGGGGTGATCGCACCAACCCGATGGACAAGCAGATCCTGGCGCTAGCCGAGATCGCGGAGTTCGCGTTCCCGCCGGCGCCGTGGATGTTCGGTGCGGCGGGGCGGGAGCACATGAAGGAATACGGCACCACCGCAGAGCATTTCGCGAAGATCGGGTACAAGAATCACAAGCATTCGGTCAACAACCCGTTCGCGCAGTTCCAGGAGTCGTACACGATGGATGACATCTTGGCGTCGCGAATGATCTACGACCCGCTGACGAAGCTGCAGTGCTCGCCGACCTCCGACGGGTCCGGCGCGGCGATTCTCGCGTCGGAGGAGTTCGTCGACAAGCACGGGATGGCGTCTCAGGCGGTCGAGATCGTGGGGCAGGCAATGACCACCGACTTCGAGAACACGTACGACGGCACCGCCAAGGGAATCATCGGCTACCACATGAATGTGGCTGCGGCTCAAAGCGTTTACGAGCAGTCCGGACTCGGCCCCGAGGACTTCCAGGTGATCGAGCTGCACGACTGCTTCAGCGCCAACGAGCTTCTGCTGTACGAAGCCCTGGGTCTGTGCGCGGAGGGTGAGGCGCCGAAACTCATCGACGAGGGCGACACCACTTACGGCGGACGCTGGGTGGTCAACCCCTCGGGTGGGCTGATATCGAAAGGTCACCCACTGGGTGCGACGGGGCTTGCGCAGTGCGCAGAGCTGACATGGCAGCTGCGTGGCAAGGCCGACAAGCGGCAGGTCGAAAATGTCAGCGCCGCACTGCAACACAACATCGGCCTCGGCGGAGCCGCTGTTGTGACCGCTTACCAGCGCGCCGATCGGAGCAGCTGACTCATGGGACACATCGAAGCCGAACGCGAACTGCCCGCACCCGTCGACGCGGTCTGGGCCCTGATCGCCGACCCGTCGAAATGGGCGGACTGGTTCACG
>DASRFZ010000148.1:0-13785 GCA_035651275.1 Mycobacterium sp. | reverse complement strand
GGCCGGGCCGGTGATCACTTCCGTGAACTGCGCGACCGGCATCGGCTTGAGTTCGTCGAACACGAAGGCCTCGACGCCCGCCAGCTCGGGATGGGTTTGCATCACTTCATATCGGTCGGTACGGATCGTGCCCAACACGATCAGTCCGGTTTCGGAGTCCGGATCGTTGAGGCATCCGGCGAGGCCGCGAACCAAGGTCAGGAACTGGTCGGCCTGCGGCCCGGCGTCGGCACTGAACAACTCCTCCGCTTGATCCAATGGCAGGATGAGCGTCGGAGGTGACGGTGCCCCTGCAGCATCAAAGTCCTCCAGCAGCTGCGCCGCTGCGGCCTCGCGAATTTCGGTCAGCCACTGCGTAATTCGGTCAACGTCACCGTTTGTGCACGCGGTCTTGACATCGCCCAGGCTGGTTCCGGTGAGATCGAAGCGCTGTCGCGTCGCGACGATCGCAGGTGCCAATCCGGTGTCACCGGTCAACGCGTTGCGGTCCGGCCGCACGATATCGAGCAACACGAAGCGACGGTCTTCGCGTCCGAGCCGTGGCAACAGACCGGCCCGCAGAAATGACGACTTTCCGGTGCCGGACGGCCCCAACACAACGAACAACGACTTGAGCCCTGCCAGCCGCATCCCCCGGATCGAATCCATCGCTCGCACGATCGCCGCATCGCGGCCGAAGAACACGGCTGCGTCGATCTGCTCCAGCGGCTGCCACCCCCGGTACGGCGCGCGATCAGGATCGCCCGCCGGCGGCCACGGGAACGTATCAGGCCCGATTCCCGCTTCCCCGATGGCATCCCGCAGACGCAGAAGCCCATCCGTGGCGAATCGCACAGGTGTTCCGTCACCGATGTCCACTTCGGTGACCCGACCATCTCCGAAGAGATCGCAGCGCTGCCACTCAGAGATCAACTCGTCGCCGGTCGACGGTTCGAGCCGCGCGCACAGAATCTGCTTGTTGAGATTCTCCGCGGTGCGATATTCCGTCTTGCATTCATTCGACGCGTCCCAGTTGCGAGAGAGCAGACAGATGACCGCCTCGCAACGAGCGTTGGCCCGCCGCAGTGCATCTCGCCATCGCATTCCCGGCCGCAGGCCTTCGACATCGAGGAAGATATCGTCGGCCAGGCTGGCGTCTTGGGTAGCCAACCACTGTTTGAGCGCGACGGCTTCCCGCAGATCTTTGCTCGAATGGCTGAGAAATATCCGGGACACCGCATCCCCCTGCGAATTGCTTTGCTGGAGCGTATCCACCGCAACGGCTTGACATCGGCGAATTGGGGAATCGTCGACCGCGTCACAGTGTGTTGACCTTTACCTAGAATGGGTCCACGATGACTTCCATGCGATATATCGTTACCGGCGGTACCGGGTTTATCGGCCGTCGAGTGATTACCCGAATTCTCGAGACGCAGCCCGACGCCGAGGTGGGCGTCCTGGTCCGCCGCGGCTCCCTGTCGCGCTTCGAACGGCTCGCCGCCACCTGGGGCGACCGGGCGAAACCGGTGGTCGGCGACCTGACTCAGCCCGGCCTGGGCCTTTCCGAGGAGACGCTGACCAGTCTTGGCAGCGTCGAGCACGTCGTGCACTGCGGCGCGATCTACGACATCACCGCTCCCGAGTCGGCTCAGCGCGGCGCGAACGTCGACGGGACGAGGGCGGTGATCGCCCTTGCCAAACGCCTCGGCGCGACCCTGCACCATGTGTCGTCGATTGCGGTCGCCGGCGACTTCCGCGGCGAGTACACCGAAGCCGACTTCGACGTCGACCAGAAGCTGCCGACGCCGTATCACCGGACAAAGTTCGAATCCGAACAACTCGTGCGCGACGAGCCCGGGCTGCGCTACCGCATCTACCGGCCGGGCGCGGTCGTCGGCGACTCGCGCACCGGAGAGATGGACAAGATCGACGGCCCCTACTACCTGTTCCCGGTGCTCGCGAAACTGGCCAAGCTGCCGTCGTTCACGCCGATGATGCTGCCGGACAGCGGGCGCACGAACATTGTTCCAGTCGACTACGTCGTCGACGCTCTGGTGAATCTGATGCATGTACCGGACCGCGACGGCCAGACGTTCCACTTGACGTCTCCGGAACCCATTGGGCTGCACGGTATTTACCGCGGCATTGCGAAGGAGGCGGGCCTGCCGCCGCTGCTCGGTTCTTTACCGCGCGCAGTGGCGGCACCCGTACTCAAAGTCCGCGGCCGAGCCAAGGTGATCCGCGACGTCGCCGCGACGCAGCTCGGCGTGCCACCCGAGATGCTCGACGTCGCAGACCTCCCGACGACGTTCAACTCCGATGCGACCCGGGAAGCGTTGCAGGGCAGCGGAATAGACGTACCGGCGTTTCGCGAGTATGCCCCGCGACTGTGGCGGTACTGGGCCGAGCACCTCGATCCCGATCGAGCCCGCCACGACGACCCCGACGGCCCTATGGTGGGCAAGCACGTCATCATCACCGGCGCGTCCAGCGGCATCGGTAGGGCGTCGGCAATCGCGATCGCCGAACGCGGTGCGACCGTCTTCGCGTTGGCCCGCAACAGCCACGCGCTTGACGCGCTGATCGCCGAGATCCGCGAATCCGGCGGCGAGGCGTACGCGTTCAGTTGTGACGTGACAGATTCGTCGTCGGTGGAATACACCGTCAAGGACATCCTCGGCCGGTTTGGGCACGTCGACTATCTGGTCAACAACGCCGGGCGCTCGATCCGCCGGTCGGTGGTCAACTCGACCGACCGGCTACACGACTACGAACGCGTGATGGCCGTCAACTACTTCGGTGCGGTGCGCATGGTGCTCGCGTTGCTGCCGCACTGGCGGGAGCGTCGGTTCGGGCACGTCGTCAACGTGTCCAGCGCGGGCGCCCAGGCACGCAACCCGAAGTACAGCGCCTACAACCCCAGCAAGGCCGCGCTGGATGCGTTCGCCGACGTCGTCGCCTCCGAAACCGTTTCGGACCACATCACATTCACGAACATCCACATGCCGCTTGTCCGCACACCAATGATCGCGCCGTCGCGGCGGTTGAACCCGCAGCGGCCGATCAGCCCCGAGCAGGCGGCAGCCATGGTGGTGCGCGGACTCGTAGAGAAGCCGGCCCGCATCGACCATCCGTTCGGCACGATCGCGCAGGCCGGCAACTACTTCACGCCCAAGCTCTTCCGCCGGATACTTCATCAGGTGTATCTGCTCTACCCCGATTCACCCGCGGCTCGCGGCGAGACGCCGGCCGAGGAAGAGCATGTCGAGCCGCAGCGGCGACCCAAACGGCCTGCCCGCGCGGCGGTCCGCAAGCTTCGCATGCCTCGTGCGGTAAAGCGCGCCGGTCGGCTGGTGCCCGGCGTACATTGGTGAACTTGTGACGCTCAGACTTGCTGCAGCTTTTTTGACGGCCGCGACCGTGGCGTTGTTCGCGCCGGCCACCGCGCACGCCGACCACACGATCACGTTGACGTTCGTCCGCCACGCGGAGTCGGCCGGCAACGCTTCCGGTGTGATCGACACGTCGGTGCCCGGGCCCGATTTGTCGCCGCAAGGTGAGCAGCAAGCCGAGTCGGTGGCACAATCGTTGGGCGCCAACGGATACGACGGAATCTATGCCTCGACGATGGTGCGCACGCAGGAGACCGCGGCTCCGCTGTCGAAGGAGCTGAGCGAGCCGGTGACGGTGCTGCCCGGGCTGCGTGAAATCGAGGCCGGCGATTACGAGGGGAAGCCGGAGGCTGACGCTGCGCAATACCTGAACGCGCCGATGGCGTGGCTGAAGGGCGATCGCGACGCGCGCATCCCGGGATCGATCAACGGCAACGAGTTCGACGCGCGCTTCGATGATGCGGTCGAAAAGATTTACGACAGCGGCGAAGTCAAGCCGGTCGCGTTCTCGCACTCGGCGGCGATCATGTTCTGGGTGTTGATGAACGTGAAGAACCGCGACATGTCATTGCTCAACGACTGGCTGCCGAACACCGGTCATGTCGTGGTGGTCGGCAGTCCGCGGCAGGGGTGGACGCTGACCGACTGGGACGGCAAGCAGATCTCCGGGTGAGGCCGCTTCCGGTTTTCGCCGATGTCGACACCGGCGTCGACGATGCGATGGCGCTCGCATACCTTCTCGCCAGTCGCGAGGCCGAGCTGGTGGGTATCGCGTCGACGAGTGGAAACGTTGCGGCGCAGCAGGTGTGCGTGAACAACCTCGGCCTACTGAACTTGTGCCGGGCGCCGGACATCCCGGTGTCGAAGGGCGCCGATCAACCGTTGAGTTGTCCGCTGCGCACCGCGGAGGACACTCATGGTCCGCAGGGGCTCGGCTACGCGCAGTTGCCGCCGTACGATCGGCGGCCGACCGATTACGACGCGGCTGAGGCATGGGTACGCGCGGCGCGTGCCCATCCCGGTGAGTTGATCGGCTTGGTGACGGGTCCGATGACCAACCTCGCGCTGGCATTACGAGTCGAGCCGGCGCTGCCGACTCTGCTGCGGCGGCTGGTGATCATGGGTGGTGCGTTCGAATACCGTGGGAACACCGACGTCGTCGCGGAGTGGAACATCAGCGTGGACCCTGAAGCGGCGGCGGAAGTGTTCGCTGCCTGGTCTGGGTCAGCGCAGCTGCCGATTGTGTTGGGGCTCAACCTCACCGAGAACATCGCGCTGATGCCGTCACTGTTCAGCCGACTGGCGGAGGCCGCAGGCGCAGCGATGGTGCCGATGAGCGCCGCCGACGTACGCGGCACCCGATCGGTGGCGTCGAACCCGCTTGTCGCGGTGTTCGAAGACGCGATGCGGTTCTACTTCGAATTCCACTACGACCAAGGAGAGGGATACCTGGCGCACCTGCACGACCCGCTGGCCGCCGCGGTCGCGCTGGACCCGCCGCTAGTGCAAACTCGAACGGCGACAGTGGATGTGGAGTTGTCGGGCAGGTTGACGCGTGGCATGACGATCGCTGACTGGTCGGGCCGCTGGGGGCGCCCGCCGAACGCCGAAGTCGGTGTCAGCGTCGATCCCGTGGTGTTCTTCGACCGGTTCATCGAGCGGGTCGGAGCGTACGCGCGGCGTCTGAGCTATTCATAAACGCCCTCGAGGTACCAGCGCCGTTGCCGATAGCACAGAAGCAGCGCCGCCCCGTCCACTAGGACTTGTGCACGAGCCGTGCGCCCGGCCTTGACGCCGGGGTCCCACCAGCGTTCGTCGACCGGCCACGGTCCGGCCCACCAGCGCAACGGCCCGTCGCGATCGGGTGCGGCCAGCCGCGCCGGATCGGTGGAGAACATGCCCCTGCTGGTCACTCGCACCGGATTGCCTTGGGCGTCAAGGAGTTCCACGGGTTCGTCGAGAAGCACTGCAGGCGACGGCTCCGGTAACTGCCCCGGCCACGGCTGCCGCGGGTCGGCGCGCGGCACGAGTTCGTCGCCAAGCGGGACCAGCGTGATCCGCTCGGCCGGACCGCGCCCACCGGACAGCACCGGCACCTGGACCGCCTCCGGCCCGAGCAATCCCTGCACCCGCACCAGCGCGCGGCGGGCCCGCAGCATGTCCTCTTCCCCAATGCCACCCCACAGCGGTAGCTGCAGCGCCTCGGCCGAGACCACCTCCACCGGATGCAACCGCAGCGTCGTCACCGGCGCGGTCGGCCGATCCCGGTTGTTCAGCCAGCCGTCCAACTGCCAGCGCACCCGGTCGGCCGTCGCATCCTCGGTCAGCGGCTCCGCGCAGCGCCACACCCGGTTCAGCTCCTCACCGTTCGCGGTGACGGCGGAAATAGCCAGCCGCGTGCATCCGACGCCCGCCGACATCAGCGTCTGGTGCAGTTGGCTGGCCAGCGATCGGCCGGCGAACGCCGCGGCGTCGACTCGATCGATCGGCGGGTCGCATGCCATCTCGGCGTCGAGGTTGGCGTCCGGTTCACGGCCCGACGGTCCGCGCTGCGGCTCCCCGCGAGCGAACCGGTGCGCCACCACCGCGTCGGCGCCGAACCGGGACGCCACATCGGTGCGTGACAGGGCGGCGAACTTGCCGACGGTGCGAATTCCCAACCGCCACAATAAGTCTGCCAACTCGGGACGGCCATCTCCGGACAGGCTCGGCTCGGTAGCCAGCTCCCGGATCGACAGCGACGACAGGAACGCGGCGTCGGAGCCGGGCTCGACGATGCGACCGGCGCGCGCGGCGAAAACGGCGGTGGGCAGTTGGTCGGCGATGCCGGCCTGGCATTCCGCGCCTGTCGACGATGCCGCGTCGACGAGCCGTTCGGCGGCTTGCTGTTCGGAGCCGAAGAAGCGCGCCGCCCCGCGGACCGGCAGCACCAAAAGGCCGGGCCGCAGCACCTCCGCACGCGGCACCAGGTCGTCAACCGCGGCCGTCACCGGTTCGAAGAACCGTGCGTCCCTACCCGGATCGGCGGTAACGACGTGCAGCTGCGGGCAGCGGGCCTGCGCTTCGCGGCGGCGAAGGCCGCGGCGCACCCCGGCCGCCCTGGCCGCGGCCGAACAGGCGACCACGCGGTTGGCCAGTGTCACCCCCACCGGCGCGGTCGCGGGCAGGCCGGCGGCGGCGGCGGCGGCGACTGCGGGCCAGTCCATGCACCAGAGGGCCAATACGCGCGAGGGCATGTCATCCCGCGTGCGCCGAGTGTGGACTTATTGCACGGTTTTCGCGCAAATGCGTGTCATAAGTCCACGCTCGGCCGTTGATGGAAAGCTTGACGGCGAGGATGTGACCACCCAACTCATAGCCGGTGACTGTGGCCTGCAGCCGCATTCTCGCCCCGGGCCAGTCGCCGCCGGTAACCAGAAGCGTGCAGTTCTTGTTGCGGGCACGCGCGGTCACCGCCCGCACTTGCGACGGCGACACCGACCGGCCGCCGAGGCCGAGTACCACCAGATCCATGCCGTCCAGCAGCACCGCGGCCACCCCGATCGGGTCGGCCCCGGGATCGGGCACCAACGCCAACCGGGACAGGTCCGCACCCATCTCCACCGCGGCGAGCAGACCAATGTCGGGCTGGCCCACCATCGCGACGTGACCGCCGGACGCCGTCGTCGTCGCCACCGCTTTCAGCAACAGCGAGCGGGCGCCCGACGCCACCACCACCGTGCCGCGAGGAAGCTGCAGCAAACTTTCAGAGCCGGGAATCAGCTCTTCGGCGCGGGGCGGTGCAGAGTGGCCGCAGCTGACCCTGCCGGAGACCGCGGCCATCTTGCGGCGCAGGTGTTCTACCTGCTCAGCCCGGTTAATCCCACGCTGATCCAGGCTCACCGCCGCTGTCACAGCAGCACCTTCTGAACCATCTGAATCACCATATGTTCGAATGTATGTTCGATACAGTGAGTAAACACCCACCCGACGACACCGTCAAGCGGTCAGACGATCTGCAGCATCGACCCGTCGAGCGCCATCAACCAGCCCTCGACGCTCAGATCGGGGTGCCTCTTCAGCGCGCCGTCGCGGAACGCGTCGAGGATCTTTCGATGGGTCTCCGTCTCGATCTCCGGCGTCGCGATCGCGTCCTCCCCGTAGGCGATCTTGACCGCGCCACAGTCGCGATGGTCCACGGCGATCACGCCATTGATCTGGTGCAGTTGGATCGACGCGTCGAGGTTGTCCCAGAACGTGTCGTGCCATGCCTGCCAATGCGGAGCGACGACGCCCGCCGCGGCGCCGGCCAACGCAAACTGGCTATATCTGCCGACGAGGTCACGCTGCTGCATGTAGTCGTTGGTCGGCTCCACGAACCGCGGGTCGATGCACATCAAAAGCATTGCTTCATAAGGCGGTTGGGCCGATGCGACGCGCGGCAACGCCGTGGCTAGTGCGCCCAGTCCGAGTGCCCCTGCCCCAACCACCAGCAACCGACGCCGCCCGAATGTGTGTGCAAGAGAACCGCTCATCTACGAAGTTCTACGCGCGAAACTGCGTACAGATCGCTGTTTTTCGCTAAATAGCGATCTCACCGCAGTTTCGGCGTCAGGCTCATTCCCATTCGATGGTGCCCGGCGGCTTGCTGGTGATGTCGAGCACCACCCGGTTCACCTCAGGAACCTCGTTGGTGATTCGCGTCGAAATGCGTTCCAGTGTCTCGTATGGCACCCGTGTCCAGTCGGCGGTCATCGCGTCCTCAGATGACACCGGCCGCAACACGATCGGATGGCCGTAGGTGCGCCCGTCGCCCTGTACTCCCACTGATCGCACGTCGGCGAGCAGCACCACCGGGCACTGCCAGATCAGGCTGTCCAACCCGGCGGCTGTCAGCTCCTCGCGGGCGATCGCGTCGGCGCGACGCAACGTGTCCAGCCGTGACGCCGTGACCTCCCCGACAATGCGGATTCCCAGCCCCGGACCCGGAAAGGGTTGTCGCCCGACGATTTCCTCGGGCAAGCCCAGTTCACGACCGACGGCGCGGACTTCGTCCTTGAACAGCAGCCGCAACGGTTCCACCAGCGTGAAGTTCAGGTCGCGGGGCAGGCCGCCGACGTTGTGGTGGCTCTTGATGTTCGCGGTCCCGCTGCCCCCGCCGGACTCCACGACATCGGGATACAGCGTGCCCTGCACCAAGAACTTCACCTCAGATCCGCTGTCTACCACCAGATCTCCCACCGCGCCTTCGAACACGCGGATGAACTGGCGCCCGATGATCTTGCGTTTGCCTTCGGGGTCGTGCACCCCGGACAGCGCTGCCAAGAACCTGTCGGCGGCGTCGACCGTCACCAACCGGGCGCCGGTGGCCGCCACGAAATCTCGCTCCACCTGCGCGCGTTCGCCGGCCCGCAGCAGACCATGGTCGACGAACACACACGTCAACCGGTCGCCGATCGCGCGCTGCACCAAAGCGGCCGCCACCGCAGAATCAACACCGCCAGACAGCCCGCAGATCGCCCGGCCGTCGCCGATCTGCGCCCGCACCTGTTCGACCAGCGTGTCGGCGATGTTCGCCGGTGTCCACGCCCAGTCGATGCCGGCGAACTCGTGCAGGAACCGGCTGAGCACCTGCTGCCCGTGCGGCGTGTGCATCACCTCTGGGTGGTACTGCACGCCGGCCAGTTCACGCGCCCGGTTCTCGAACGCGGCCACCGGCGCCCCGGCCGTCGTCGCCACCACTTCGAAACCCTGCGGCGCCGACGTCACCGCGTCACCGTGGCTCATCCACACCGGCTGTGTTTCCGGCAGCCCCGAATGCAGTTCGCCGCCAGCGACTTTCAACTCTGTACGACCGTATTCGCTGGTGCCGGTACGGGCCACCGTGCCGCCCAGCGCCTGCGCCATCGCCTGGAACCCGTAGCAGATTCCGAACACCGGCACCCCGAGGTCGAACAACGCCGGATCCAGCTGCGGTGCGCCTTCGGCGTAAACACTGGCAGGGCCGCCCGACAACACGATCGCGGCAGGATCGCGCGCCTTCATCTCCTCGACGCTCGCCGAGTGCGCGATGACCTCCGAGTACACCCGCGCTTCGCGCACCCGACGCGCGATCAACTGCGCATACTGAGCGCCGAAGTCGACCACCAAAACAGGTCGAACCGGTGCGTGGCCGGCTGGACTCGTGGCAGGTTCGGACACGGGCTCAGTGTATGGCGCAGGAAGGAGTGGCCCGTGACCCGCGTGCTGGCGTTCGACCCGCTCGGGCCCGCGGTCCCCGTGACCGGGACGATCATCCTCGTCGCCATCCTCCTGGCGCTGCTGGCCGGCTACCTGGTGTGGCCACGGCGCGGACCCGCCGCGGTCCACGAGCTCAGCGGCGTCGCGGTCGCGACCCATCAGGTCAGCAAGGAGTACGTCAAGGGCCGCCGCGTCGTCGACGACGTCAGCTTCCAGATCTGCCCCGGCCGCGTCGTCGGGCTGCTGGGACCCAACGGGGCCGGCAAGACCACCCTGCTCGGCATGATCACCGGCCTCATCACCCCGACGGCCGGCGACGTGTACCTGTTCGGGCATCACGTGCAGCCCGGGTCACCGGTGCTGAGCCGCGTCGGCATCGCGCTCGAACAGCCCGGCTTGATCCCTCACCTCACCGGTCTCGAGGCCCTTCAGACGACGTGGGCGATCACCGGCCGGCCGGAAAAGGACGCACACTTTGACACTGTCGCGTCACTGTCAGGTCTGGGAGATGCTTTGCGCCGCAAGGTATCCGGCTACAGCCTTGGCATGCGGCAACGGCTGGCACTGGCTCAGGCGATGCTGGGACTTCCCGACCTGCTGCTGCTCGACGAGCCCGCCAACGGCCTCGATCCCGCACAGGTGCGCCAGCTGCGCAAGACGCTGCGCGACTACGCCGCCAGCGGGCGCACTGTGATGCTGTCGAGCCATGTGCTCTCGGAGGTCGAGAAGATCTGCGACGAGATCCTGGTCCTGCACAACGGCCGACTCGCGCTGTCGACGACGATGGACGACATCCCCAGGACGACGATGCTGCGGCTCGATCTCGGTGATGAAGCAGGAGCAGACGCCGCGGAAGCCGCACTCACCAAGGGCGGCATCATATTTCGCCGCACCGCCGACGACTCGATTGAGGTCACGGCGACTGAGCAGTGCTCGGTGACGACGGTGTTGCGGTCGTTGGTCAACGGCGGCTGCGAGGTACGGCGGCTGGAATCCACCAGTACGTTCGAAGACGCTTACTACGCGGCGGTGTCCGGTGGTCGCGCTAACGAATAACGGTGCCGCGTCGGGCTTTTCACCGAGACGGGCACTGAGGACACCGGTCGAGGTGCACCGGATGCTGTCGCGGCCGTCGATCCGCACTGTGCTGGTCGCAATGGCGATTCTGCCGGTGGCTTTGGCCGCGTCGGTGGCGAAAGGCAAGTTCGAGGTCTCGTTTGACGCCCAGTACCTCAGCACGATCGCCACCGAAAGCGGCGCGAACTTCATCATCTTCGCGCTGTTCACCGGCAGCCAGCTGGCAACTCCGCTTCTCGTCGCGTACGTGTTCGGCGAGGCAATCACGCGCGAGGCACAGTGGTCCTATCTTCCGGTGCTGCTGAGCACACCCGTGCGGCGCGGACAACTGTTGCGGCAGAAGGCGATCGCATGCGCGGTGGTGTGCCTGCTCGGGCTGCTCATCTTCGCGGCGGTGAGTGCGGCCGTCGGGTTCGGCTTCTTCGGCACAGGTCCGCTGATACCTGTCAGCGGCCCGCATATTCCGCTGGCCCAGATGTGGTGGAGATTCGCCACGATCATCGGCTACATCGCGTGGTATCTGATGTGGATTGGCGCGCTGGCGATGCTGCTGTCGGTGCTCGCGACCGACAACGCGGTGATCGCGGTGGGCGGAACGGTCGCCGTCACGTTGCTGTCGCACTTGTTCGGCGGACTGGCGACCTTCGGTCGCACCCGCGGCTTTCTGCCGACCCGAAACTTCGACGCCTGGACCGTCCTGGCGAACGCCCACATCGACCTGATCACTCTCGAGTGGGGCGTGTTTCTATCCCTGCTGTACACGTGCGTCTTCGGCCTACTGGCTTTCGGTTCATTCGCAGCAAAAGATGTGCGTCCCGGCTGTTAGTCTTCTCGCACCACGACGGCTGTGGGAGGAAATGTGAGCGATCAATGGGGACCGCCAACCGGCGAACCTGTTCCGCCGGAGCAAGCCCCGCCACCACCACCGCCGGACCAATTCCCGCCCCCGCCTCCGCCCGGCCCGTACGGCGCACCGCCACCGCCACCCCCCGGCCAATGGCCGCCCGGCGTGGCGCCCCACCCTCGACGGTCGCGTCGTTGGTGGTGGATCGGCGGCGCGATATTCGTCGTCGTCGCGCTGGCCGCCGGCGGCATCACGGCTGTCCTTCTCAGCGGCGGCAGCAGCGGGGGGGCCGACAGCCCGCAGGCCGCCGTGCTGAAGATCCTTGCCGCCGCAGAGAACAACGACGCGTTCGCCGCGGCCGATCTGCTGGACCCCTCGGAAGCTGACGGGGTGCGGCAGGTGCTGAACAACGCGCACAACACCGCCGAGCAGACCGGTTACCAGAAGGGCGGCGGTCAGAATGGGCTCCTGCAAGGGCTGAAAGTCTCCACCGACAACGTGAACACCAGCGTCAGCAACGTTCGCGACGACCTCGCTCGAGTGACGATCACCGGCGGCAAGATCACTATCGGCTTCGACCCGTCCAACTCCAATGAAGGCGTTCGCGACCTGCTCAACAACAAGGATCAGCGCACCCGAACCTGGAGCAGCGACGACCTGTCGACGAGCTCGAACTCCGGCGACAAGCTCCAACCCGCAGTGATGACGGTTCGCCGCTCCGGCAGGTGGTACGTGAGCATCCTCTACACCTACATCGACACGGCCGCACGGAAAACCGACGTCCAGCCCGCCGACCCCGGGTCCATCGACACCCAATCGTTCGATTCACCGGAAGCCGCCGCAAAGGGATTTGTCGACGGCCTCGTCGCCATGATCAACAAGGCCGACGTCATGGAGTTGGCCAAGACGCTGTCGCCAGAGGATGCCGTACTGGTGGGCACCTACCGAAAGTTCTTGGAGCGCAACATGAAACCGCGCTCGGCACAGGTTGTCGGCACACCTGCGTTCAGTGCGAAAACCGACGGCGACTCCGCCAACATCACGGTTGACGATCTGACGATCCAGTGGAACACCGACGAGGGCGATAGCAAGAAGGTGCGATTCCACGGCGGTTGCATCACCAACGGTAGTGGCGGAACGCGATGTGGCGCAGGGGATTTTGCGTCTGGGGGCTACATTCTCGGTCCGAACAGCACCGGCGTGATCGCCACAAAGGGCAGCAAGGGATGGCACGTCGATCCAGTCGCGACCTATCTCAACGGTGCGGCCGACGAACTGCACAACGCGTCCAAGCAGGATGTTGCGATGCTGATGGCTGAATCATTCGGGGCACCGAAGGCCTTCCTGCGACTCGACGCGCAGGACACGCTGAATCTGAACGACTCGAAAACCGTGACGCTCAAGAAAGGTGGCATCGAAGGTCTCGGGTACGCGGTCTTCGACGTGCCGGTGCAGTCTGGCGAGCAAGTGACCATCACGGTCAAACAGCAATCCGGCACCGACCAGGACAACGGGCTGTATTTCATGGCCGTCGGCCAATCCGGGCGGCTCGCAAGCGATCACACGTACGCTGATTCCACCTATCCCGCGACCGACAGTTTCTCCGCATCCAACAGCGAGAAGGTGAAGCTTGTGGTCTGGGGAAGCGCCGACCAGTCGGTCAGCGTCGCAGCACACGACTGACCGTCAACGTTCTCTGCTGACTACAGCGAGAACAGCTCACGAAATGGTCCATCGCTCCCCGAGAACGTCGAGCCCCTTGGCGATGGGGCAGTTCTGGTTATAGCTCTTTCGTGCTCGCACGCGCCAATACTACCAGCTAGACGCGTTTCACAACTTTATAGTTGATTTTCTTGTCTATTACTTCTACTCTCTCGTCTATGACCATTAGACCGCGCCTCCCGTTGTTCCCCAATCATCCCGTCGCCGCGCTTGCCGTCATCTGCCTCAGCGTGTTTGTCATCAGCGTCGACGCCACGATCGTCAACGTCGCCCTTCCGACGATGTCGCGCGAGCTCGACGCAGACACCGCGCAGCTGCAATGGATCGTCGACGCGTACACGCTTGCAGCGCAGGCTAATTCGGCGGACACGCTGATTGCCGGCCGAGCTGCGATGGGTGTGGGCGCAGCCGTGATCTTCCCCAGCACGCTGGCGCTGATCACCAACATCTTCACCAACGCTGCCGGTCGGGCCAGGGCGATCGGTGTGTGGGCGGCGATGGTCGGGGTGGGCGTCGCGGCCGGGCCCATCACCGGAGGCTGGCTGTTGGAGC
>DASRFZ010000147.1:0-2570 GCA_035651275.1 Mycobacterium sp. | reverse complement strand
GGTCCAGGTGCTCAAGGGTGCTCGTCAGCGTCAGCGCGAAGAGCGGTTGAGGTTCGGTGAAGGCTACGGCGGCGGCGAATATGTGTGCTCGGATGAGATGGGCAACCCGCTGCATCCCGACGCCATTTACCTCCCGCTGGCAGAAGCTTCTGAGCGACATGGGGATCAGCTACGTGAGGCTGCACGATGCCCGGCATTCCTGCGCCACGCTCATGCACCTTCGCGGTACGCCGATAGCCGTCATCGCGGCCTGGCTAGGGCATGCCAATGCTGCCTTCACGATGGCTACCTATGCGCACTCGCAAGACGAAGCGTTGAAAGCCGCAGCGAGCAGTCTCGGTCGAGTTGTGACATTCGGTGACACCGAGACTTCCACAAAGGGATAGCCGCGAATGCGTATAGGTCATCTACCAGCACTTAAATGGTGGGGCGGGCGGGACTCGAACCCGCGACCAACGGATTATGAGTCCGCGGCTCTAACCAACTGAGCTACCGCCCCCTGCGAACCATCATCGTAAGCGGGGCTTACTCGTATTCCGTCGACCCATCCGCCATGATCCGGTACCGCTCGGTGCCCTGCTCGACCCGCGGCGCGTCGGCCGCCATCGCGACGGCGATCTTGTTGCTGGCATTGCGCATCACGTCGAACGTCAACTCCGTCGCCTTCTCCTCTGTGAAATGTGTCCGCATCCCGGCCACGATTTCCGAAGCGATCTCCGCCGGCGACCAGATCAACGCATCCACATACCGCAGCGCCGCCTTCTGCGCCTCAGTCAACCTCTGCGACGACTCGAAAGCCGTTATGTCCCCGTATATTTCCTCCGACCCGCCCGCCTCCAGCGCGTTAGCTTCCCGCAGCGAATTGCACAGCCGACACTGATGCTGACCCGCGCCGCGCAACCGCACGATCTCCGCCGTCACCGGATCCAACGCCGTCTGCCTCGCCACCGCCGGCAGAAATCCGTTGAACAACACATCCGCCGGATCGGTCACGTGATCCCACAGCGGTTCGGGCAAGTCGGGATCCAGCCCCAGCGCTTGCAATCCCGCCAGCACTCTTGGCGCGAAGTCCGCGATGTACGTCAACACCACCGCGCCGAACGCCTCGGCTCCGAGCATCGACAACAACCGTTCGCGCTGATACGCGGACACGCCGGTCACGTCCATGCTGAACTGCTCGGCGAAGTCGACGACCGCCTCCTCCGCCGACGATTCCGGACCCGAGACCTCGACCTCCGAGGGCAACGCCGGCAGCCCCAGTACCCGTGCGCACCGCTGCCGCACCAGCCCATTGATCCGTCCGGTCGACCCGTCCGGTGACAGCGCGACTAACCGCGCCAGTTCAGTGATCACACCCCGACGCTACTGTGCCTGGCTCACGCTCGACATATAGAAGTCCGGAATCATCAAGGGCGGCATCGCCGCCCGCGTCGCGTAATCGCCCCACTCCCGCGGCAACGTCACCTCTGTCGCACCGACTGCCGTCGCCCGCTGCAGCAGATCGAGCGGGCTCTCGTTGAACCGGAAGTTGTTCACGGCGGCCGAAACCTTGCCGTCCTCAACCAGATACACGCCGTCGCGCGTGAGCCCCGTAAGCAACAACAGAGTCGGATCGACGGTACGGATGTACCACAATGTCGTCAGCAACAGCGCCCGCTCGGTCGACGCGATCATCTCGTCGAGACTGGCCTCCCCGCCCGTCATCACCAGATTGTCCGCAGCCACCGCCACTGGCGCCCCAAACTCCTCCGCCGCGGCCCGCGGATACGCCAACGCATTGATCGCCCCGTCGCGAATCCAATCGACACGCTCGATGTCCATCCCGTTGTCGAACACCGACACGGTTTCCGACGAACTCGTCGTGGCGACGAACGGCCGGCACTGCAGCGGCTGCGCGAACGGATCGGTGTACATCGTCACCGGCAACCGCGACAGCTGCTCCCCCACCCGCGTGCCACCGCCCGCCGCCGAAAACGCGGTGCGGCCTTCCTGCGCTGCGCGGCCATCCATCATCCACGCCGTGTAGATCATCATGTCTGCGACCGTTGACGGCGGCATCAACGTCGGATACCGGCCAGCCGGCAGCGACACCGTGCGACGCGACCACCCCAACCGCGTCGACAGTTCCGACAACAGCTTCTCCGTCGGCACGTCGATGAAATCCGGCGTGCTCACCCCCGCCCACGCGCTCGCGCCGTCCCGCTTCGCGTTGATCTCCACCGAACCCGTTGGCTGCGTGAACCTTCGGCGCAGTCCCGTCGACGAAGCCAGGAACGTCGTCGCCATCTCGTGGCGCGCGAATCCATACAACGTGTCCGGCCCGCGAAACCCCGACGCCAACGCCGCCGCCAACGCGCCGAAGACCTCCGCGCCAGTCGAAGGAATCGCGTCATCCCAGTCGGCAGGCTCGCCTGAACCGGCGATCAACGGCGCGCTGTCACGGGCCTCTGGCGCCGCACGCGCCGCATCTTCGCTCGCCGCAACGAGTTCCGCGATGGCAGCCGGATCGACGTCGCTGGTCTTCACCGACCCGACGTGTGCCGCATCGCCGCGACGCACAATCGAAATCA
>DASRFZ010000146.1:0-28051 GCA_035651275.1 Mycobacterium sp. | reverse complement strand
TCCTCTCCCGCATCACAAACACGACGTCGAACCCGGACAGCCTTTCCACCAGCAGGTCCGGGTCTGCGATGTGATCGTTGAAGACGGTGATGTCGGCACGACTCGACACCGCAGTCCAGTCGGCCATCTCGAGCGCGACGTTCTGGTAGTCGTCGAGAATCGCAACCTGCGGCACGACGTTCGGGTCCATGTCCACCCGGCGGACTTTACGGCGCGGTGCTGCTCGTTGTGCTCGAGGTGCTCGACGTGGTGGAGGTGGTCGGGCTCGTCGTCGTGCTCGTCGTCTCCGACGACGTTGTCGTCGTCGTCGTGACCGGAGTGCTCGACGTCGTTGCCGCGGTGGTGCCTGGCACCGGGACCACGCTGGTGACGGTGCTCGTGCTAGTACTGGTGCTTGCCGTCCCCGATGAGATGACGCCGCAGGCGAGCCGCTTGCCCGAGTCGCTGGCGGCGACGGTGTCGGCGCCTTGGTGGAGGATCAGGGCTGTCCCTGCACCGGACTGAAGGTCCTGGGCGGTGAATGCGTTTGTGGTGGTGACCAATTCACCGGCGCCGTCGGAACGGACCTGGAGTGGCGACAGATCGCCGCTCGCCGGATTGCCGGTGTGACCCTGGGCCTGATAGTGGTCACCAGCCGAGGTGTAGTCCCCCTCGCACTTCCCGACAGCGTGGACATGCAAACCGTGGAACCCCGGCGTCAGCAGACCGGGCGCGACGGTCTTCACCGTCACGGTGGCGAAGCCGTTCGCAAAGTCGAGAGTGGCCGTCGCGACGTCGTGGCCGTCGGATGTCTTGAGATCTGTCGTCAGCCGTTGCGTTCCGGGCGGCGCAGCGGTGCCCGACGTCGACGTCGTCTGATTGGTGCCTGATTTGTTGGTCGAACAGCCGCCCACCAGTGCGACGGCGACAGGTGTCACGAGGAGGACGGCGATCAGCGGTTTACTCATGCGCTTCGGCGTACCCGCGGCGGCGATCGCCAAACGAGGTGCGCGCAACCTGGCGGTACGGTGTGGTCCATGTCCGATTCACCGATTCAACAGATTCAGCTGACGACGATCGACGGCGAGCCGACATCGCTGTCGCAATTCGCCGACCGTGCCGTGCTGGTCGTGAACGTCGCATCCAAGTGCGGCCTGACGCCGCAGTACGGCGCGCTGGAGAAGTTGGCGCGCGACTACGCGGACCGTGGACTGACGGTGATCGGTGTCCCCTGCAACCAGTTCATGGGACAAGAGCCCGGCACCGCGGAAGAAATCAAGACGTTCTGCTCGACCAGCTACGGGGTGACATTCCCGTTGCTGGAGAAGACCGACGTCAACGGGCCGGGTCGTCACCCGCTGTACGCCGAGCTCACGAAGACGCCCGACCCCGACGGGACTGCCGGAGACGTGCAGTGGAACTTCGAGAAGTTCCTACTCGCCCCGGGAGGGGAGGTGGTCAAGCGCTTCCGGCCGCGCACCGAGCCCGACGCGCCCGAGGTCGTCGCGGCGATCGAAGGGGTCCTGCCGCGGTAAGCGGGGTCTCGCCTTGCGGACGGCGAGCACTGCGGCGCCGAACAGCACGACGGCGTACAGCACGACGTAAAGATTCACGAGCGCATACCAGCTGACCCATCGATCGGGGAACAGGTACAAACCGATTCGCGGGGCGCGGTCCGCCGGATACCGATACGGCCACGCGCCGAGCAGCAGAAACAGCGCCGCGACCCCGACCCACCACCAGTGGTTCGACAGCGCCCGGTGCACCAGGTAGACGAAGAGCGGTACCACCCAGACCCAGTGGTGCGCCCATGAAAATGGCGACACCACAAGGGAACTCAGACCAGCAAGCGTGACTGCGAGCAGTCTCTCGCCGAATCGGTACAGCAGCGCCACGACCGTCATGCTCACGATGACGACGCCCGCGCAGGCCACGAGCCACACCCACGTCGACGGCACCGTCGCGGCCATCGGCCCGCCCGGCCCCTTCGGCGGCAGGCCTCCCTGGATACGTCCGATCATCCCGCGCAGCGATTGATTCGCCTGATGCAATGGAGTAGCGGCGACACGGTGGTCGTCGTAGAACGTAGCGCTCCAATACTTCCACGAATCCGACGCCGTCGCGATCCAACCGAGCGCGACCGTCGCGGCGAGCGTCGCAACCGATACCGCTGCCGGCCTCCATTGCCGCAGTGCCATGTAGTAAGCCACGAAGTAGGCGGGCGTCAGTTTGATGCCCGCAGCGACGCCGACCCCGATGCCTTTGAGTCGACTGTGCTTACCGCGCGAGGTGTCCCACAGCACCAAAAGCAGGAGGATCAAGTTGATTTGGCCGTAATAGAGCGTGCTGCGGACGGGCTCGACGAACGTGCAGCCGAGAGCCATCAAAGCGGACGCGGCGACGACCAAACGCGTAACAGTGTAACCGAGGATCCGCCAGCACAATGCGATAATCGCCACCAGCGCAACAAGATTGACACCCATCCAGATGTAATGGCCCACGCCACGCGGGAGCCACCACAACGGAACGAAGACCAGCGTCGAGAACGGCGGGTAGGTGTAGAGGTTGTCGTGAACGAGACGGCCGGCGTAGAGAGGAAGGCCGCCAACCAGGTGCCGGGCGCCGTCGCGGTAGGTGTCGAAGTCAATACCACCGACGAGGATGCCCGCCCGCGGCAGCACCGGCGACACGGTCGTGGTCAACAACACCACCGACGCCACCGCCCACATCCCGAGGATCGCCAGCGTCGACTTGCGAATCGACATGGTCACCCCACTTTGCCTCATCGTTGCTCATGCGACACTCGGGGCATGGTTGTCGCTATCGCCCGCCCCAAAATCGAGGGCAATATCGCGGTCGGAGAGGACCGGCAGATCGGATTCGCAGAGTTCGGCGCGCCGCAGGGCCGTGCGATCTTCTGGCTGCATGGCACGCCCGGCGCGCGTCGGCAGATTCCGACCGAGGCCCGCGTGTTCGCTGAGCAGGCGAACATCCGCCTGATTGGCCTGGATCGGCCGGGCATCGGCTCGTCGACGCCCTACCAATACGAGCAGGTCGCGACCTTCGCCGACGACATGCGCACGATCGCCGACACGCTGGGAATCGACAAGATGGCCGTCGTCGGACTGTCAGGGGGCGGCCCGTACACGCTGGCGTGCGCGGCGAAGATCCCCGAGCGAGTGGTCGTCGCCGGTGTCGTCGGTGGGGTCGCCCCGGCGTGCGGACCTGATCGGATCGGTGGCGGACTGATGGCACTTGGCTCGCGGGTGGCGCCGCTGCTGGAGGTGGCCGGTGCCCCGATCAGGCTGGCCGCGTTGACATTTGTGCGGCTGGTTCGGCCGATCGCTGGGCCCGCTGCGGACATCTATGGGCTGATGTCGCCGCCGGGAGACCGACGGCTGATGGCGCGGCCGGAGATCAAGGCGATGTTCCTCGACGACTTGCTCAACGGCAGCCGCAAACAACTCGCGGCGCCGTTCTACGACATCGTTGTGTTCGCCCGCGATTGGGGGTTTCGGCTCGACGAGGTGAAGGTGCCGGTGAAGTGGTGGCACGGCGACGCCGACCACATCATCCCGTACTCGCACGGCGAGCATGTGGTGTCGCGGCTGCCCGACGCAGAGCTGCTCCCGATGCCGGGCGAGAGTCACCTCGGCGGCCTGGGCCGCGCCGAGGAGATCCTGCGCACCATGCTCGAAGTGTGGGACCGCGAGGAGCGCGGGTAGACGCCGCGGACGTCCGCTAGCGCGCGCCGAGCAATACCCGCCGCAACAGATGCATCGCGACCGTCGTCGAGCGGTCGCGGATGTCAGATCGGTTGCCGGGCAGGCCAAGTGTGCGCGTGTGCGTCGCGCCGTCGGCCAGCTTCACCGAAAAGCAGACGGTGCCTACGGGTTTTTCCTCCGTCCCGCCGCCGGGGCCGGCGATTCCGGTGATCGCAATCGCCGTATCCGCGTCGAATCGGCGCAACGCGCCGTGGGCCATCGCCTCGGCAACGGGTTCGGACACCGCGCCGTGCTCGTCGATCAGTTTCGACTCCACGCCAAGGAGATTCGCTTTCGCGTCGTTGGAGTACGCGACCACTCCCCCCGCGACATACTCCGACGACCCGGGTCGGTCGGTCAGTCGCGCTGCCACGAGCCCGGCCGTGCATGACTCTGCCGTGGCGATGCGACGACCCGAAAGCAGTTGGGCGACTTGGTCGTCGACGCTCGAGCCGTCTTCGGAGAAGATTTCTCCGCCGTGGCGCTCACGCAGCAGCTCCAGCACCTTTCGGTACACGGGCTCGGCGTCCGGCTCGTAGCGCGTCACCATCTCGACTTCGCCGCGTCGCAGGCACGTGGTGATCTCCAGCCGTTCGAAGTCGGCGATGCGGCTCTCGGCGTCGCGCAGTGTGTCGGCCAACCCGGATTCGGGCAACCCGAACATCAGCACCGTCTCCTGCCGGTACTCCGTGCGACCGGCGATCGCCGCTTGCACGGCGTCTGTTTGAACGGCACTGCGCCACATCGGCTGTAGCTCGCGCGGCGGGCCGGGCAGGACGACGACCGTCGGCGTTCCGGGGACGACGACGCCGGGCGCGGTGCCGACCGGTTCGATGACGTGCGAGGCCGTCGGCACCATGGCCTGTTTGCGATTCGCGGCGCGGACCGCGTCGAAGTCGACACCCGCGAACCGGCCCATCAAGTTCCGCAGAATCGCGGCGATCTTCTCCTCGAGTTCGGTGTCGAGAATCAGGTCGCGCCCGCAGAAGCGCGCCACCGTGTCGACGGTCAAGTCGTCGGCGGTCGGTCCCAGCCCGCCGCTGGTGACGATCAGATCGACACCCTGCTCGGCCATGAACCGCAACTGCGCGTCCATGTCCTTCGGGCGGTCTCCGCAGATCGTGATGTGCGCAAGCTCCACGCCCAGTTCAAGGAGCCTGTCGGCGAGCCACGGTCCGTTGCGGTCCTGGACTCGTCCCGTCAAAACCTCGGTTCCAGTGACCACGATGCCCGCGCGTGCGCTCACCGGACTGACAATAGAGCCATGCTCCAGTTAGAGGTTCTTCAGGCAGATGTGACCGCGCTGGACGTCGACGCGATCACCAACGCGGCCAACACCGAGCTGCGACACGGTGGCGGCGTGGCTGCCGCTATCGCCCGAGCCGGCGGGCCCGAACTGCAGCGCTAGTCGCGCGAGAAAGCGCCGATCGGTCTCGGCGCGGCGGTCGAGACCACCGCCGGCGACATGCCGGCACATTATGTAATCCACGCGGCCACAATGGAACTCGGCGGACCGGCGTCGGCGGCTTTCCTGTCGACGACGCGGCCCGGCTGGTGGTCGGCGCGGTTCGTCAGCACCAGCCGCGCACGCTGCAACGCGTGGTCTTCGCGGTGCACGGCGACGCTGCCGCAGAGGCGTTTGCGGCAGCTACGCGTACAGCTCCTCGAACCTCTTGATCGACCGCTCGATGTCGCCCTTGACCGCGCGGGCGGCCGTCGCCCCGATCGGTCCGAACAACGGCTTGCCGCCCAAGTCGATCCGGACCGTGAACGTACAACCTGACGCTGTCGGGGCGACGGTCATCTTCAACGCGTACTTCGTCCCGCCGACGCCGTCGCCGGTGATCTGGAGCAGTTGCGGTGGGTCGACCTTCTGGATCGTCCACGTGACGCGGTTGCGCAGGCCCTTGGCTTTGGCGACGCCGATCACCTGCGCGCCCACCGTGAGTTCGTCGGGAAGCTCGCAGCGCCAGCCGTCGTGCATCACAAGCCAGTCCCCCAGCTCAGACAGGTTCGACGCGTGTGCCCACGCCTCGTCGGGGTTCAGCGACAGATCACGGGACAGCTCGAGTTTGGCCACCCGGGAATGCTAGCGGCCACCGTCTGCGACACCGAGAGTGGAGTTGTTACACGCTTTTTCGCGGATAGCGTGCATTAAGTCCACACTCGACGCGAGCGCCGGCGCGAACGTGATCACCAGTACGTCGCGGCGCGCCGGCTTGTTCGTGTCGATCGGCCGAATCGGGCTGACGCCGTGCATTGTTCGACGGTCGTCGCCGAGAAGCAGCGTGCCGGGCTGCGAAAGTGTTGTTGTCAGAACGGAGTTGCCGTTCATGTCGACCACTGAGCTTTCCCCGCCCCTCGCGTTGTGCCGGTTGATCAATAGCGAGCTGACGAGCGTCACGCCGTCGCGGTGCAGGCCCTCGGGTGTCGGCTGGCCGGTGTCCTCGGCCGACGCGAGGACGCGGAACGGCGTGACCTTCGCGCTCCACACCGCAACGTTGTCGAGTACGGCGGCCAGTCGGCCGAGCAGTGTCAGCAGGCGCTTGAGTAATGGGTCGTCTGCGAATGCGTCGGTCAGCGGCTCGAAGTATCGATCACGTTGCAGGTACAGCGGATTGGAGTCGTCCGGCTGTACGAATGCGTCGTGCGGCATCGGCGTCGCCACCCCGTCGGCGAAGCGAAAGTGCCCGTACCGTCGCAGCCGTCTCGTGCCGAGTTCCGCGGCATAGGTGTCGGGCATCAGCTCGTCCCAGTGTTGTGCGAAGCGAATCCAGTCGGCGTCGTCCGCGTCGAGACAACTCCCAACCTTGGACGGCGTCATCAGGTACGCGCCCTCGGAACGCAGAGTTTTCCCGGCGTGTCGCACAGCGGACACGCACGCTCGCGAAAGAAAGCTAGAACTCCTTGTGGGGCACATCGGCGACCAACCCGCCGTCCATGACGAACTCGGCCCCCGTCGCGAACGACGACTCGTCGCTGGCGAGGAACAACACGAACGTCGATACCTCGTCCGGCGTGCCCGGACGACCGAGCGGCGCCTTCACCATGTCGTCGGGCAGATGCTTGGTCATCGGCGTGCGGATGAAGCCCGGATGAATCGAGTTGACCCGGATCTTCTGCGCCGCCAACTCCAGCGCCGCCGATTTCGTCAGGCCGCGCACCGCCCACTTCGACGCGACGTAGCCGTGCACCCACGGCGCGCCGCGCAGGCCTTCGATCGACGAGATGTTGATGATCGAGCCGCCGCCCGCCGCGGTCATCGGCTCGACGACCGACTGCATGCCGATGAACGTGCCGGTGAGGTTCACGTCGAGGACTTGCTGCCACTTCTTCAGGTCATGCGTCGCCAGCGGGCCGAGCGCCACCGTGCCGGCGTTGTTCACCAGGACGTTGAGCGTGCCGAATTCGTCGACCGCGGTCGACACGGCCGCCTTCCACTGGTCGGGCTGCGTGACGTCGAGATGGACGTAGCGCGCCGCCTCCCCGAGATCGTCGGCCAGTGCCTTGCCCTCGTCGTCGAGGATGTCGCCCAGCACCACCTTGGCGCCCTCGGCGATGAGCATGCGCGCATGAGACTCGCCCATGCCTCGCGCGCCGCCACTGATCAGTGCCACTTTCCCGTCCACGCGTCCCATGACGGGTCACGCTACCTCAGGAATTAGAACCTGTTACAAACACACCTTTGCCGCTCACCAGCGGAAGGTCGAGCGTCGTTCTGATCCCTGGCGGCGCGGCCACCACCGCGGGGATCGCGTTGACGATCCGTCCGGCCGCCGCGACGATCGCCGCGTGGTTGTGGTCGCCCTTGCTGCTGGACGGGCAGACGTCGACGGAGTACGACGGCTCGCCGACGATCTCGACCCGATACGACCCGCCGGGCTGCGCGGGCTGCGGCCAGTCGGGGCGAAGATCCCCGCGCAACCGGGTGACGTGCTCGACGACGATCGCGGGCCGGCCGCCGACCATGCCGCGGATCTCGAACCGCAACGCGGCAACGCTGCCCTTCGGCACGTGGCCGGCGGCGATCTCGAACGCCTCCGGCGCGGGTTCGCGCTCGCATGAGTCGGTGATCTCGTCGAGCGTGATGCCCAGGCCCGCCGCCATCTGCCGCAACGCACACCCCCACGCAATGCTGAGCACGCCGGGCTGGAACAGGATCGGCACTTCGTCGAGCGTCCGGCCGAAGCCCATCACGTCGAACATCACCGTCGCGCCGTCGTAGGTCGCGTAGTCGGCGATCTCCATGCACCGCACCTGCTCGATGCGTTGGCATGTGCCCGCGAGCGCGAGAGGAATGAGGTCCGTGACGAACCCCGGATCGACTCCGTTGACGAATATCGTCGAATTACCTTCCTGCGCAGCGTCTTCCAACGGAGCGATGTACTGGTCCGGAAGCACCTGCCACGGGTATTGCAGCACCACCGGCGACGACCCGACGACGTTGATCCCGGCCGCGAGAATGCGCCGGCAGTCGTCCATCGCCTGCGGCAGCCTGTTGTCGCCCATCGCGCAATAAACCGCGCAGTCGGGCTTGGCGGCAAGCAGGGCGTCGAGGTCGTTGGTCGCCACGATTCCGGTCGCGGAGTCGAGCCCCGCGAGCTCGCCCGCGTCCTTGCCCACCTTCGCGTCGGACGACACCCACACTCCCGTCAGTTCGAACGCGGGATTGGTGAGGATTCCGGTGAGCGCGAGTCGGCCGACGTTGCCGGTGCCGATGTGGGCGACGCGGATGGTCATGGCGGTGAGTCTGTCAGACTGCGGATATGGCAGCCGACATGGTCGCAGCGATCGGCGCGGGTCCGCCCGGCCCGCATGTGGGCGCGTTCTTCGACCTCGAC
The DNA here is from genome assembly GCA_035651275.1 of Mycobacterium sp. Classification (GTDB taxonomy): domain Bacteria; phylum Actinomycetota; class Actinomycetes; order Mycobacteriales; family Mycobacteriaceae; genus Mycobacterium. The sequence continues at coordinate 19,467 of DASRFZ010000146.1, read as the reverse complement.
GGCACGCTGGTCGCCGGCTTCACCGCGACCGCGCATGCGGGCGACCGGATCAGGCGCGGCCAGGCCAGCATTGGCGAAGTTCTGGGCGTGCTCGAGGCGTCGTTGCGGTATCGGTTCGGCCGCATGCAATTCGAGCGGCTTCTCGCCAGGGCCGCAGGCTATCTGCGCGGCGAGTCGCTCGCCGAGCTCGACGAGCTCGGTGAGCAGCTGTTCCAGCATCACATCGCCGGGCGGATGTTCCCGCAGATGCGCGAAATCGTGCAAGCGCACCAAGACCGCGGCCACTCGGTGATCCTGAGTTCGTCGGCACTCACGATCCACGCGGAACCCGTCGCCCGCTTCCTCGGAATCACCGACGTGCTGTGCAACCATTTCGAACTCGACGAGCGCGGCCTGCTGACCGGCAACATCGCCCGCCCCATCATCTGGGGGTCACGCAAGGCCGCGGCAGTGACGCAGCTCTGCGGCGCCAAAGGCATTGACTTGCAAGACAGTTACTTCTACGCCGACGGCAACGAAGACGTGGCGTTGATGTCGCTCGTCGGCAATCCGCGGCCCGTCAATCCGCGACCCAAACTTGCTGCGATCGCGGCCGAGCGTGGTTGGCCGGTGCTTCACGTCTCCGGACCGGGCGGCCGCAACCACGTCCGGTCGGCCCGCACGGTGGCCAGCGTCGGCTGGGCGGCGCTCACCCGCTTCGCGCGATGACGCTGGTGCCCGCCGCGTGCGCGGGTTTCCTGCTGGCGGTCCTGTGGATGGACCTGATCTTCGACGTCCAAGTGCTGACTGATCACGACGGCGCGCTGGACTCGATCGCGGCGTATTACCGCCGCGCGACGACGACGTCTCGGCCGATGAGCGCGCTGATCGTGGCCGTCATGCTGATCCTGTTGGGCGCGTTGGGCTTTCGCTGGGCGTCAATTGGCGATCCGGTGTGGCTGATGATCGCGTTGTCGGCGCTTGCGCTTGTGCCGATCGTGTTGGCGCTGCTGCGGACCGTGCCCAACGCTGTCCGGCTCGGCTCGCGAGCCGACGACGCGGCGACGCAGACACGGCTGGCATTGGCAATCTTTCGCGACCACGTCCTGTGCTTCGGCTTGATGCTCGCGTTCCTCGGGCTGCTACTTTCGACTTCGTGACGACCACACTGCAAAATCCGAAAGTCGCACAGGCCCTCGACCGGATGTACCGCGAGAGCGCGAAGCAGATGAGCGCACTGCGGGACCGGCGTGCCTCGCTCTTTCAGCCGTCGGCAACCCCGCAGGAACGCGCCGACGCGCTCAGCGAGTTCTACCTGCCGGTTACACCCGTGGCCGGGCGACTGCTGTACGCACTGGTCCGCGGGATCCGCCCGAACACCGTCGTCGAATTCGGCATGTCCCTCGGTATTTCGGCGATCCATCTGGCCTCGGCGGTCCGCGACAACGGTTCTGGTCGCGTCGTCACCACCGAGCTGAGCGCGGCGAAGGTCGCGGCCGCGAAGAAGACGTTCGCCGAGACCGGACTCGACGACGTGATCACCGTGCTCGAGGGTGACGCACTCACCACGCTGGAATCACTCGACGGCCCGGTGGATTTTGTGCTGCTGGACGGGTGGAAGGAGTTCTACCTTCCGGTGATCAAGCTGCTGGAGCCGCGGCTGTCGTCCGGTGCGCTGGTGGTCGCCGACAACACCGACATGGACGACACCAAACCGTATCTGGAGTACGTCCGCGATCCCGACAACGGCTATGTCAGCGTCAACTTCCTGGCCCGCGATGCCGACAGCATGGAAATCACCTGCCGCGCAACGGTTTAGTGCGCGGCGAATGGCCACTTATTACACGAAAATTCGACAAAAGCGTGCGATAAGTGGCCGCTCGGTGCTAAGGGAACAGCGGTGGGCGGCGCTCCGCCCAGGGTGCGGCGAGTTCGAGTTGGCGCGCCAGTCGCAGCAGCAGCCCCTCGCCGGTCAGTGGCGCGACGAATTGCACGCCCATCGGTAGGCCGTCCGGTGTCCAGTGCAGGGGAAGGCTGATCGCGGGGCGACCGGTGATGTTTGCCAGCTGCGTGTAGGGAACCCAGCCGAGGTTGCGCTGGATGATCTCGTCGGCGATGCCGGTGACTTGCAAAATCTTGGTGGTCCGCGTGCGCAGGATCCCTTCGGCCGCAGTGCGCATCACCGCCGGGAGGTTCAGCGACCCGACACGAATCGGTGGTTCACCGAGCGTCGGCGTCATCAACAGGTCGTGCTCGGAATGCATGTGCGCAACCGCTGCGATGTAGTCGTGCCGGCGTTCCTGGGCGGCCTGCAGGTCGACGCCGCTGGTGGCGCGGCCCAGCGCGGCCATCATGCGGGTGTCTTGCTCGAAGCCGTCGTCCTTCGCGCCGGTGTCACGCTTGATCCGCGCGACGTCGATCGCCTGGTGGACGAACCAGGCAGTGAGGAAGTCGCGCGCGAGCTGTTGGTCGTCCCAGGCCGGAGTCACCTCCTCGACCTCGTGCCCGAGGTCGGTCAGCAGCCGCGCCGCCGACTCGACGGCACGAGTGGCTTCCGGATGGGCTGATCCGCGGACCGCCGAATAGGTGGTGAACCCGATGCGCAGCCGGTTCGGCGGCCGATCGAGGTCTTCCTGAAAAGGCTTGGCGGGCAAGGCCGGTGCGAATGCCGACACCGCATCGGGTCCGGCGAGCACGTCGAGCATCGCGGCGGTGTCACGCACGGTCCGGGAGACCACGCCGTCGGTGGCCTGCCCGTTGAGTAAATCGCTGTGGCGCGGACCCGACGGAATGAGTCCCCGGCCGGCCTTCAGCCCGACCAGCCCGGTGCATGCGGCGGGGATGCGGATGGAGCCGCCGCCGTCGCTGGCACCCGCGACCGGCACGATGCCCGCCGCGACGGCCGCTGCCGCGCCGCCCGACGACCCGCCCGGCGTGCGGTCGAGGTCCCATGGATTGCGTGTTGGCCCAAAGAGTTCCGGCTCGGTGACGCCTTTGGATCCGAACTCTGGAGTGTTGGTCTTTCCGAAGATCACGACGCCGGCGTCGAGCCAGCGCTGCACCACCGTGCTGGTATCGAAGATGGTCTGGTCCGCCAGCGCGCGGCAGCCTTCGGTCGTTTTCGTGCCGGCCAGGTCTTGATGCAGGTCCTTGGTCAAAAACGGGACGCCGGCGAACGGTCCGCTGAGCTCGCCGCTCGCCCGCTGTTCGGCACGTTGGTCCAGTCGCGCGCAGATCGCGTTGATCCGCGGGTTGATTCGGTCGGCACGGGCCTGCGCGATGTGCAGCAGCTCGATGGCGCTGACCTCACCGGCGCCGACCAGTTGGCCCAGCGCCAGCCCGTCAAGCTCTACGTACGCGCGCTCATCCACTCTGGCAACGTAACGCAGCCGCTTGCCTGGTCGGTAAGGGCAAGCGGCTGCGCTGTCTTTGCGGTCGGTGTGTCAGGGAAGCGCCGCGAACGGGTCCAGGTTCGGCGGCAGCCCGGGCGCTCCCGGCGTGCTGGCCGGCGGCGTCATCGGACCTGTCGACATCGGAGCCGTGATCGACGGAATCGCTGCCGGATTCGTGCCGATGCCTGGAATGCTCTGCGCGATCGACGCGATGCTGCCCGGCAGCGGGAGCTGGTTGAGCAGCGGCATCGACGACGCAGGTGCCGCAGGCGCAGCAGGCGCAGCAGGCGTTGCCGCCGGTGGCGCGGTACCGACCGCGGAGGTCAGCGGCGCGGACGCCGGCGTCATTCCCGGCAGCTGCGGCAGGTTGATGGAACCGGTCGCGGTCGGCGGCGGCGTGGCCGGAGCGGCGGCCGGCGGCGTCGGGTTCAGCATGTTGGCCGCGTTCTGCAGGAACTGCGACGCCATCGCGGGCGCGTTGGCGAGCTGCTGGACGAGGTCGACACCCGGCACGCTGGGAGCTGCGGGTGCCGGCTCGGCCGCGGCCGTTGGGCTGAGCGCGAAGAACGCTGTGAGCAGGCCTCCTGCGAAGGCCCCGAATGTGGCAATGCGAATGCCGGTGCGTGACATGTGGTTTCCCATCCCGTTGACGTCTAGGTCAGCCCGAAGGTATGGGTGTTACTGGTGTGACTCAAGTGACACTTGCGCGCCTTACCGAACCGATATGAACCAGAAGCGGGACGGTTATAGTGGACTAAACTAGAACACGTTTCAGTTCGGCGTCCGCCTCGGACTTCAACTCGAACTTCAAGGAGCAGGCAATGCACACCGCCATTTGCGACGAACTCGGCATCGAGTTCCCGATCTTCGCTTTCACGCACTGCCGCGACGTCGTCGTCGCGGTGAGCAAGGCCGGCGGGTTCGGCGTGCTCGGTGCGGTCGGTTTCACGCCCGAACAGCTTGAGATCGAACTGAATTGGATCGACGAGCACATCGGTGACCACTCGTACGGCGTGGACATCGTGATCCCCAACAAGTACGAGGGAATGGACGCGAACCTCTCGGCCGAAGAGCTGACGAAGATGCTGCAGGACATGGTCCCGCAAGACCATCTCGACTTCGCGAAGAAGATTCTCAAGGATCACGGCGTCCCGACGGACGATAGTGACGAGAACGCGTTGCGGCTGCTGGGCTGGACCGAGGCCACCGCGACCCCGCAGGTCGACGTGGCGCTGAAGCACCCCAAGATGACGTTGATCGCCAACGCGCTGGGCACGCCGCCGGCCGACATGATCAAGCACATTCACGACGAGGGTCGCAAGGTCGCCGCGCTGTGCGGCTCGCCGTCGCAGGCCCGCAAGCACGCCGACGCAGGTGTCGACATCATCATCGCCCAGGGCGGCGAAGCCGGCGGGCACTGCGGCGAGATCGGCTCGATCGTGCTGTGGCCGCAGGTCGTCAAGGAGGTCGCGCCGGTGCCTGTGCTGGCGGCGGGCGGCATCGCCAGCGGTCAGCAGATTGCCGCGGCGCTGGCGTTGGGCGCGCAGGGCGCGTGGACCGGGTCCCAGTGGCTGATGGTCGAGGAAGCCGAGAACACGCCCGTGCAGCAGGCCGCCTACGCGAAGGCGACCAGCCGCGACACCGTCCGCAGCCGGTCGTTCACCGGCAAGCCCGCGCGCATGTTGCGCAACGACTGGACCGAGGCATGGGAGACGCCGGGCAACCCCGAGCCCCTCGGCATGCCGTTGCAGTTCATGGTGTCGGGCATGGCCGTGGCCGCCACGCACAAATACCCCGACCAAACCATCGACGTCGCGTTCAACCCGGTCGGTCAGGTGGTCGGCCAGTTCACCAAGGTGGAGAAGACCGCGACGGTGATCGAGCGCTGGGTGCAGGAGTACCTGGAGGCGACGAACACGCTCAACGAGCTGAACGAAGCCGCCTCGGTCTAGGGCATGTGCTGATTCGCCGAATCTGCACCATGGTCGTGAGTTCCGCAGTTTCGGCAGCCCTGGTGCAGAAATCGGCTCGCTTTGGTGTGGTCGGCCGGCGGATCAACATCACCGGTTGCGTGTAGCGGCGTGCCTGTAGTCGCCGACGAGTGACCACCAATAGTCTTCCGGTATTTCGCGGCCCGTACGCAGCACCATCGCCAAGCCGGTGGCCATCGCGATACCGAGAAGGCCAAGCCACAATCCGGCGAGAGCGATCAGCACCCACAGCGCGACCGTGACCGCGTGCCACGGCGAAAGCACCGCGAGAATCGGCGCGAAGAAGAAGCCGGTGCCGACGTACCACGCCGATCCGGCGCGGTCGGAGACCATCACGACGCGCAGCCACCGGGGAACCGGCATCTCGCGAGTGTCGTCGGCCATAAACCAAGCCTGCCGCCAGCAGGTAAGGGCGGCAATTACCTCAGAGGTAGAAACTGGGACGGTGACGACCCAATTCGGTGAACTGATGCGTGACTGGCGGCAGCGCCGGCGCATGAGCCAACTCGACCTCTCGCTGGCCGCGGACGTCTCGTCGCGACACGTCAGCTTCGTGGAGACGGGCCGGTCGGTGCCCAGCCGCGCGATGGTGCTGCGCCTGGCCGAGGCACTCGAGGTACCGCCCCGCGAACAAAACCATCTGCTCGTCGCGGCCGGCCTGGCCCCGGTGTTCGCGGAGCGATCGCTCGACGATCCCGACATGGCAGCCGTGCGAGAAGGCGTCGAACAAGTCCTCGCCGCGTACGAACCGTTCCCGTGCCTCGCGGTCGACCACGGCTGGAAGGTGTTGCGGGTCAACGCCGGTGCGGGCGTCCTGCTTGACGGCGTGGCACCGCACCTGCTCGAGCAACCCAACGCGCTGCGCATCTCGCTTCACCCCGAGGGTCTGGCGCCCCGCATCGAAAACCTCGCGGAGTGGCGCCACCACGTTCTTGGCCGGCTTCGCCGTGAGGTCGCGGTCAGCGGCTCGGACCAACTGGCGTCATTGCTCGCCGAAATCGAGTCGTACCCCGGCGGTGAGCAGGGCGCCTACGATCTGGGCGGCGTAGCCGTGCCGCTGCGGCTGCGAACCAGCGCCGGGCAACTACTGACGTTCTTGAGCACGGTCACCACGTTCGGCACCGCGCTCGACCTGACCGCGGCCGAACTGAGCATCGAAGCGTTTCTGCCCGCTGACCAGGCCACGGCGGACGCGCTGCGCTGACATTGCCTGTCAACTTCGGCGAGCCCGTGACGAGACACGGGTTGGTGGTGTAGCAATGCCTTAGGGCCAATGAGAACACGTTCTACCGAGAGGAAGCGCGTCCATGCCGACACCGACGCCGACACCGAACCTCCCGCCCGGATTCGACTTCACCGATCCCGACATCTACGCCGAGCGCCTGCCCGTCGAAGAACTCGCCGAGATGCGGAAGTCGGCGCCGATCTGGTGGAACGAACAGCCGGTGGGTGTCGGCGGCTTCGACGACGGCGGCTACTGGGTGGTCACCAGACACAAAGACGTCAAAGAGGTTTCGCTGCGCAGCGACGTGTTCTCCAGCTTGGCGAAGACCGCGCTCCCCCGCTACAAGGACGGCACGGTCGACGAGCAGATCGACCGCGGCAAGTTCGTGCTGCTGAACATGGACGCGCCGCATCACACCCATTTGCGCAAGATCATCTCGCGAGCGTTCACGCCGCGCTCGGTCGAACGGTTGCGAGACGACCTCAAGGAGCGTGCCCGCAACATCGTGAAGGCGGCGGCCGCCAACGGGACCGGCGATTTCGTCGAGCAGGTGTCCTGCGAACTACCACTGCAGGCGATCGCCGGACTGATGGGTGTACCGCAGGAAGACCGGATGAAGTTGTTCCACTGGTCCAACCAGATGGTCGGCGACATGGATCCGGAGTTTGCCGACAACGACGCGATCACCGCCTCGATGGAGCTGATCATGTACGGGATGAAGCTTGCTGCCGAACGCGCTGACAAGCCGGGCGAAGACCTCGTCACCAAGCTGGTCCAGGCCGACGTCGAGGGTCACAAGCTCTCCGACGACGAACTCGGGTTCTTCGTCATCCTGCTCGCGGTCGCCGGCAACGAGACGACGCGCAACTCGATCACCCAGGGCATGATGGCGTTCACCGATTTCCCCGACCAGTGGGAGCTGTTCAAGCAACAGCGTCCCGCCACCGCTGCCGACGAAATCGTGCGCTGGGCAACGCCTGTCACATCATTTCAGCGCACCGCTCTGGAAGACACCGAACTGTCTGGCGTGAAGATCAAGAAGGGCCAGCGGGTGGTGATGTTTTACCGGTCAGCCAACTTCGACGAGGACGTCTTCGACGACCCGTTCACGTTCAACATTTTGCGAGACCCCAACCCGCACGTCGGTTTTGGCGGCACGGGCGCGCACTACTGCATCGGAGCGAACCTGGCGCGGATGACCATCGACCTGATGTTCAACGCGATCGCCGACGAGATGCCCGACCTCACCCCGCTGGCCAAGCCCGAACGGCTGAGATCGGGCTGGCTCAACGGAATCAAGCACTGGCAGGTGGACTACACCGGCAAGTGCCCTGTCCAGCACTAGGTTACGAGGCCGTGGCGCATTGCGTACATGCTGGCGCCGATCCGATTCGACACGCCGATCTTGGCGTAGATGCGTTCAACATGATTGCGTGCCGTCTTCTGCGAAATCACCAGGGCCGCAGCGATTTCCTTGTCGGAGGCGCCGCGTGCAACGAGCGTGAGCACCTCTAGTTCACGGGGCGTGAGTCCGTGCGGACGCGGAGAGGGCCGTTCATTGCGCTGGCCGACGGCATGCAGAACTGCGTCGACGGCGACCGGGTCGAACGCGCCGTCGCTCGCCCGGTCTCGCAGCCGGCGCGCGGCGGCGTCAGGACTCATCTCGTCGCGGTATGGCCTTGGCTCGCGGGCGGATTGGTAGCACACAGCGGCGGCGAGCAGGCGGTCCGGCAGCGTCAACACGGTTTCGCCGAGGCCGCGCGGATACCCCGATCCGTTTACGCACTCGTGGTGGTTGCTCGCCAACTGCGCGACGCGTTCGAGTCCGGGCACCTGGTTGAGAATGCGGGCTGTCAAATACGGATGCAGCCGGACCCGTTCGAACTCGGCGGCGGTCAACGGACCGGCCTTGGACCAGATCTGGTTGGAGATGCCGATGCGGCCGAGGTCGTGGACGTGCCCCGCGCGTCGAGTCAACGCGATGGTGTCGGCGTCGAGTCCGACGGCCTTGGCGGCGTCACCGGCGATGCGCGCGACCGCTCGTGAATGACCCACGGTGAATGGGCATTTCAGATCCACGAAGTCACCGAGCGCGACAAGAAGTGAGTCCAACGACTGTTCGTCGAGCGGCTGGCGATGGTCGGGCGCTTCGCGCAGCGCGCTGCGCCACACCTCGCCGGGCGGCGGCACAGTCAAGATCCGTTCGGCGTCGTCGACGAACACGTCGACAACATGCGGATCGAACTGGCCGCCTCGGCGGCTGCGCGCCATCGCGACAGCACCCTCGATGCCGTAGGTGCGGTGGTGCACCTCAGCCATGTCCGCGACTTGGGCTACACGCATCGGCAACGGGATGTCGTCGCCGCGGGCGCCCGCGGGCAGGCCGCCGCCGTCGTACCGCTCGAACGTGAAGGCAAGCGCCGCTTGCACATCGGCGCCGACGCCGATCCGCTCAGCGAGCAGACCGGCAGACAGACAATGAGAGTGGATGAGCTGTGCGAGCTGGCCGCGCGCGTTGACGAACAATGCCGCCATCACGTTGAGGCGCCGCAGCAGCGGCTCGCCGCGAGCGACGTTGCGCAGCAAGAAGTTCAGATAGGGCAGCCCCGACCAATCGACCAAGTACGCGTCGTGGCGCACGGCGATGTCGTCGCCGAACCAGCGGGCGTACTCGTGCGAATCGGCGTGACATCCGATCCACATGATCAGCGTCGCGTAGTAGACCGTGTCGCGGGCGTAGCGATCCAGTTGCAACCGGTCGGCGATCCTCGTCGCGATCAGCGCGGACCGCAACATGTGCTCTGCCGGCTGGCCCAGCCCGAGATCGATCGCCACCGACAATGCGGCCAGCAGATCCGCCCGAGTGGGCAGCTTCGCGTCAGGCGCGGGTGAGGCCATTCGCCGATTGTCCGTCGAAGTGAGCGTGGCCGACCACGCATATCCCCTTTTGCGGCAACCGGAAGTCGCCCAGCCGCGCCTGCCGGTCCAGCGCTTCGACGCTGCCAAGGTCGGTGCCGCGGAGCACGGCATATGACCGGATGACCGACCACAGCTGCGTCGGCGCGACCATGTAACGCTGCCCGTTGGGCACGGTCCCGGACAGCCGCGTTTCCCCGATGCCCAGCGCCGGGCCGGCCGCGCGGCTCATCGCCGCGAGAAACATCCGGTTCGTCCACGCCCGCTCGGGCAGTCGCCGTCCTATCCGGCTCATCAACCCCGTGGCCGCAGTCGCGGCCGTGTCGACCTGCCACTCCAACAGGCCGGGTATCCGCACGAGCAGCGACCACGGCGAGAGCCAGTCGAGATCGATGTCGCACTGGACAGCGTCATTGGGGGTGGCTGAGCCGAAATACCTTGAGCAGCTTTGTGTTCCGGGGGTGGTGGCGTAGAACGTCCACGTCCCGTCGGGGTCGCGGTGCCACACCGAGCGGTAACCGGGACCGAATGTGGCAGCTGGGAAGTCACGCAACGCGAGGTAGTGCCCGCTGGCGAACGGCAGGCCCATCACGCCGAAGCCGACGACGCGTTCGTCGTCTCCGGACGGCAGCGTGGGGTGTTCGTGGACCGCCAGAGCGGCCTCGCGGGGTGAGGGTGAGGTGGTCATGCACCGATGTTCGCCGGACAGCGCGTGTAGGCGCGTGAGGCATCTGCCCCAAGTTACGGCGAGGGCGGCGGCGGAACGTCCGACGGTGGCGGTGCGGGTGGCTCGGGTGCGGAGTGCAATCCGGGCACATGCGAAAGGATCCGGGTCAGCAGCGGCGGCTTACTGCTCGACGGCGGCGGAACCGGAGGCGGAGCGTCAGGCGGCGGTGGTGGCACGTCTGCCGGTGACGGCGGGGCATCCGGCGCCGGACCCGGGTTGTCGGGGGGCGCCTGGGGCTCAGCCACCTCTTCAGGTGCGCTGACGTGCGCCTCGACCGTCGGGGGCGCCGCGGGAGGTGCGACGGACGTGGCCGGAGCCTCGGGTGGCGGAGAGGCGATCACCATCTGCGGGGGTGTGATGGGAGGCGGGGCAGGCTTGGCCACGACGGGCGGTGGCGCCGGAGCCGCCGGATGCTGGGTTGCCGGAGTGGCCCGCGAGCCGCTGGTCGACGTCAGCTTCATCCCGGCCACCAGCGAGATCGACACGACGAACGTCACCACGCCGACAACCAACATGGCCAGTGCCGCCGCGTAGGGCAGCGGCCAGGACCGCCTCGTCGGCCGTCGGTCGGTATACCGCGACGGAGAGCCGAGCGTCAGGTCGGGAATCTGCGCCGAGGCCAGCGCCGCCCCGCGCGCGAGGGCCAGTTCGGCCTCTGCCGGCGCGACGACCGGAATACCGAGCGCGCGCTCAAGGCGACCCACCAGCGCGTCGATCCCCGCGTCCGGTCCGACGACAATCAGGCACTCGGGATCCCAGTCATTCACGTCGAACGCGTCGGCGAGCCAGCCGATCAGGCCGCTGCCGATGTCGTAGGCGTGGTGGGCGATCGTCTGCACAGTCCCGTCGTGCGTGTCGACCATTGACACCACGACGGTTTCGGGTTCCAGCAGGCAGACCGCGGTCTGCTCGTAGCCGACGGCGCGGCCGATCCCCCGCGCCAGCGCTTCCCCGGCCTCCGGCGAGCGGACCGCGACGACGTTGTCGAACCCGGCGTCGGTCAGCGACTTCAGAAATAGCGATGCCTCCGACTCGGAGTCATCGCTCCACGTCACTCCGATGGCGCGCGGCCAGCGTTTTTCGGCGATCGCACGAGTGCGCGACATCGCGCCGGCCACGTATTCAGATGCGCTGATCGCGGTCGCGCCGCGGCGGGTAGGGACGTCGAAGGCGTCCTGGTCCATGATTTCGCCGTCAGCCTCGTGGCCTTCGACGAGAACCAGGCCGACCGCGGTCGGCGTCATCGACAAACCGAGTACCGTGTCCAGTTCTGCACCCAAGAGGTTGATGGTCCGATTACCTCGCGTGAGCCTACCCGCCGCCAGCGGCGGCGCCACTGGGGGCCAAAATCAGGGGTATTGGTCTGACCACTTGACGTCTGGCCGTATTGTCGGCAAGCTGTGGGCATGGCGCTGCAACCGGTGAGCCGACGCTCGGTCCCCGAAGACGTTTTCGAGCAGATCGTCGCCGAAGTGCTCAGTGGCGAGATGCAACCGGGTGAGGCGTTGCCCAGCGAGCGCAGGCTGGCCGAGGTACTCGGCGTTTCCCGCCCTGCAGTGCGCGAGGCCCTCAAGCGGTTGTCGGCGGCGGGGATTGTCGAAGTGCGCCAAGGAGATTCGACGACGGTGCGCGACTTCCGCAGGCACGCCGGTCTTGACCTGCTGCCCCGTTTGCTCCTTCCCGGCGGTGAGCTCGACGTGACGGTCGCTCGCAGCATCCTCGAGGCTCGCCTGCACAACGGTCCGAAGGTCGCCGAATTGGCCGCGCAGCGCCGCCGCCCCGAACTGGCTGAGCTGCTGGATGATTCGGTACGCGCACTGGAAGCCGAGGACGACCCGATTGAGCGTCAGCGACGCGCCCTGACGTTCTGGGATCACGTCGTCGACGGTGCCGACTCGGTCGTATTCCGGTTGATGCACAACACTCTTCGCGCCGCTTATGAGCCAGCGCTGCCTGCTCTGGCGACGGTCATGGCGGCGGAAGTCGGCCGTCCGGCCGTATACCGCCGACTCGCCGATGCGATCGTCGCAGGCGAGCCCGCCAAGGCGCAGCGGGCGGCACGCGAACTCCTGGAACCGGCGACCACCGGACTGATCGAGGCGCTGCGCGCGCTGGAAGACGAAAAGCGATGAGCCGCACGCTTTTTACACTGTCGGACGCCTGGCGTGAGTTCTGGAAGCACCCGTCGCCGTGGATGATCGCGGCCACGTTGGTCACCGCGCTCAGCATCCGGGTCGCTCTCGGCGACTGGCAGTACACCGACGCCGTCACGGTCGCGGCCATGGTGGCGGCATTTCCGTTCTTCGAGTGGATCATCCACGTCGTGATCCTGCATTGGCGTCCGCGGCGCATCGGGGCGCTGGCTGTCGATCCTCTGCTGGCGCGCAAGCATCGTGAGCATCACCTCGACCCGCGCGACGTGCCGGTGATCTTCATCCCGTGGCAGTCGCTGCTGTGGGTGTTGCCAGCCGCGATCGCCGTTGCGCTGCTGGCGTTTCCGCGGGTGCCGATGGGCCTGACGTACGTGACATTTCTCACTGTTCTCGGTCTGGGCTACGAATGGACGCATTACCTCATCCACAGCGACTACAAGCCGAAAACTCGTGCCTATCGGGCTGTTTGGCGCCACCACCGGCTGCACCACTTCAAGAACGAGCACTACTGGTTCACCGTAACGACGGCGGGCACGGCCGATCGGGTGTTGCGCACGTCGCCGGACCCGGCCGCGGTCGACACCTCACCGACCGCGAAGAACCTTCACGCCGCTAGCTCTGGACGATGATCGGGTCTCCGACGCTCACCGTGTTGAAATACCACTCCGCGTTCTCGGGGCTGAGGTTGATGCAGCCGTGGCTGACGTTCGAGTTGCCCTGCGACGCCACCGACCATGGGGCCGAGTGCACGTAGACACCTCCCCACGTCACCCGTACCGCCCACCGACCCGTAATCAGGTAGCCCTCAGGCGAACTGAGCGGTATGCCGATCGTGCGGGAGTCAAAGGTCACGGTGCGCTGCTTCTCCAAGGCGGTGAAATTCCCCACCGGTGTTGGCCGGCTGGGCTTGCCCATCGACGCCGGCATCACGCGAGCGACTTGATCGTCGATGCTCACCGTGAAGGTGTGCTGCGAGATGCTGGCCACGCCGAGGACCGTTGACCCGGTTTCGAAGCGCGTCGTGTAACCGTTCGCCTTGACTTCGATCTCGCTGTGCGCGGGCCAAAACCCGTTCGGGAGCCATTGCACCGCATTGTCATTCAGCCAGTTGAACCGCCCCGTGGTGTTCGTCGGCGTAGAGACCTGAATCAATTTTTCGGCCGCGGCGCGGTTTGTGATCGGCTTGGCGAACCGCACCGTCACCGGCATCGCCACGCCGACGACCTGGCCTTGCGACGGCTCGATACCGGCGACGGGAATTGTCGCGGCGGACGTGACGACGGCCGCCAGCCCCGCGCCGGCGGGGGCCGCCAACCACAGCACGGCGGTGACTGTCAGGACGAGTCCGTACCGGATCGCTCTTGGCATGCCAGCCACTGTAATGGTCAGGCGCGGTCCGACGAGGTAAGCGCAGGTCGTGTTCGGTCAGACCCGATGCTGGATTAGGCTGAGATGCCTTCCGGGAGAGGACATGCGTTTCAACCCACCGCCTTACTGGCCACTGCCGCCCGGCTGGACTCCCCCTGCCGGCTGGTACCCCGATCCGCGGTGGCCGCCGGCGCCGCCGGGGTGGGAGTTCTGGGTCGAGGATGCGATTCCGTACCCGGAGAGCCATACGGCACGCAATGTGGTGATCGGCGTCGTGGTGGGAATCGTCGCGACCCTCGCGGTGGTGTTGCCGATTGTCTTCCTGCAACATTCACGGTCAACGAGTTCGCGCTCGCACCCGAACTCGGCCGCAGGGTCGGATGAGGATCAGATCAGAGCGGTCATCTCCAACATGCAGGTGGCATGGAACAGCTCGGATTACGACCGCGTGCTCGGCAACTTCTGCACGGAGGACGAGGCGAAGCGCTCAGAGGAGAGTTTCAGGGAAGTCAGAGACGAGAGCGGCCAGGTCGAATTCACGATCGAATCGATCACCGTGACCGGGGATACCGCCAAAGTCGAGGCGAGTGAGGCCTTTTCGAACCACTCGAGCCCAGATGTCGCGACGCTCACCTTCATCCGCGAAGACGGCAGATGGGTTTTCTGCCCATCGTCGTGACAGCGAAGCACGTCGCCGCGCTGAGAGTTTCCGTACTGTAATCGCTTTGGTATCTTCGCGTTTCAATCTCCCCGCGCGCACACTGAAATGATTGCGCGCGTGACCCAACTGACACGGCGAGCAGTCCTTCAGGCCGGTGGCCTGGCGGCAGGCGCGTACACGTTGGCAAACCTGTTGCAACCCGCGGTTTCTGGGGCTGAGCCCGCTGCCGCGTCGACGGCCGCACCGACTTATGTCACCGGCTCGTTCGTCTCCGCGGCCCGCGGCGGCGTCGTCACGAACTGGGCGATCGCCCGCCCGCCGGGCCAAAACCAGCCGCTTCGCCCGGTGATCGCACTGCACGGCCACGACGCCGACGCCAAGTTCGTGATGGACTTGGGCGTTCCCGACGTTCTGGCGCGCGTGGTCAATGGCGGTCGGCCGCCTTTCGCAGTCGTAAGTGTCGACGGTGGCAACGGCTACTGGCACCACCGCGCGTCCGGCGACGACTCGGGCGCGATGGTGCTCGACGAGTTGCTGCCGATGCTGTCCAGCCACGGGCTCGACACCTCCAAAGTCGCGTTCATGGGATGGTCGATGGGCGGGTACGGCGCGTTGCTGCTCGGTGCGCGGCTAGGTCCGGCACGCACGGCGGGCATCTGCGCGGTCAGCCCGGCCCTGTGGACGTCGTATCTTGCGACAGACGACGGCGCGTTCGACAATTCCTATGACTGGGCCAACAACACGGTCTTCGGCCGGCCCGAGTTCGCCTCCATCCCGATCCGGGTGGACTGCGGCACAGGCGATCGGTTCTACGCGGCGACCAAACAGTTCGTCGCGCAACTCGGCAAGCCGGTCGCGGGTGGCTTCTCTCCGGGCGGGCACGACGTCGCGTACTGGCGCGGGCAATTGCCCGACGAATTGAGCTGGTTGGCGTCGTAGCCCGACGACTCGCAGGCCATGCGTTCTGCTTAGATCACGGCATGGAAGGTTCCGTGACAGTGCACATGGCCGCGCCGGCGATGAAGATCTGGGAGCTGGTCTCCGATGTCCGCAATACCGGGCGGTTTTCGCCCGAAGTGTTCGAATCGGAGTGGCTCGACGGCGCGACCGGCCCCGCCCTCGGCGCCCGGTTCCGCGGACACGTCAAGCGCAACGAGATCGGGCCGGTCTACTGGACGACGTGCCGGGTCACGCATTGCGAGCCCGGCCACGAGTTCGCGTTCGACGTCTTGATCGGTGACAAGCCGGCGAACCACTGGCACTACAAGTTCGTCGAGAGTGGCGACGGCACGGACGTGACGGAATCGTTCCGCCTGCTGCCGACGCCCGTTCTCGCCGTCTACGCCGCGACA
Organism: Mycobacterium sp.; assembly: GCA_035651275.1. Taxonomy (GTDB): domain Bacteria; phylum Actinomycetota; class Actinomycetes; order Mycobacteriales; family Mycobacteriaceae; genus Mycobacterium. Next base: position 3,703 of record DASRFZ010000146.1, on the reverse strand, counting down.
ATCGGCCGGTTGCGCCGGCGCCGCAATATCCGCGACATGCGCAAGACTTTGGAGCGGATCAGGGACGTCGTCGAGAAGGCTTGAGCGCTATGCCGGCGATCAACCGGTCGCTCACGGCATCCATCTCCGCCCGGGCCGCAACAGGGTCGGCTGCGCGCGCGATGTAGAGCGCGGCCTCGTCGAGCGCGGCCAGCAATACGTGGGCTGTGGGTCGGACGGGCTGTTCGGGAATCACCCCGTCGGCGACCCCCTGCCCGAGCATCGCCTCGATGACGCCGAGGCCGTATTTGATCCCGACCGCGCGCCACTGCTCCCACCCGAGAACGGCAGGCGCGTCGATCAACACGATCTGCGCCACGTCGGGAGTCGAACAGAGGTCGAGGAAGAGGCCCGCGCCGGCGCGCATCGCCTCGAGCTGGTCGCCGGGCCCGGCGGCGACGATGCGCTCTGCCACCGTGGTGACGATCTCCTGTTCCATCTCCTCGTACACCGCGGCGAACAGGGCGGCCTTGTCGTCGAACTGGTGATACAGCGCGCCGCGGGTCACCCCGGCCGCCGCCACGATCTCCTGCGTCGAGACCGCATGAAAACCGTTGTCGGCGAACAGTTTCCGGGCAGCACCGAGGAGGGCCGCGCGGGTGGCCGCCGTTCGCTCGGCCTGGGTCCGACGGATCGGCTTTCTACTCTCGCTCTTGACTTTCATACAGCCTGCACGTAACTTTCATACCAGCAGTATCTAACTTGAGGTTCTTAGGAGGATAACCGACATGCCGCAGCTGACGCTGGATCAGACGACGATCGAGTACCGCGTGTTGGGTCCGGAAGAGTCCGAGCACCCGCCGGTGTTGTTCGTACACGGGATCCTGGTCAATCACCAGCTGTGGCTGCAGGTCGCAGAAGCGTTGGCAGACAACGGATTCCGGTGCATTCTACCGGATTGGCCGCTGGGTTCGCACACCATTCCGGTGGGTGACGGCGCCGACCTGTCGCCGCGCGGGGTCGCCACGTTGATCCGCGACGTGATCGTCGCGCTGAACCTGTCGGACGTCACGTTGGTGGGCAGCGACACCGGCGGCGGGTTGTGCCAGTTGGTCATCGACGCCTACCCCGAACACGTCGGGCGCGTCGTCTTGACGAACTGCGACGCGTTCGAGAAGTTCCCGCCGTTCCCGTTCGACGTGGCGTTTGCGTTGCTGCGCGGCCCGATCTCGATCAAGGCGTTGATGGCGATGATGCGGGTGAAGGCGCTGCGGCACTCGCCGCTCGGGTTCGGGCTGTTGCTCAACCACCCGGATCCGGCGCTGACGGAGTCATGGGTGCGGCCGTGCCTCGACGATACGCGCATCTGCCGCGACCTGGCGAAGCTGCTGCGCAACGTCGCCGCCACCGACCTGACCGAAGTGGCCGAGCGCCTTCCGCAGTTCGCCAAGCCGGTGACGCTGGTGTGGGGTCAGGTCGACCGTTGCTTCACGCCGTCGCTTGGCCGCCGGCTCGCCGCGCAGTTCCCGAACGCCACGCTCGTCGAAGTGCCGAACGCCAAAACATTTGTCGCGCTGGATGATCCGGCCGCAGTGGTGGAAGCAATCGAGAAGATCGGAGCGCGCCCGGCGATCCCCGGGTCGTGATGCTCTAGCGGGGAGCCTTCTCGCAGGTGAACTGGCAGACGTCGGTGTAGCCGTCGCGGAAGAGCTCTGCGCACCCGGTGAGGTAGTGCATGTACCGGTCGTAGACCTCTTGCGACTGGATCGCGATCGCTTCGTCCTTGTGGGCTTCCAGCGCCGCGGCCCAGCTCTCCAGCGTGCGCTGGTAATGGAATCGCAACGGCTGCTTGCGGGTGATCGTGAAGCCGGCATTGGCCGCGTGTTTCTCGACGTCTTCGGCCTTCGGTAGCCGCCCGCCGGGGAAGATCTCCTCCATGATGAATTTGAAGAACCGCAACAGCCGCATCGTGAGCGGCAAACCGCGTTCTTTGAACTCTTCGTCGCTCGGCTTGATGATCGTGTGAAGGAGCATCACTCCGTCAGGCGGCAAGACGTGGTAGGCCTTCTGGAAGAACGGGGCGTGCCGCTCGTAGCCGAAGTGCTCGAACGCGCCGATCGACACGATCCGGTCCACCGGCTCGCCGAACTGCTCCCAACCCTGCAGCCGCACCTCTTTCGAACGGGGGCTCGGTGAGTTGTCGAACAGCTTCTGCACATGCGCCTGCTGGTTGCGCGACAGCGTCAGGCCGATGACGTTGACGTCGTAACGCTCGATCGCGCGGTTCAGGGTGGCGCCCCAGCCGCAGCCCACGTCGAGAAGCGTCATTCCCGGCTGCAGGCCAAGCTTGCCCAGCGCCAGGTCGATCTTGGCGATCTGCGCCTCTTCCAGCGTCATGTCGTCGCGTTCGAAGTACGCGCAGCTGTAGGTCTGAGTGGGATCGAGGAACAGCCGATAGAAATCGTCGGACAGGTCGTAGTGGTGCTGGACGTCCTCGAAGTGCGGCTTCAAGGTCGGCACGTCAGATGGTGTTTCCGGCAAAATCGGTCCTTGGGGCTTGGTGGTCGCCCCCGATGGTACGAGATGCAGCCTGTGAGCAAACTTCCGCGTCGACGGCTAGTCGGAGTCCGCGACGTTTTCCCGGTCGTCGGTCTTCTCGAGCGTGCGGTGCTCGTCGTCGGAGTCGCTCTCCGCCTCGCCGAACTTGGGATTGCCCTCGTCGTCGACCCAGTCGTTGACAGCGGTTCCGGTCACCGTGTGGGCGGTCCCGGGAAGCACGGTCGTCGGCCGCTCTTCCTGATAGCCCTTGCGCATCTCCTCGGCCTCTTGCTTTTGCTCGTCGGTGGGCTCCGGCATCTCGCGGATCTGTCCCGATTCGTAGCGTTCGACGTCTTCCTGGTCGCTGGATTCTGTGCTCACGATCCGGTCCGTCCAATCTCGTTCGTGGGTTCAACGATGGGTGCTAGGAGGCTGCCCGCAAATCCGGCCCGTCAAACAGCACGACTGTTAAGACTGTTGGCTGTGGTGGTTGTGAAACGAGGCTTGTGTGTGGTGCTGATGACGACATCGATCGCGGGTGCGCCGCCGAGCGGGGCGACGCCATCTGGTCCGTTGACCGCCTTGGTCGACGCGGCAACAACGCGGCTGCTGACGGCGGACCCCGCCGCCGCGGTCAAGTGGAAATCAGGTGGAAGCATCGAAGACCCCGCGCGAGTGGAACAGGTGATGACGGCGGTGAGCGGCGACGCGGTCGCGCATCGGATCGACCCCGACTACGTCAAGCGCGTCTTCGCCGACCAGATCAACGCCACCGAGGCCGTCGAGTACAGCCGATTCGCGCAGTGGAAACTGGACCCGTCGCTCGCACCGGCGACTGCGCCGGACCTGTCGGCCTCCCGCGCGGCGATCGACGGTCTCAACCACACGATGGTCGACGAAATCGCCACCCAGTGGGCGGTGTTGCAGTCACCGCAGTGCGCGGCCGAGCGCGACGACACCGTCGAGGCCGTGGCGAGCGCGCGCCAACTCGACCCGCTCTATCGCCAAGCGCTCGGTGCGGCGACCCGCTCGTATTGTGCCGACGGCTAGCCGAATAGCGGGAGTGCGCGCTTGCGGGCCAGCGCGTCCATGCCGGCCTGAATGCTGTCCTGCACCTCATGGTACTTGCGCTCGACGTACTCGTCGTCGGCGGCGCGGTCGGGATCGTGGTCGAGCTCGACGGCCG